>DATEYP010000288.1:0-3703 GCA_035256085.1 Acidiferrobacterales bacterium
GGAGAGGGTTGGGGTGAGGGGATCATGCAATCTCCCATTGATTTTCCCCTCATCCTGTCCTTCTCCCGGAGGGAGAAGGGACTCCTCGTTCTGCTTCGCGTATTGGAACATGCGGAAAAACTTATTTGACGGGGTACTAGATCGCCGCGGTGGTGACCGGAATGCGGCGCTCGATATCGATCAACCAGTCGCGGATGCGCCTGGCGTCGCCGTACTTGCTGGCCTTGCCCCAGGAATTGAGCAACACAATGCTGAGCGGCCGGCCGGCGACCATAACGCGCATTGCCAGGCAATTGCCGGCATCGGCGGTGTAGCCGGTTTTACTCAGGGCCACCCCCCAACCTTCCTGGCGCAACAGACGGTTTGTGTTGAAAAAGCCCATGGCGCGGCCGGTGGCGAGGTCGGTGACCCAGTGCTCGTCGCTGGTGGTGAAGGCATGAATGCGAGGCTGGGCGCGCGCCGCATCGAGCAGCCTGAGCAGGTCGCGCGCGGTCGAGATATTGCGCGCATCGAGGCCGGAGGCGTCGGCGAAGTTTGTGTGGGTCATGCCGAGCGCCTGCGCCTTGGCGTTCATGGAGGCGACGAATGCCTGCGTACCACCGGGGGCGGTGCGGGCCAGCGCCGCAGCCGCGCGGTTGTCGGAGGCGCTGAGCGCGGCACGCAGCAGGTCATCGCGCGTGAGGATAGCGCCGATTTGCAGGCGCGAGTGCGAGCCCTTGAGACGGTCGCGATCGTCGGTGGTGATGGCGATCGGCGCCTCCAGCGGCAGGCCGGACTCGAGGACCACGAGCGCGGTCATGAGCTTGGTGAGCGAGGCGATCGGGCGCGGCGTATCGATGGCCTGCCCGTACAGCATGACCCCGTCGCGCTCATCCATGACCAGCGCCACCTGCGAGCGCAGTGCCAGCCGCGCGGGACTGGCGTGGCGCAGCAACTCGACGGCCTTGATGTAGGGAATGGGTGCCGGCGCGACGGGCGTAGTGTCCGAGTTGGCCGCGCTCAAATAAAGCAGCGTACCGGCGACGCCGAACACCGCCCCGAGGACGAGTAACCGAATAGTCGGTTTCACGTTATATTTATCAGGCAAGTGGCGTCCGGACGCGGCATGAATAATCATGAATAATATGGAAGGACGAACGGAGTAGGGATTCATTTATGAGAAAGCGTAGCATACGCCAAGGGTATCCCGCTGCCCAGGAGTGCTGCCATGAAGAATGGTCCTACTGAGAACCTGACAGACGTCGCCGATCCGGCCGCAAACGGCGGTGCGACCTGCCCGGTGCCGCCGCCCCTGGACCTGTCCGGTGTCGCGGTCGTGGCCCTGCAACCGCGGCCGCCGCTTGCGGACTATCTCGCGGCACTGTCGCTTGCCAGGGACACGGCGCAGGCGCGGCTCGGCGAATGCTTGCTGCTGTCCTGGTACGACCGCGACCGCAATTTCGAGGCGCCGCAGCATGTGAGCGAATGCCATCTGGACAGCGCGGTGCCGGGGTATGTGGACTACGCCGTGCACCGCGGCGCGACGCTGATGATTGACATCGAAAGCGGCCGATTCGTTTTCTTCTATCGCCCCGTGGATTTCTGAAGAACAAGAATGTTCATCGGCCACTTTGCCGTTGGATTTGGCGCCAAGCGCTTCGCACCGCGTGTTTCGCTCGGCACCCTGTTTCTGGCCGCGCAGTTCATCGACCTGTTGTGGCCGACGCTGCTGTTGCTCGGGGTGGAGCGGGTGCGGATCGCGCCGGGCATCACGGCATTCACGCCGCTCGATTTCGAGCACTACCCGTGGTCGCACAGCCTGTTCATGGTGATCGTCTGGGGCGGTCTGTTCGGCGCGATGCGCGCGCCAGCGTCGTGCTGGCGATGGCCGTGCTCAGCCACTGGCTGCTCGACTTTCTCACCCATCGTCCGGATCTGCCGTTGTGGCCGGACGCTACCCGTGTGGGTCTCGGGCTCTGGAATTCGGTGCCCGCCACACTGGCGATGGAAATCGGCCTGTTCGTGTGCGGCATTCTGCTCTATGTGCGTTCGACCCGCGCACGCGATGCCGCCGGCCACTGGACGCTGTGGGCACTGGTGGCGCTGCTCGGCCTGATTTACGCCGGCAATCTGCTCGGTCCGCCGCCGCCCGATGTCTTGGCCATCGCCTGGGTTGGGCACGCGCAGTGGTTGCTGGTGGCCTGGGGTTACTGGATTGACCGGCACCGCGAGACGGTTTGATCGCGTTGCCGGACCAGTGTTGTAATAGCCACGTCAATTCACGAGGAGGAGGATACCGGCATGTCGCATACCTATGAAGAACTGAAACACAAAACGGTTGCCGAGCTGCGCGAGATTGCCAAAGGTATCGAGCACGAGGCCGTAAAGGGCGCCACCCAGATGAACAAGGACCACGTGCTCAAGGCGCTGTGCACGGCGCTCGGGCTCGATGCGCACGCGCATCACGCGGTCGTGGGCATCGACAAGGCGGCGCTGAAAGCCAGGATTCGCGCACTTCAGAAACGCCGCGATGAAATTCTCGCCTCCAAGGATCTCGGCGAACTGCACGGCGTGCTGCGCCAGATTCATGCCTTCAAGCGCCGCATCCGGCGCGCCATGGTCTGAACCGGCGGCCCAGCGCCGTCCGCGGGTGCGGGACGGCGCTGGAAAGCCTGCTGAAAGTGCTGGTAATCGCGATGCCCAGCGGGTATAGTGCCGCCACCCTGAAGTTAAGGGTTTAGACGTTTCTGACCTTCCCCTGCTGTTTCCTAAGCGGTTTCCTGGTTAGCGACGTGTGGGCTGCACCCCGTTATCGGTGCGCGGCCATTCGGAACCAGGCGCTGACATTACCTGCCACGTAATTCCGCTTTGTTCGTCCGTTGTATTCATTCATTAATACAATTTTCGCCCGTGGTAGGCGGAAGAGGGATTTATTTTGACTTTTGAAAGCTTAAGACTCGACGAAAAACTGCTGCGTGCCATCGAGGCCTGTCATTACAAGACACCCACCGCCATCCAGCTTGAGGCCATTCCAGTGGCCCTCGCCGGCCGCGACCTGATGGCCTCGGCCCAGACCGGTACCGGCAAGACCGCGGCCTTCGTGCTGCCGGCCCTGCAGAAACTGTTGACCCCTTCCAGCGTGAAGGGCCGCGGCCCGCGCGTGCTGGTGCTGACCCCGACCCGCGAGCTCGCCATGCAGGTGAGCGACAACATCAAACAGTTCGGCAGCCACTGCAAGGTGACCTCCGGCAACATCGTCGGCGGCATGAGCTACGGCCCGCAGCTCAACCTGCTGGGACGGCCGCTCGACTTGCTGGTCGCGACCCCCGGCCGGCTGATGGACCACATGGAGCGCGGGCGTGTGGATTTCTCGCGCCTCGAGATCCTGGTGCTGGACGAGGCCGACCGCATGCTGGACATGGGCTTCGTGGACGCCGTGCGCGACATCGCCAAGGCCACGCCGGCGAACCGCCAGACGCTGCTGTTCTCGGCCACACTCGAAGGCAAGGTGCTGGAGATCGCGCGCCAGCTGCTCAAGAATCCGGCGCGCATCCAGCTCGCCGACAACAAGGATCAGCATGCGTCCATCACCCAGCAGGTGCATCAGGCGGATGACCACGCGCACAAGCACGCCATGCTGTCGCACCTGCTGAAGAACGACGCGCTCTACCAGGCGGTGATTTTCACCGCCACCAAGCGCGGCGCCGACAAGCTGGCCGAGACC
>DATEYP010000289.1:0-9853 GCA_035256085.1 Acidiferrobacterales bacterium
CTCGTCCTTGCGGTACAGGATAAATTCCGGTTTGTCGGCGAGCACGCCGAACTCGATGACACGTTGCCGGTCGCCGTCGGCAAGCGTGAGGGTCACGCGTGCCTTCACCGGTTTGCCGCTGTACGGTGCCGCGGACAGGGCGCGCGCATGCCGCCACTCCTCCACAAACCGGTTCACCCGATCGCTGCCGAGCCCCTTCAGCTCCGGTGTGCGAACCCACGCGCCTTGCTCGTTCTGTTTCAGGCTGAAGGCCGGGAATTTGAAGGCCAGCGGCTTGGCCTTGTCTTCGATCGGGCTGGTGTCGAGAAAATCATTCGGCGCGGCACTGACGGCGCGCAGCACCGAAGCCGGAACGAGTTGCACCTGGCCGTCGTGCAACACGTACAGCTGGTTATCGAGCGGATGCATGCCGCCGAAACGGATCTCGGCATCATTCAGGAACAGCGTGGCGAGCGGCTGGTCGAGGGCGTATTTTCCGAGTTCGGCGGGGGTGGCGGGAAACCGCGTGCTGACGCGCATGGCGGCCAGGCTCAGCAATTCATTCACCCGAAAGCTGCTGGCGCGCGCCTTGCGCGGCGCATGCAGCCGCCAATGCTCGCCAATTCTTTCCAGTACGATTTCCGGCTGCTTCGGGCGAACCAGTTTGATGCGCTGGACGGCATCGACAGGGATGGCGGTGAGCGGAGTGCCTTGCGCTTCCTTGCCGGTGCCGGGCCGATAGAGCACCAGCAGAATCAGTGCCCCGACCAGCAGGGCGAGGCCGATATTGAGCAGCCAGCGGTTTTTCATCGGTGCGCGTCAGCGCTTGCGGCGCCGCCACCAGACGGTGACGCCGCCGGTCAGCAGTCCGACCGGCAGCAACACCAGAAAGCCGAGCACAATCGCAATCTGGATGCTGCGCGTGAGCGTCAGGTTCATATCCGGCGCGGTGCTGGCCGGCACGTTGATGTAGGCATCGTCGTTGCTCAGCCAGTTCACGAGATTCAGGCCGAGCTCAAGATTGCCGCCATTGCCAAGGAAGGTGTTGGACAGAAAATCACCGTCGCCGATTACCGCCACGCGCTGCTGCCGGCCTTCCAGGCTGCGCGTGAGCGATACGGCGATGTTGATCGGCCCGTGGATGTCCTGTCCCGGGTCGAAGCGGATTTTGCCGGTCGATGCTCCGGTTTCGAGCCATGCGTCCGGCGCGCTGTCCAGAATCACCCGTTGCTCCCAGCCCTTGGGCGGCTGCACGCTGAGGCCGGCTGCTTCCGGAAACAGGCTCATCAGTTCGAAGCCCTGCACCGCCGGGTGTGTGCCGTAGCGCGTGATGACGATGAAATTGGCGGCCGTGCCGGTGAGCGACTGCGACGCCGGATCCACCACCACGCCGCGCTGAAATTCCACACCGAGCGATTCGGCGACACGCTCCAGGCCCTGCAGCGGGCCGGGCTCGGCAAGCCACAGCAGGTTGCCGCCGCGCGCCAGATATTGTTCGATCTGTTTGACTTCGCTGGCAAGATACTTCGCGCGCGGGCTGGCGATCACCAGTACCGAGGTGTTTTGCGGAATGGCGTTGCGGCCGGCGAGCGCGAGGGAACGGGTTTTCAGCCCGCGCTTGGTGAGTTGCGCCGCCCACGACGAAAGATCGGAGTTCGCCTGTCGATCGGGACTGCGCTCGCCATGGCCGGAGACGAAGATCACCCAGCGTTCACCGCCGCGCCCCAGGCGCACCAGCACGTTGGTGAACGCCTCTTCGGTGAGCTGGCTGAGGTTCTCCGTGCGCCCGTTGTAGCCGACCACCAGTTCGCCATCGAGACGCACGCCGGCGTCGCGCACGCGCGCCGGGTCGGTATCCGGGTTCACGTACTCCAGCACGATGTCCTGCTTGTAGCGCTGGTAGCGCGCCACCAGCTCGCCGATGTTGCGGCGCACGCCTTCGGTGTCGCGTGCATAGGCGGTGACATGCAGCGGCTTGTCCAGGGTCGCGAGCAGCGTGCGCGATGCCTCGGACAGCGTATTGCGATGATTGTGTGTCCAGTCGAATTGCCGGTGGACGTCGCGCGACAGCCACAGCAGCAGTCCGACCACCGTCAGCAGCAAGACCACGAAGCTGGTGCTGGCCAGGCGCAACTGGAAACGCGATTTGCGGCTGGTTTGCATGGTTCAGCCTCCGAGCCGGTCCATGTCGAGGCGCCGCACGCTCAAGGCCAGGAAGGTGGCGATGAACAGCAGGTGATACGCCAGGTCGCGCGTGCCGAACAGCCCTTTCAAAAATGGCTCGGTGTGGTTGAGCAGCGACAGATAGGGCAGGACGCCACCGCCGGCGCCGGTGCGCGCCCAGTCGAGCAGCCAGAAGAACAGCAGCATGCCGAAGGTGCTCACCGCCGCAACCGTCTGGTGCTGGGTGAGTGTCGACATGAACAGGCCCACCGCCGCGAACCCGCCGAGCAGCAGCGCCAGGCCCAGCAACCCGGAGGCGAGCAGGCCGAAGTCGAGACCGCCGCCGGCCAGCAACGACAGCGGCATGAGCGCGATCAGCAGCAGCTGGATCAGCAGGAAGGTGTACAGGCCGAGATACTTGCCCAGCACGATTTCGGTCATGGACAGCGGCGCGCTGTACAGCAGCGCCAGGGTCTTGTTGCGCCGTTCCTCGGTGACCAGGCGCATGCTGACGAGCGGCACCACCAGCAACAGCACAATCGCGGCGTTGCCGAACAACGGCGCGGCCACCACTTCGGTGACACCGTAATCGCTGTTCATGCCCAGTAGCTGCGACTGGATCGTGAGGAAACCCTCAAGGTGTTGCAGGAACATCCAGGCCAGAATGAATTCCACCACCGCCAGAATGATCCAGGCGAGCGGCGACAGAAACAGGCGGCGCAGTTCGTGCCGGGCAATGGTGAAAATCATGCCGGTTCCCCGCTGCCGGTGGCGTGCGGCGCGGCGGCCACGTCGTGGGTGGCGTCGCCCTTGGTGAGTTCGAGAAAGATGTCTTCCAGGCTGGCGCGCTGCGGGATGAGCGCGGCGAGCCCCCAATTGCGTTCGACGGAACATTTCACCAGGGCATCCGTCGGATCGCTGGCGGGTTCGTGGTACACGCGCAGGCCGCCGCCCTCGACGGTTTCCACGTTCTTGACGCCGGGTACTGATGCAATGGCCGCGAGGTCGGGCGTATTGCGGAACCGCAGCGTCAGCACCGACGACTGCATGCGCTGCGCCAGGTCGTCGCTGCTGACGTTCAGCACCAGTTCGCCTTTATTGATGATCTGCACATGACTGCAGACTGTTTGCACCTCGGTGAGAATGTGCGTGGACAGAATCACGCTGTGCTCCTTGCCAAGCTCGCGCACCAGATGGCGGATCTCGCGGATCTGGATGGGGTCGAGGCCGGCGGTTGGCTCGTCGAGAATGATAACCGGCGGCAGATGGATGATGGCCTGGGCGATGCCGACGCGCTGCTGGTAACCCTTGGAGAGATTGCCGATCAGGCGCCGGCCGACGTCGTTCAGGCCGCACTTGTCCTTGGCGGCGGCGCGCGCCGCGTGCCGCTTGCCGCGTTCAATGCGATTGAGGGCCGCGCAGTAGTCGAGATATTCGTCCACGGTGAGATCGCGGTACACCGGCGGCTGCTCGGGCAGGTAACCGATGGCCGCCTTGGCGGCGCGCGGGTCATCGAGCAGGTCGTGTCCGGCGACGTTGATGCGTCCCTGGCTGGGCGCGAGATTGCCGGTGAGCATCTGCATGGTGGTGGTCTTGCCGGCGCCGTTCGGTCCGAGAAAGCCCAGCACCTCGCCCTGCCGCACCTCGAAGCTGATATTTTTGACAGCCTCGAGCGGACCGTAAAAACGGGACAGGCCATCAACCTGCAGCAAAGTCGTGTGATGCATAATCAAATATCTGACAGGCGTCCTTCAAATCACGACAAGAAATGGTACGCGGCAAATCGGTCTGGGCCGGGATTGGATCGTCCCCGGCGACGAGCTGATGCCGGGCGCCATTCAACGCAGCACAGCCGGGTTTGTCAATGTCGCTGCGCGAGCGCGCCTCGTCTTTGGCAACCGCTCCCGCCTTGCCCGGGTTCCCTGTCGGCAGCCGCGTGGCAGCGCACAAATAGGTTTGATACTTGCCGGCCGCGCGCTGCGCGGGTAGCGTAACGGCGTCCATTGTCATGCGCCACGTCATGTCCGCATCACACACGCACCATCATGATCACAGCGGCCGGCACCGCGCACCCGCGGCGCGCGGTCTCTACATGGCGCTGGCGCTCACACTCGGCTTTGCCCTGCTGGAGGCGGCCGGCGGGCTTTGGTCCGGTTCGCTGGCCCTGCTCGGCGATGCCGGCCACATGTTTTCCGACAGTGTGGCGCTCGCGCTGGCCGCCTTGGCCGCCTGGGTGGCGCGCCGCCCGCCGTCGGCGCGCCATTCCTACGGGTTCGCGCGCGCCGAGGTGATCGCCGCGCTCGTGAACGGCCTGCTCATGCTCGCGGTCGTGATCGGCATCGTGGTGGAGGCGATCGCGCGTCTGCAGGCGCCGCGCCCCATCTCCGGCATGGCCGTGATGGCGATCGCCGCCGCCGGACTCGCGGTCAATATCCTCGTGCTGTTCATCCTGAGCCGCGGGGCCGGGGACATCAATACACGCGGCGCGTTGCTGCATGTGTTCGGCGACCTGCTCGGGTCGGTGGCCGCGCTCATTGCCGGCGCGGTGATTGTTTTCACCGGCTGGTTGCCGATCGATGCGCTGCTGTCGATGTTGATCTGCGCGCTCATCCTGTACTCCACGCTGCGCCTGTTGCGCGAGGCCTTGCATGTATTGATGGAGGGCGTGCCGCTGAACATCGATCTGAATGAGGTCGGCCGGAATCTGGCGGCGTTGCCGGGCGTGACTTCGGTGCATGACCTGCACATCTGGACACCGGCATCCGGCATGCCGGCGCTGTCCGCGCATGTGGTGGTCGAGGAATTGGGCAACTGGATGCAGACACTGGAGGCCATGCGCGCGCTGCTCGGCTCCCGTTACGGGATCGAGCATGTCACGCTGCAGCCGGAAACACGCGACGGCATTGTTTCCGTCGCGCCGCTGGCGCGCATGCCGCGGCGGGTTCGCCCGGTTGACGATTAATCCTAAGAACGGCTTTAGCCGCAGAGGAACGCAGATAAATGCAAATGAATCATGTCATTGATGCACCCAGGTCATTCACCCTTTTGGTGATCTGGCGAATACCGGCAGTGCATTGAATAGCCGCGTTTATCTGCGTTTATCTGCGTTCATCTGCGTTCATCTGCGGCTGACTGCTTTTTCTAGGTTAATGAAATATTTTTAGGATCTTCCGACTCTCGTGCGGGTCAGGGAGAGGGGTGAAACGCCGCGTGTGCTGATTTTCACCCTCACCCCCGCTCTCTCCCTCAAGGGAGAGGGGGTTTGCGTTAAGGCTGGCGGACGGCAATACGCCAAACCCTGAAGGATCTCTTTTTAATAGCCGTCGCCGTTGGCGCGGCTTGTTTCCGTTGCGGTGCGGTCTTGATGCGCCAGACCCGGTTGATACCGTTGTCGGCACAGGTCGAGCGCCTGCCGGCAATGCGCCAGGGCACGGCCGCTATCGCCGGCCTCCTCGAAAAGCAGGCCGAGTTCGGCGTGCGCTTCGGCGGTGGCGCCCAGGTCGACGGCTTTTTCCAGATAACCGCGCGCGCGTTCGTCCAGCCGGTTGCGGCGCGCCAGCCGTCCGAGCGTGAGCAGCAGCGCCGGGCTTTCGCCGTGACGCGTAAGCCATTCCTCGGCGGTTTCGAGTTGCGCGGCCGGTTGCGCATCGCGTGCCTCGCCATATAGCCGCACCAGACGCTCATCCCACTGGCGCTCAAGCGCCATGGCAAGCAGGGCCGTGCATTCGTCCATGGCGTTCTGGTCGATCAATTGGCGCGCATACACAAAGATCAAATCCGGGTGCCGGCGCGCGCTTTCGGGAACCTCGGACCACGCCCGATGCAGGGTATCGAGGGAACCGGCCGGCAGCGGCAGGTTCAGCAGCTCGCGCTGTGTCGTACGCTCGAGGGCGTCGAGTTCCGCGTCCGGCAACAGGTGACCACGGCGTGCCTCCGGCAACAGGTGCGCCAGATTCTGCCAATCGCGCAGTCGCCGGTACGTTTCGATCAACAGGCGCACGGCGTGCGCCTGTTGTGGATGGCTGGCCTGTACGCGCGTGAGTGTGGCGAGCGCCTGCTCGTTCTGTCCGGCGAGCAGCTGGAGCTGCGCCTGGGTCATTTCCGTGGCCAGCGCGCTGGCGCCGCTGTGCTGGTGCGCCTGCGACAGGTACTGATCGCGCTTGTCGGTGTCTCCCTGCCCCTGGGCTGCCAGCGCCGCAGCGAGATATCCGAGAAACGGCGAGTCCGCGGCGTGCAGGCTGGCCACCAGTTGCTTCTCGGCCTTGAGCCACTCGCCCGCTAACAGCTGTGTGAGCCCGTTGAGGAAGGCCTCGCGCGCCTTGCGGGTGCGGCGCGTCTGTCGCCAACGCGTCAGGCTGTGCGGCGCGCGCACAATGCGCGCCAGCAGGCGCACGCAGAAATAAAGGATCACGAATACTGCGGCGGCAATTAGCAGGAATACCGCGAGCGAGGTTTCGAGCACGTACGGCTCGCGCGTGATCAGCACATAGCCCGGATTTTTGAATACCATGAGCGTGACCGACGCCGCGACGAACAGCAGCAACAGGATGCCGAACAGCGTCTTCATGAAGCGGTCCGTCTGGCGGTGATTTCGCGCAATGCCTTGAGCGACATGGACACGTCCGGCAGGTCCAGTGCATGGGTCTTGAGAACGGCATCGAGTTCATTCGCCGCGCTCTGCACGGCGGGCGTACCTGCGTCGAAAAAATCGCCCAGCCACTGACGCGCGGCCTTGGTATTCGATTCGACGGTTGTGAAGTCGCCGTGCAACAGCGCCACCTGCGCGCCGTACAGCATCAGGCGCAGGTTCTCGCGCAGAAAATATTTTTGCTCCGCCAGCAACAAGGGTCGACGCACATCGGTGGTGGTGCGGACACTCACCAGGTTGCGCAGATCCTTCCACACTTCACGCAGAAACCCCTGTTCACCGTCCGTGGCCGGCTCACCGGTTGGACGCACCGGATCCGGGGCGAATGCCAGGGTGTTCACGCGCGCGCCGAGCTGCCCGAGACGCTGGGCCATGCCGCTGAGATCGAGGCGCTCGAAACTCTCAAGGGCGCCGATTTCGCTTTCCAGGAGTTTGCGTACCGGCAGGTAGTCGGGATCGCCGAGTTGCTGCAACTGGCGATCGGCTACGCGCAACGCCGCGAGCGCCTGGCGCGCGTCACGCGCGTAGCTGAGCCGATGCTGGGCCATGACCAGCAGGTTCTCGGTTTCGGCGATCAGCCAGGCGCGCCGGCCCTTGCCGATTTCGCCGTGCAGCGCCTGCACACCGCTTTTGAGCGTTTCCTGGGTTTCGCGCAGCGTGGCGAGTTCCTGGTTCATTTGCGCCGACAACGCCTGCAACTGCGCGGTATCCTGTTCCACATTCACGAGCCGGCCCTTGGCGTCGCTGAGGCCGCGTTTGCTGTTGACCAGCCAGCTGACATAGCCGCTCGCGAGCATGGCGACAATCGCCAGCACCAGGGCCAGCCCGGCGGCAAAGCGGCCGGTGCGTCCGTGCGTGGACGCGCCGGGTGCGCGGCGGCTGGCACGCTTTTTTGCGGATGGGGCCGGGGGGGTGTCGGTGTCTTGGGCCATGGTGTGTGGTTCGCGAGTTGGAGCGGGCCGGTAAATGCCTTCGAGGGCCCATTATAGGGAATTTTGTCCGGCCCGCCATGCACGCAGTGTGGACACAATCGCCGCATCGCTCGCCTGGGCGGCGACACGCAGATCGCCGTGGAATCCCAGTTCCCGGCAGGTCTGTAACAGGCGCTCGCTCACGACTACCGCCGGCATGGCCAGCAACTGTGCACGTCCGGTTTCGCCCACCAGCGTGCAGAGATTTCCGGCGCCTTCGATGCTGGTGAGAACCAGAATATCGATTTCACCCCGGCGCAGGCGCGCGAGGATTGCCGCATCGGGCTGGTGTGGTGGCACGCGCCGGTAACACTCGGCATAGACCACGCGCGCGCCACGCGCGTTCAGACTCTCGCCGAGCTTTTTGTATCCGCCTTCGCCGCGCACGATCAGGATATCTTTTCCTGCTACGACGGCGGGCGGCAGGAGCTCGAGCAGCGCCTCGCTGTCGAAGCGTTCCAGCGGGGCCAGTACCTCATCAAATCCTTCCTCGTTGAGGGTGCGCAGCGTCCCCTGGCCGACCGCGGCCAGCCGCAACCCGGCCGGAACGCCGCCGCGCACGCGCACGAGCGGCAGAAACCCGCGCACGGCATTCGGACTGATGAAAATCGCGAAGGCAAACTCGGGCAGGCGGTCGAGCACGGCGTGCAAGGCAGTTGTGCTGGCCGGTGCGATGATTTCAATGGTTGGTAAACGCACGGCCTCGCCGCCGGCCGCTTCGATACTCCGGACGAGCGCCTCGGCCTGGTGCGCGGGGCGTGTTACCAGCACCCGCACGCCGCGCAGGCTGGCCTTAATCTTAATATGGTTGTTGTGCAGGCTTGCTTTCCCTAAACACGGCCGTAGACCTTGTCGAGTATGGTGCGCGCACCGCGCGTCAGCAGCTCATTGGCCAGGTCGACACCGAGGGCCTCGGCACGCGCGGCATCGCCCTCGATCTCGCCGCGAATCACATGGCTGCCGTCGGGTTCGCCGACCAGCGCGCGCAGGCGCAGGACATCGTCATTCAGTTCTGCATAGGCGGCGATGGGCACCTGACAGCCGCCCTCGAGGCGCGCATTGAGGGCGCGCTCGGCGGCGACACGCGTCGCCGTGGGCCGGTGATGCAGCGGGGCGATGAGCTGCTCGATGGCAACGTCACCGGTCCGGCACTCTATGCAGATCGCCCCCTGACCGACCGCAGGCAGTAATATTTCCGGTGCGAGTTCAGCGCGGATGTGCTCGCCCAGGCCGAGGCGCTTGAGACCGGCACAGGCGAGTATGATGGCATCGAACTCACCGCCAACGAGCTTGGTGAGGCGCGAATTGACGTTGCCGCGCAGGCTCACGATCTCCAGATGCGGGTAGCGCGCGCGCAGCTGACAGGTGCGCCGCAGGCTGGAGGTGCCGACGCGCGCGCCTTTCGGCAGGGCGGCCAGCGAATCGAAGCGCGTGGATACAAAGGCGTCGCGTGGATCTTCGCGCTCGCCGATCACCGGGATATGCAGCCCGTCGGGCAGGGTGACGGTGACGTCCTTGAGAGAGTGCACGGCTATGTCCGCGCGTCCGTCGAGCAGCGCCTGTTCCAGCTCCTTGACGAACAGCCCCTTGCCGCCGACCTTGGCGAGCGGTGCGTCCAGGATGCGGTCGCCCTCGGTGCTCATTTGTACCAGCTCGATCTTTAGGTCTGAATGCAACGCCATGAGTCGTGCACGCACGTGTTCGGCCTGCCACAGGGCGAGCGGACTCTTGCGGGTGCTGATGCGCAGGCGGTTCATAGGTCAGGGGTTCGGTTGGGTGGGTAGCGAGATGGATTCCGGCATTATCGGTATAATTCAACGAGGCCCTGCTGCGTTCGTCTTGCCATTATACTTAGGCGAAAGCGGTCGTCGAATCATACCGTACGGATTTTTCCTGCCATGTTCCGATCCCGTCTCCCGGAATTCCTGTTCGTTGCCCTGACCCTGCTGCTGCCCGGTTGCAGCCAGGCACGAGATGCCTTGCCGCCGGCAGTGGACCTGCGTGCCGACGGACGGCTTGCGCGTGCGCAGCGCCTGCCGATCGTGCTGTTTTTTCATTCCACGACCTGCCCGTTTTGTCGCGAGGTGGAGGA
>DATEYP010000290.1:0-2690 GCA_035256085.1 Acidiferrobacterales bacterium
CGGCGACGTGGTCGTGACCTCGGGCCAGTTTCTGATCGATTCCGAGGCGAATATACGCGCGAGTTTCACGCGCATGCAGTCCGGGCAGCCCGGTGCGCCCGCGGATCCCAAGGCCAGCACGCCGGCGCCCGCTGGAGCGAATCCGCATGCGGGACACTAAGAGCCTCACGCAACTGCTTAACGCCATCCCCTCTCCCCCGGCCCCTCTCCCACAAGTGGGAGAGGGGAGCTCCGCCTCTCCCCTTGGGGGAGAGGCCGCGCGAAGCGCGGGAGAGGGGGCGAAATGATTGAGGCAAGGGCTGTCCAGTCTTTGTGGACATGAGTTAACTGCCCCCCGGCAAAGCCGGGGGCTTATCTTGTGAGCGCCTCAAAGGCGCCCAATAAAACCGTGAGCCGCCTGAAGGCGGCAATACGAGGCTCGACGCAACACTCCCTCTCCCTCAGGGAGAGGGCCGGGGTGAGGGGATCGTCGGGCGCGTTGATGGTATGAATCACTCCCCTCATCCTGGCCTTCTCCCGGAGGGAGAAGGAAAGATACTTTCTTCTGCCGTGCCGTTCATTCGCCGGCATAGCGATTGTGTACGCCCGACCGCCGTATAGAGCCTGCCCCCGCGAAAGCGGGGGTCAAACCTCTGTGAGTCCCCCGGCAGAGCCGGGGGTTTACCTCTGTGAATTAGGAGCACTGCATGATCGCCAAACTCATCCGCTGGTCGCTCGACAACCGATTTCTGGTGTTGGTCGTTACCGCCCTGCTCACGGCCGCGGGCATCTACGCGCTCGCCCGCACGCCACTCGACGCCATCCCGGACCTGTCCGATGTACAGGTCATCATCAAGACCAATTACCCCGGACAGGCGCCGCAGGTGGTGGAAGATCAAGTCACCTACCCGCTCGCCACCGCCATGCTGTCGGTGCCGGGTGCGACCACGGTGCGCGGCTATTCCATGTTCGGCGATTCGTTCGTGTACATCTTGTTCAAGGACGGCACCGATATCTACTGGGCGCGCTCGCGCGTGCTGGAGTACCTCTCGCAGGTCATCCCGCGCCTGCCGCGCGCCGCGAAACCCGAACTGGGGCCGGATGCCACCGGCGTCGGCTGGATCTACGAGTACGCACTGGTAGACCGCACCGGCCGGCACGACCTTTCCCAGCTGCGCGCCATCCAGGACTGGTTCCTGAAGTACGAACTGCGCACCGTGCCGGGCGTATCGGAAGTGGCCGCCGTCGGCGGCATGGTCAAGCAATACCAGATTGTCGTGGATCCGGCCAAGCTGCGTGCCTATCGCTTGACGCTGTCGGATGTGCGCATGGCGGTCGAGCGCGGCAACCAGGAAGCCGGCGGCTCCGTGATCGAACTGGCCGAGGCCGAGTACATGATCCGCGTACGCGGCTATGCGCAGAGCATTAAAGACCTGCGCGCCATTCCCCTGGGCCTGACGTCCGCCGGCACGCCGATTCGGCTTGAGCAGGTTGCCCTGATCCGTCTCGGGCCGGAATTACGCCGCGGCATCGCCGAGCTGAATGGCGAGGGCGAGGTCGCGGGCGGCATTGTCGTCATGCGCCACGGCGAGAATGCCCTGACCACAATTAAAGCAGTCAAACAAAAACTCGAAGCGCTGAAGAGCAGCCTGCCCGAAGGTGTGGAGATCGTCAGCACCTACGACCGCGCCGATCTGATCCAGCGCGCGATCCGCAACCTGACCGGCACGCTCATCGAGGAATTCACCATTGTCGCGCTCGTGTGCCTGGCGTTCCTGTTTCACCTGCGTTCGGCGCTGGTCGCCATCGTGATGCTGCCGATCGGCATTCTGGTGGCCTTCATCGTGATGCATGCGCAAGGCATCAATGCCAACATCATGTCGCTGGGCGGCATCGCCATCGCCATCGGCGCCATGGTGGACGCCGCCATTGTCATGATCGAAAACGTGCACAAACATTTCGAGCGGCATGGCGTCACCGATCAGAACCGCTGGGAACTGGTGCGCCAGGCCAGTGAAGAGGTCGGGCCACCGCTGTTCTTTTCGCTGCTGATTATCACCGTCAGCTTTTTGCCGGTGTTCGCCCTGCAGGCGCAGGAAGGCCGGCTGTTCGCGCCGCTCGCCTACACCAAGACCTACGCCATGGCCGCCGCCGCCGGACTGTCGGTGACGCTGGTGCCGGTGCTCATGGGCTATCTCATCCGCGGCCACATTCGTCCGGAGCAGGACAACCCGCTCAACCGCTGGCTGCTCAATGCCTATCGCCCGCTGCTCGACTGGGTGCTGGCACGCCCCAGGCAAATACTGGTCGGTGCCATTGTGCTGATCGCGCTCGGCGCGTTTCCCATCATGAAAGTCGGCACCGAGTTCATGCCGGACATGGACGAGGGCGACCTGCTATACATGCCCACCACCCTGCCCGGCCTTTCCGCCGGCAAGGCACAGCAACTGCTGCAACAGACCGACCGGCTGCTGAAAACCCTGCCCGAGGTCAAGACCGTGTTCGGCAAGGCCGGGCGCGCGGAATCCGCCACCGACCCGGCGCCGTTGTCCATGTTTGAAACCATGATTCAGCTCAAGCCGAAATCCGAATGGCGGCCGGGCATGACAACGGAAAAGCTGATTGCCGAAATGTACGAGCTTGTTAAATTTCCGGGATTGTCGAATGTCATCGTGCCGCCCATCAAGACGCGCATCGATATGCTCACCACC
>DATEYP010000291.1:0-2109 GCA_035256085.1 Acidiferrobacterales bacterium
ACTCTTCGTGCCCTGCCCGCCCGGCAACTGCACCGAGTGGGTGGCATCGAACACCACCGGGCAGCCGGTGTCGCGCATGATCGCCAGCGAGCGCATGTCCGACACCAGGTTGTTGTAGCCGAACGACACGCCGCGTTCGCAAACCATAATCCGACCCGTGCCGCCGGCCGCGTTTGCCTTGTCCACGACATTCTTCATGTCGCCGGGCGCGAGAAACTGGCCCTTCTTGATGTTCACCGGCTTGCCGCAGGCGGCGACTGCCTGGATAAAATCCGTCTGGCGACACAGGAACGCCGGGGTTTGCAGCACGTCCACGACCGCCGCCACCGGTGCGATTTCCGGGATGTCGTGCACGTCGGTGAGCACCGGCACGCCGATCGTCTGGCGCACGCTCTCCAGGATCTTGAGACCGTTGTCCATGCCGAGACCGCGAAACGACTTGCCCGAACTGCGGTTGGCCTTGTCGAACGACGACTTGTAGATGAACGGAATGCCGAGGCGCGCGGTGATCTCTTTCAGCCGCCCGGCGGTGTCGTGCGCCATTTCCTTCGATTCAATCACGCACGGCCCGGCGATCAGGAAAAACGGTTTATCGAGACCGACGTCAAATCCACAAAGTTTCATCGTGTTGCTGCCTGTTTGGTGGTGAGTGCGGCGCGACTGTCGCGCGCCGCCTGAATATAACCGGTGAAAAGCGGATGCCCGTCGCGCGGCGTGGAGGTGAATTCGGGATGAAACTGTACGCCCACGAACCACGGATGATCGGGCAACTCCACCACCTCGACAAGACTTCCATCCTCGGAGGTGCCGGCGATTGCCAGACCGTGCTGTTGCAGGATCTCACGATAATTGTTGTTGAACTCGTAACGGTGCCGATGGCGCTCGATGATCTTGTCCTTGGCGTACAAGGTGTGCGAACGCGAACCCGGCTGCAGCTGGCAGGTGTAGCCGCCGAGGCGCATGGTGCCGCCCAGATCGCCCTGGGCGTTACGCACCTCGATCTTACCTTCGGCGGTCTTCCACTCGGTGATGAGCGCAATCACCGGGTGCGGCGTGCGCAGGTCGAACTCGGTGCTGTGCGCACCCTTGAGGCCGGCGATGTTGCGCGCGAATTCGATCACCGCCACCTGCATGCCGAGACAGATGCCGAGATACGGAATCTTATTGGTGCGCGCATACTGCACAGTCTGAATTTTGCCTTCAATGCCGCGCTCGCCGAAGCCGCCCGGCACCAGGATCGCATCCACCCCGTCGAGCAGGTGCGTGCCTTCGGTGGTGATGCGTTCCGAATCCACGTAACGAATATTGACGCGTGTGCGCGTCTGCACGCCGGCATGCAGCAGCGCCTCCGACAGTGACTTGTAGGACTCGGTGAGATGCACGTACTTGCCAACCAGCGCGATCTCGACCTCGGCCTCGGGATGTTCCATGGCCTGCACCACCCGCTCCCACTCGCCGAGTTTCGCCTTGGGGGCGTTGAAGTGCAGCTTCTCGACCACGATCTCGTCCAGCCCCTGTTCGTGCAGCAGTCCGGGGATCTTGTAGATATTATCGACGTTGACGGCGGAAATGACCGCGCGCACCGGCACATTGGTGAACAGGGCGATCTTACGGCGCTCGTCTTCGGGCAGCATGCGATCGGCACGGCACAGCAGCACGTCCGGCTGGATGCCGATGGAGCGCAGCTCCTTCACCGAGTGCTGGGTCGGTTTGGTTTTCATTTCGCCGGCGGCGCCGATGTACGGGACCAGCGTGAGATGCATGTACACCACGTTGTGCGTACCCATTTCCACGCCCATCTGGCGGATTGCCTCCAGGAACGGCTGCGACTCGATGTCGCCGACCGTGCCGCCGATCTCGACCATCGCCACATCGGCGCCGGCCGCGCCCTCCTGGATGCAACGCTTGATTTCGTCGGTGATATGCGGAATCACCTGCACGGTGGCGCCCAGGTAGTCACCGCGCCGCTCCTTCTGGATGACGTTCGAGTAGATGCGGCCGGTGGTGAAATTGTTGCGCTTCGACATCCTGGCGCGGATGAAGCGCTCGTAGTGGCCCAGATCGAGGTCGGTCTCGGCGCCGTCTTCGGTGACGAACACCTCGCCGTGC
>DATEYP010000292.1:0-17126 GCA_035256085.1 Acidiferrobacterales bacterium
TGGTGGGCGAAGGGGTGGAGAACGATGCGCAGCGCGATTTCCTGCGTTCCCACGGCTGCCGCTTGATGCAGGGCTATCTGTTCAGCAAACCGCTGCCGGCAGATGAAGTCACGTCTCTGCTGCAATCCGGCAAGAAAATGAATAGACAGGATTTAAGATAAAACTGGGTCAGAGAAGAATGACACTTACTCGGGTGGTTACATAATCAATGTAGGGTGGATTCGGCACGCCGTTGGTGCCGTAACCCGCCAGCTGTGCCGTCAGGCACTCATATAAAAAGCATTGTGTTGCTGCGCAACGCGCGGAGGGTTACGCAAAAACCGCTAGTCCACCCTACATATAGGCTTATGTATGTGCCATGTGCGCCGTGCAAACGCGCGCACTCCCTGCGGGTGGAAGACCCGTCCGGCAACTGTCGCTCCAGCCGGTAGCAATCGGAGCAGTCGTGGAGGTAACGAAGCGGCTGAAGCCTCCGGTGAAGAGGGTCCATAGGGACCTGGCGAGTACGTAGGCCGTAACGAGTAGTGAACGCTGAGCAGACCTCGAAATGCTTGATACGGAAGCCGACCCTTCATGGCTAGGGGGAAGGCTGTCATGGCCGGGGCAGCGAGCGACGAACGCACCCGGTTGTTCCGTCGGGGCAATGGCGATGGCATGCGTATACCGGAGTGCGATGCGACACGGGAAGCCCCATGACGTGATTGGTGTGAGGATCAACCGGAGGCCCGCGAGGGAAGCTCCGGGCGCAATGGGGTGACGGAAAGGCCCGCAGTACTGTTTGAAGCCGGGTAATGCCGGTGGAGGGAAGGGGCCTTGGTTCAAGCGGAACGTTGGAAGTAGCGAGGCGGCCAGGAGATTGGGAAACCTATCAACTCCGGAAGTGGACGGTGTACGGTTTGAGGACATCGAGAGGTATGGCGTGCAGCGATGGCTTGGGGAACTGGCGCCGGAACTCAGGAAGGAAACGTACCAGCCACAAGCGATCAGGAGAGCATATATCCCAAAACCGAACGGCACGCTCAGACCCTTGGGCATTGCGACGATCCGGGATCGGGTAGCGCAGACGGCGGCGGTGTTGGTCCTGGAGTCGATCTTCGCGGCCGACCTGCCAACGGAACAATACGGATACCGGCCTCAACGCAGTGCGTTGGATGCGGTGCGGCGGCAGGTGCATAGCCTGCTGAACACGGGGCACAGGCAAGTCGTAGACGCGGATTTATCCGAGTACTACGAGTCCATCCCGCACAGTGAGCTTCTGCAATCGGTGGCCCGTCGGGTGGTTGACCGGCGAGTGTTGCATCTTATCAAGATGTGGATCACGGCCCCGGTTGAAGAGGAAGACGAGCAGGGCGGCAAGAAGCGTACGACCCGTAACCGCGATGCCAATCGCGGTGTTCCGCAAGGCTCCCCACTCTCACCACTGCTGTCGAATCTGTACATGCGGCGGTTCGTGTTGGCGTGGAAGCAAAGGGGGTGTGAACGGCAGTTTGGCGGATGCATCGTCACCTATGCCGATGATCTGGTGATTTGCTGCACTCGGCAGGCCGACCTGGCCTCGAGAAAATGCGGAAGATCATGCAGCGGCTGAAACTGACAGAGAACGAGGAGAAAACTCACCTGTGTCGCGTACCGGCTGAATACTGTGATTATCCGGGATATACGTTTGGGCGTTGCTACTCGAATCGCACGGGCCGGGCCTATCTGGGTACTCGACCCTCAAAGAAGAGCATCAAACTCTTGATCGGGAAAATCCACGAGCAGACGGACCGCAAAACGTGCCTGCTCGATGCCAACGAGATGGTGGAGAAGCTGAACCGGATGCTGGGTGGCTGGGCTAATTATTTTTGTTTGGGCCCCGTCAGCAAAGCGTATAACACGGTTGACCGGTACACCAATCGACGGCTGCGCCGGTGGTTGTGTCGCAAGCATCGAATAGGCAGTGGCGGCTACACCCGCCTCTCTGCCGAGTACCTTTACAAAACGTTGGGGCTCGTCAACCTACCCGTGCTTACTAGCAACTTCCCGTGGGCAACGACATGAGCTTGTCCGAGAGCCGGATGCCTTAATAGGGCCTGTCCGGTTCGATGAAAGGGATGTGGAGACGGAGCTATGGTTTCATCTATTAAGGCACCGCTGTCCGAAAGGTGCGGCAACAGTCGAGATGAACCTACCGTCACCGCGCCACATCTCTACTCTACTCGGCTCAGCGACGGCGAAAACTTGGGTCTGAGAAAGAGCGTTCGGCAGCACGCCCTTCGACAACGACGGGGTGGCACCGGCCAATCGCGACCCCGTGCGCGCCGGCATTCTGCAGGGCTATGTGCTGGACGTGTATTCGGCGCGCAAGCTCGGCCTGCGCAGTACCGGCAATACCGGCGGCGTGCACAACCTCACCATCCAGCCGGGCGACCAGGACTTGGCCGGTCTGCTCCGGCAGATGGGTACCGGGCTGTCCGCGGGCTGGTGGCGGTCGCCAACGACGTGGACCGCAACGGCAACATCCGCACCGGCTCGATTCTGATCGAGTCCATGACCCTCGCCAGCAGTTGAGCGCCGGCCGGCGGCAATAATTATTTAGCCGGGCGCTTTTCGATTTCACCATCAGCCTCTACACTGGGCACGTTCCGCGGCGCATTCTGCCGGCCGCGGCCAGCCGGGATCAGCACCGTGGCGACCAGGGTACGCAAGAAAAAAACCAAACCGGATAATACGCAGATCGTGCTGGCCGCTCTCGAAAACGGCCACACCGAGCGGGTGAGCGATATCCTCGGGCTGCTCCATCCTGCCGACATTGCCAAGCTGCTCGAGGGTCTGCCGCCCGAGCAGCGTCATCCGGTCTGGGCGCTGGTGGATCCCGAGGTGGCGGGTGAGGTGCTGCTCGAGGTATCCGAGGCGGTGCGCCTCGATCTACTCCAGGAGATGGACAGCGCACAGCTCGTGATCGCGGCGCGTTCGCTCGATATCGACGACATCGCCGACCTCATCCCCGATCTGTCGGACGAGATTATTGCCGCGATCCTGTTCGCGCTCGACAAGCAGGATCGCCAGCGCCTGGATGCGGTGCTGTCCTACCCGGAAGACACCGCCGGCGGCCTGATGAACGTGGACACGGTCACGGTGCGCGAGAACATCACCATCGAGGTGGTGAGCCGCTACCTGCGCCAGCGCGGCGAGCTGCCGGAGCACACCAATAGCCTGTTCGTCGTGGACCGCAGCGACCGCCTGCTCGGTATCCTGTCGCTGGCGCGGTTGCTCACCGCGAGTCCGGCGGCGCGTGTTTCGCAGGTCATGGAACATGACCTGATCAAGTTCGACGCCCTCACTCCGGACAAGGAAGTGGCCGAGGCGTTCGAACGCTACAACCTGATCACCGCGCCGGTGGTGGACGAGAATGGCAGGCTGCTCGGGCGCATCACGGTGGACGACGTGGTGGACGTGATCCGCGAAGTGGCCGATCGCGAGATCCTGAACCTCGCCGGCCTGCGCGAGGAGGAAGACCTGTTCGCGTCGGTCTGGCAGAGCGTGCGCAACCGCTGGACCTGGCTGGCGCTCAATCTGGTGACGGCGATCATCGCCTCGCGCGTCATCGGCGTGTTCGAATCATCGATCGAGAAGCTCGTTGCGCTGGCGGCGCTCATGCCGATCGTGGCCGGCATCGGTGGCAACTCCGGCAACCAGACCATCACCATGATCGTGCGCGCGCTCGCCCTTGGCCGGCTTAACCCGGAGAACATGCGCAAGCTGTTCGCCAAGGAGATCGGCGTGGCGCTCATCAACGGCCTGATGTGGGGTGGCCTGCTGGGCGCGATCGCCTGGCTGCTCTACCAAAATCTGTCGCTGGCGTTTGTCATGACCGCCGCCATGGCGCTTAACCTCCTGCTCGCCTCCATGGCCGGAGTCGGTGTGCCCTATTTCCGTCACAAGTTCGGGCGCGACCCGGCGCTTGGGTCGAGTGTGCTGATCACCGCGATCACTGACAGCGGCGGATTTTTCATTTTCCTCGGGCTGGCGACCGTGTTCCTGCTTTGATCCTGAGAACGGCTTTAGCCGCAGATGAACGCAGATAAATGCAAATGAATCATGTCATTGATGCACCCAGGTCATTCACCCTTCTGGTGGGCTGGCGAATACAGGCAGTGCATTGAATATCCGCGTTGTTCTGCGTTCATCTGCGGCTGACTGCTTTTTCCAGGTTGATGGCCGGTAGTGGCCGGGGGTTCGCGGAATATGCCAGACGGGGCAGGAAACAGACCGCTCGTCAGCTGGACGTTTCCGTCCGGCCGCGAACGGCGTTAAATTAGAACATGAAGAAGGCAAAGAAGAAGGGAAAAAGGAAGGCCCGAAAAGACACCATGATCCCGAACATCCTGCAACTGCTGACGGCGGCGATCCGTGAGAAGCGCTGCGTCGCCATTCGCTACCACGATCAGCGCCACGTGCGCGTGGTCGAGCCGCACGCCATCTATACACACGAGAGCGGAGAGCTGGTGATGGATGCCTTCCAGACGCGCGGTTATTCATCTTCCGGCCGGCCACCACCGTTCTGGCGGCCGTTCCGCCTGAAGAAGATCAATGCCATCTCGCCGCTCAAGGAGCATTTCGAGACGCGGCTACAGGAAGGTTTCTCGCCCGAGAAAGAGAAATACCGCAAGGGACCCGTCGCCATGGTCGATGACCGGCGCAAGAGTGGCGAGGTTGCGGTGCAGGCGTTAATGCAGTCTGCGACGCGCCAGAATCTCTATACCCAGCCTCAGCCCGCGGAGTCCGGACCACAGCTGCCGAGGAATCCGTTCCGGCGCTAGCCGGTTCAGGGCGCGTATTTCAGTTACCTGCTCGTGTTGTTCTGCATTCCTCCTGAAATTATCGGACTCCGAGAACCGCCGTAGGTTGCCCTCCAGGGAGACGTGTCGGCCTGAAGGGCAACCTTCGGCTCAGGTCTGTCAGCGGCCGGCATTCATCCGTTCCACCAGATTATGCAACTCGCGCAGGTCGCGTGCCGCCAGCACCTCCTCGGCATGCTTCTCCAGTTCGCAAAGTTCGCTTTCCAGTACGATCTTCTTGACCTGCAACAGACCGGAAGGGTGCATGCTGAATTCGCTCAGCCCGAGGCCGAGCAGCAAGCGCGTGTAGCGCGTGTCGCCGGCCATCTCGCCGCACATCGCTACCGGAATCCCGGCGCCCTTGCCGGCACGGATGGTCATGGCGATCAAGCGCAACACGGATGGGTGCAACGGATCGTACAGGTAACTTACGGCGTCGTCGACACGGTCGATGGCGAGCGTGTACTGGATCAGGTCATTGGTGCCGATCGACATGAAATCGAGGTGCGGAGCGAACAGGTCGGCCGCGATCGCCGCAGCCGGCACCTCGATCATCCCGCCGATCGGCATGTCCGGATTGAATTTCTGTCCGGCACGTGCCAGCTCCGCCTCCACTTCCTGCACCAGGTCGAGGACCCGGAACAGTTCATCCAGACTCGACAGCATCGGAATCATCATGCGCACGTCGCCATACGCCGAGGCGCGCAGGATGGCGCGCAACTGCGGCCGGAACAGGCTGACATCGTGCAGGCACAGGCGCACGGCGCGCAGGCCCAGTGCCGGGTTTGTGCTGATCTTGTCGTGCGGCATGGCAGCGCCGTCGGCGCTTTTATCGGCGCCGAGATCGAGGGTGCGGATCGTCACAGGTTTGCCGGCCAGCGCCTTGACCACCTTCACATAGGCGCGGAACTGTTCGTCCTCGCCGGGCAGATCGGGACGGTTCATAAACAGAAATTCGGTGCGGTACAAACCGACGCCGGCGGCCGCGACCTTGTTGACCGCCTTGATGTCATCCGGTAGTTCGATGTTGGCATGCAGCGCGATCGGTGTGCCATCACGCGTGACCGTTCGGCTCTGGGTGAGCATGGCGAGCTCGCGGCGCAGCAAGGCGATCTCTTTCTGGCGCTGTTTGTACTCGGCGATGACGCTCTTCTCGGGCACGACAATCAGCACCCCGAGCTTTCCGTCCACGATCAGTTCTTCGCCGTCGCGCACGTAGCGTGTGGCATTGTGCACGGCCACGAGCGCCGGAATCTCCAGGTTGCGCGCCAGGATCGCCGTGTGTGAGATCGGGCCGCCGACATTGGTGATGAACGCCGCCACCTTGTGGTGCTTGAGCAGCACGGTGTCGGCCGGCGACAGGTCGTTGGCGATGACGATCTGTCCCTCGAGCGCGCCCGAGATCTGTTCGTGTTCCTCCTCCGCAGCCAGCAGGATACGCAGTACCCGGTCCGCAACCTGCGAGACATCCACCTTGCGGTTGCGCAAGTAGGGATCTTCCATCTGCTCGAACACGCTGATGAGCTGGTCGCCCTGGGTGCGCAGTGCCCACTCGGCGTTGTACTGGCGGTTGCGGATCAGTTCGGTCGGGACCTCGCTGATCATCTTGTCTTGCAGGATCAGCAGGTGTGTGTCGATGATGCTTGCGATTTCAGCCGGAGCAGAGCGCGGGATGTGGTCGCGGATATGTGTCAGCTGTTCGCGCGCCGCTTCGACGGCTCCCTGAAAGCGCTGGACCTCGTCCTCCAGCAGGTGTTTCGGCAGCACGTACTCCGGTACTTCCGGGCGCTCGCGGTGCAGCACATAGGCCTTGCCGATGGCAATGCCGCTGCTGACGCCGGTGCCGTGCAGGGTCAGCATGGGAATGGTTTCCGCAGGGCGGAGCGCCGCGATGAGGGTTCCGTCATTGGAAGGCAAGCCTGCACACAAATATCCATCATCAATTTATTCGTCCTCGCCGAAGCGGTTGTCGATCAGCGCGAGCAACGCCGCCAGGGCCTGGTCCTCGTCTTCGCCGTCCACGGCAAGCTCGACCTGCGTGCCCTTGCCGGCCGCCAGCATCATGATACCCATGATGCTCTTGCCGTTGGCGTGCTGGCCATTGTGCCCGAGGGTCACGTCGCTCTTGTAGTGCGCAGCGAGGCTGACGAATTTGGCCGAGGCACGCGCATGCATTCCCAGCTTGTTGATTATCTGGGTGGACACGGTCTTCATCGCTTGTCCTCAGTGACACGCACCGCGGGGACGGCGCGCACAATGCCTTCCACACCACCGGATTGCGCCTTGCGCAAGAGTTCATCCATGCCCAAGTTGCGGTAGTTGAGCACCCGCACCAGCATCGGCAGGTTGATGCCGCTCACGAGTTCAACACGTCCCGGTACCAACAAGCGGCACGCCGCATTGGTGTGTGAGGAGCCGTAGATATCGGCCAGTATCAGCACCCCGTCGCCCTGTTCGATCATCCGGATGCGTTCCGAGAGTGCCTGAGCCAGCGCTTCTTGCGATTGGCGGTAATCGATGGGCTGGATATCCAGCCGCTCAGGCCGGTTACCAAGGACGTGCTCCACGGCGTTGAGCAGGCCACGTCCCATATCTTCCTGTGCAAGCAGTATGATGCCGATCATGCTAACTCCCGGTGACGAATCTGTGTCTTGATGCCCTTGTCGGCGAAATATGCGGCGAGTTTCTCGACGAGGTAAACCGAACGGTGCTGGCCGCCGGTGCATCCCACGGCGATGGTCATGTAGCTGCGCCGCTCGGCCTCGAAGCCCGGCAGCCAGCGCTCCAGCAATCCGCGCAATTCATCGAACATCTGTAGCACCTCGGCGTGTCGTTCGAGAAACGCGGTTACCTGCGGATCGCGACCGGTGTAGGGTCGCAGTTCGGGTTGCCAGTGCGGGTTGGGCAGGCAGCGCACATCGAATACATAGTCGGCATCGGCCGGCGTGCCTTTCTTGTAGCCGAAGGATTCGAACAGCAGGGTCATGCCGTTGGAGTCACCGCCGCGCGCAAAGTCCTGAACGCGGGTACGCAACTCGTGCGGTGTGGTGTGCGTGGTGTCGATGCGCAGTGCCGGGTTGAACGACAACGGTTCGAGCAGTTTGCGCTCCAGGCGTATGCCTTCGAGCAGCGGCGTATCCTTGTCGGTGAGCGGGTGCCGGCGGCGTGTTTCCTTGAAACGCTTTACCAGCACGTTTTCATCCGCCTCCAGGAAAATGATCCGGTACTGAACGTTGAGCTGTTCCAGACGCGTGAGGCTCTGTGGCAGCACGTCGAGAAACGCGCGGTTGCGTGCATCGATACCAACTGCGGTGTGCGTCGGCACCTCGTCTGAGGGAGCCCTGCTCGCTTCGCCCGTTGTCCCGGGGAGAAGATTCGATCCAAGCAACTGCTCGGTGAAGTGCGGCAGCAGGCTGGCCGGCAAGTTGTCGATGCAGTAGTAACCCAGATCTTCAAGTGCCTGCAAGGCGATGGATTTTCCCGAGCCGGACAGGCCGCTGACAATAAAGAAGCTCATTAAAGCAGCCCGGTCGTCTGCGTGGTCATTTTTCTTTCCGGCTCATGAGCACGTGCTGGCGTTCCATCAGTTCCTCAAGCGGATTGACGCCGCGCATGCGCAGGATGTGGTTGCGTGTGGCGGCTTCCACCAGCACCGCGAGATTGCGGCCGGGCGCGACATAAAGCACCACCTCCGGTACGTCCACGTCCAGAATGTTGCGCGTGACTTGTTCGGCCTGTAGGCGGTCGACCTTGGTCATGCGCTCGGCCGTGAGTTGTTCAAGGCGCACGATCAGGCGCAGGGTCTTTTCCGGTCGCACCGCGGTGTCGCCGAAAATGGCACGCACGTTCAGGATACCGAGGCCGCGCACTTCGAGAAAGTCGCGCAGCAGGTGCGGGCAGCGGCCGATCAGTACCGTCGGCGTGGTGCGCGAAAATTCGACGGCGTCGTCGGCGATCAGCCGGTGGCCGCGGCTGAGCAGTTCCAGCGCCAGTTCGCTCTTGCCGATGCCGGACTCTCCGGTCAGGAATACACCCAGTCCCATGACCTCCAGGTACACGCCGTGCAGCGTGGCGCGCGCCGCGAGTGAGCGCGTCAGATAGTGCTGTAAGTGGTCGATGACTTTCGGGCCGGGTAGCGTGCTGGCAAGCAACGGCAAGCTGGCGGCATCGGCGGCCTGGATCAGGTCGGCATCGACGGTCTCGTCGTTCGCCACCACCACGATGGTTGTGGTGGCGCAGGTAAAGATATTCTGGATGGCCTGGGCGTGTTCCGCCTCTCCCAGACGGCGCAGATACTCGACCTCGGCACTGCCCAGTACCTGTATCCGGTTGGGGTGAATAAAGTTGAGGTAGCCGACCAGTGCCATACCCGGAAACAGGGCATTGGCCGGTTCCATCAGCCGTTTCTGCCCTGATTTTCCGGCGAGCCAGCGCAACCGCAGCACGTCGCACTGGGCATCGAACAGGTCGTTCGCGGTGAGAATGGGATTCATGCTGTATCCGGGTGGTGCACCGGGCGGGCCAGGTTATCCGTGTGCGACATTGTATGGAAATTGCACTATTGCCGGGGCGCGGTCAATAGCGCCCGGCCGTGCAGGAAAGGCGGGAGGAGTCGGCGGTGCCTGTCCCGCGGGCAGGCACCGGCGCGCCTAGCGGTGGGCGCTGATCTTTTCCTTGTGTTTGAGCACCTGGCGGTCGAGTTTGTCGGCCAGCGCGTCAATTACCGCGTACATGTCATCGCCCTCGCAATCGGCATGCAGTTGCGTGCCCTTGGCATTGATGGTGGCCTCGGCGCTGTGGCGGTTCTTCTTCTTTTCGAAATGCAGGACGACGTTGGTATTGGTCACGTGGTCGAAGTGTTTCTGGATGCGTCCGATTTTCTCGGAGACATAGTCACGCAGGGGGTCGGTGATTTCGATTTGCTGGCCGCTGACATTAATTTGCATGGCACCTCCACGGGGCTGTTTCAGACAAGGGATTTTCGCTGGCTGGAAGGCGGTATGTTAAGCGCCTCTCGGTACTTTGCAACTGTCCGGCGCGCGACATGAATGCCTTGCTCGGCAAGGATTTCGGCAATCGTACTGTCGCTGATCGGCTTGAGTGGCTTTTCCGCTTCAATCAGCTTCTTGATGAGTGAGCGGATGGCGGTGGCCGAGCAAGTGCCGCCGTCGGACGTGCCGACGTGACTGGAGAAAAAATATTTCAGCTCGAAGATGCCGCGCGGCGTGAGCATGTACTTGCTGGTGGTCACGCGCGATATCGTGGATTCGTGCATGCCGACGATCTCGGCAATGTCGTGCAACACCAGCGGTTTCATGGCCTCGGCGCCGTGGTCGAAGAAGGCACGTTGCCGGTCGACGATGGCGCGCGCCACCTTGAGCAGGGTCTCGTTACGGCTGACCAGGCTCTTGATGAACCAGCGCGCCTCCTGAAGTTTGTCTTGCAGGTATCTGTTGTCGGCCGTGTCGGCGCCGCGGCGGATCAGCTTCTCGTATTGTTGATTGATGCCGAGTCGCGGCGCGGCGCTGGAGGTCAGTTCGGCTCGCCAGGTTCCGCGGATTTTTTTGACCGTGATGTCCGGCACGATGTAACCGGCCTGGCTGGTGGTCACGCTGCCGCCGGGGCGCGGATTGAGATGCTGAATAAGCTGAATGGCCTCCTGCAGGTCTTCGGGCGAAAGCCGGGTGGTGCGTTTGAGCTGCTTGAAATCGCGGTTAGCCAGCAAGGCCAGGTTCTCGGAGGTGGCAACCCGGCGCGCGTTGTCGAGGTGTGGCGTGGCGGAAGGGAGCGCGCGCATCTGCAACTGCAAACATTCGCTCAGGTCGCGCGCGGCGACGCCTGCCGGATCAAAATTCTGGATCTGGTGGACCACCGCTTGTATTTCGTCAATCTCAACCGACAAGTCGCCGGGGAGGGATTGCTGTATCTCTTCGAGTGTGCAGGTAAGGTATCCGTCTTCATTAATGGCGTCGATCGTCGCTTCGGCGATGCGCCGGTCGGTAGGGGAGAGAATCGCCATTTGCATCTGCCACAACAGATGCTCGCGCAAGGTCGCGGGCGCGCTGTTGCGTGCGTCGATATCCGGCAGGCCGTCGCCGCCTTCGTTGCGCGTGGCGCTGGCGCTGAGCGATTCACTGTTGTCTTCCCAGTCGTCATTGCCGCCGGTCAGTTCCTCGCGCAGCGGATCGTTCTCAATCGCGACGTCGCGGTCCACCGGTTGCTCGTCGCCGACCGCGCCATCACCTGCCTCGCTGTCGCCCCCGCTCTCCACGCTCACGGCTTCCTCGACGGGGGCTTCGCTTGCTTCGCGGGCAACGGCTTCTTCGTCCAGATCTTCGAGCAACGGATTGTTTTCCAGGGCCTCCTGTATCTCCTGTTGCAGTTCGAGCGACGACAGCTGCAGCAGGCGGATTGCCTGTTGCAGCTGCGGCGTGATTGTCAGGTGCTGACCGAGTTTTAAGTCGAGTGACTGCTTCATGAGCGGGTGTTGAACATATACATTATTAAAAAATGGGTACGGGGCACTCAGATTACATCCAGCCATCCCTTGTTGCTGCCTTCTCGTACTTCAAGTCTAGTCCATTTTTCTCCGTGTCGCGGCCGCGCACAAGGCCCTTTCGGGATGCTGATTTTCGAGTCAAACCGCGGGTCGTATCAAGCATGGGGACCGGCGCATCCCCCGATCGCTACAGGCGGAAATCCTCGCCCAGATAAACCTTTTTCACTTCCTCGTTGTACAGGATTTCCGCCGGAGAACCGGCAGCGAGTGCCTTGCCATCGGACATGATGTAGGCGCGGTCGCAGATTTTCAGGGTTTCGCGCACGTTGTGGTCGGTAATCAACACGCCAATGCCGCGCTGCTTGAGGTGCATGATGAGTTGCTGGATATCCAGGACCGAGAGCGGGTCCACGCCGGCAAAGGGCTCGTCCAGCAGAATGAAGCGCGGGCGTGTGGCCAGCGCCCGGGCAATTTCCACGCGCCGGCGCTCGCCGCCGGACAGGCTCATGCCGAGACTCTGGCGGCGATCGGCGACGTGCAGCTCCTGGAGCAGTTCTTCCAGGCGTTGCTCGCGTTCCTCCGGCGTCAGTTCCTTCTGGGTTTCCAGAATCGCCATGATATTGTCTTCGACCGACAACTTGCGGAATACCGATGCTTCCTGCGGCAGGTAGCTCAAGCCAAGGCGCGCGCGCTGGTGCATGGGCAGGCGCGTGAGTTCGGTCTTGTCGAGGTGAATCTCGCCCTGGTCGAGCGGCACCAGCCCGACAATCATATAGAAGCAGGTGGTCTTGCCGGCGCCGTTCGGGCCAAGCAGCCCGACGACTTCACCGCTTTCGATGGACAGCGACACGTCGCGCACTACCTTGCGCCCCTTGTACTGCTTGCTCAAGTGGGTGGCGGTGAGCACGCTCATGGGTTGTTCCCCGGGTGCGGCAGCTTGTCCGCGCGCGGCACCAGGGCGGCATACACAGGTCGCCCGTTCGCGCTTTCAGCGATCATGCTTTGATTTTCGATGTCGTAGTGCAGCACGGCGCTGCGGAACAGGTCGCGCCCACGTTTTACCTGGACCTCGCCGTACAGGTCCACGCGCCGGGTCGGCGCATGGTAGACGGCACGGCCGGCTTCGCCCTCGATGAATTCCGCCAGTCCCTCCGGCCGGTGACGAAAGGTTACGGGTTTTCCTTCGGCGGTCACGGTTTCAATATCATTGGCGCGGTTCTGCACCTCGGCGCGCGCGGCCGTGAGGCGCAACGTACCCTGGCTGAAGACCACGTGGCCGCGATACAGGCTAATGCCCCTTTTTTGGTCAACATCGATGCGGTCGGCGCGCAGGTTCACGGGCAACCGGCGTTCGCTTTCGACAGCATGCGCGCACAGCGGCATGGCCAGCAGGACAGTGAGAAACAGCGAGGTACAGCGCGACATCGCTATATGAAGAATATGATAGTGCAGGCGCGCTTTCATTATTCCAGTATGACACGCATTTCCCGGGTTTGAACCTCGCCTGCCGGGTCGGCGCCGCTGGCACCGCGCGTCACCCGCACGTTGCCTTGCATGAGAATTTCCTTGCCGTCCGGCGAAACCCGGCCGCGGTCGGCGCGCGTGTGCACGGGCGCGGCGTCCGGCGGGAACTGGATGAGATACGGCTGTGTCAGGTCCGCACTGTCGTCGTCGGCATAGTGCTCCAGCTTGGCGGCGCGCAGTTCGTGTTTGCGCAGGCCCTGGGCGTTCATTTCCGTGGCGATGAAATTTTCAATGATGTAATCCGGTTCGTGGCGGCTTTCGCTGTCGAACAGGCCGCTGCGCGGGGTCAGGGCATTCGGCAACCACCAGGAGAGCGCCGCCAGTGCGACCAGCACGGCGACGACGGCAAGGCGATTGAAGTGTCGGGTCACGATGGCGCGCGATCAATGAGAATGAATATTGTTATGCAGGCGCGCCATCAATAATAGCGTTGCATCTCGGTGCCGAACGTGCCTTGCGCCAGCATCAGCAGCTCGCACACGTCGCGCCCCGCGCCGCGTCCGCCGCTGCTTGGCGTGACCCAGTGCGCATGGCGTTTCACCAGAAAGTGCCCATCCTGCGGGCAGACCGCAAATCCGACGCGCAGCATGATCGGCAGGTCGACCACGTCGTCGCCCACGAACCCGACCTGTTCATGGCTGAGTTGCAGTTCGCGCAGCAGGTCTTCGTACACCGGAAACTTGTCGGCGCAGCCCTGGCGCACGTGCGTGATGCCCAGCTCCCGGGTGCGGTGCGCCACGATCTGCGACTCGCGGCCGGTAATAATGCCGACCGCCACGCCGTTGCGTTGCAGCATCTTGAGGCCGTGGCCGTCGCGCGAGTTGAAGGCTTTGTATTCCTCGCCGCGGTTGTCGAGAAACAGGCCGCCGTCGGTCAGCACGCCGTCCACGTCGAACAACAGCAGTTTGACAGCCTTGGCGCGGGCAAGCAGTGCATCGCTGGCGTCAGCCAGCAGCGGATGGTCGTGCATTTACACCACCCCCGCGCGCAGCAGGTCGCCCATGTTGAGCGCACCCTGCACGCGCTGGTCGGCGTCCACCACCATCAGGCCGTTGATGTTGTGCTTTTCCATTAACTGCACGATCTCGGCCGCCAGCTGGTCGGCGCGGCAGGTTTTGGGATTGCGCGTCATCACGTCGCTGATTTTGGCGTTGTACACGTCCGCGCCTTTATTCAGCGTGCGGCGCAGGTCGCCGTCGGTGTAGATCCCGGCGAGCTTGCCCGCGGCATCCAGCACGCCGGTCATGCCGAGTCCCTTGCCGGTCATTTCCAGCAGCGCCTCACGCAGGCTGGCGGACTCCGGCACCAGCGGAATGCGGTCGCCGCTGTGCATCACGTCGCGCACGTACAACAGCAGGCGCCGGCCGAGCTTGCCGCCCGGGTGCGAACGCGCGAAGTCCTCGGGCGTGAAGTTGCGGGTCTTGAGCAGCGCCACCGCCAGCGCGTCGCCCAGGGCAAGCGCCGCGGTGGTGCTGGAAGTCGGCGCCAGATTGAGCGGGCAGGCCTCCTTGGCGACGCCGGCGTCGAGATGCGCGTCGGCCTGCCGCGCGAGGCTCGACTTCGGGTTGCCGGTCAGGGCGATGAGCTTGGCGCCCATGCGCTTGATGATCGGCAGGATGGTGAGGATCTCGCCGGTCTCGCCGGAATTGGAAATGGCGATCACCACATCCTGCGGCTGGATCATGCCGAGGTCGCCATGCTGCGCCTCGCCCGGGTGCACGAAGAACGCCGGCGTGCCGGTCGAGGCGAGGGTGGCGGCGATCTTGCCGCCGATGTGTCCGGACTTGCCCATGCCGGTCACCACCACGCGCCCCGGACTGTCGAGAATCAGGCGGCAGGCGCGTGCAAAGTCCGCGTTCAGACGCGGTACGAGCGCGCTCAGCGCCTCGGCCTCGAGCTCAATCACGGCGCGGCCGAGTTGCTGCAAAGTGGCGTTATCCGTCATTCGATGTCGTGGCGGTGTGCTTTCGGAGGGAATCGGGTAATCTGTTGAAGAGTATAACGAAAGTACTTAAAAACGCCTACATGTTCGACACCACCTTCCTCTATATCCTGATCCTGCTGGCCGTGGCCGTGGTTCTGGTCGCGACTTTCCGATATTTGCGTTTACCGCAGGTGCTCGCCTATCTGTGTGCCGGTGTGCTGGTCGGGCCTTCGGCACTGGGCTGGATCCCCGACTTGGCCGGCACCCGCTACCTCGCCGAGTTTGGACTGGTGTTCCTGATGTTCACCATCGGTCTGGAATTCTCGCTGCCGCAGCTCATGTCCATGAAGCGCATCGTGCTCGGGCTGGGCGGCGCGCAGGTACTGCTCAGCTTTCTGGCCTTCGGCGGCATTGCGCTTGCGCTCGGTGTGCCGGCACCGGGCGCAGTGGTCATCGGCGGCATGCTGGCGCTGTCTTCTACCGCCATCGTCATGAAACTGATGGTCGATCAACTCGAGCAGCACTCGCGTCATGGGCGTGCGGCCTTCGGCGTATTGCTGTTCCAGGATCTGGTGGTGGTGCCGTTCCTGATCGTGATTCCGGCACTGGCCGGTGACGGCGACCAGTCGTTGCTGGTGACGCTGGGCTGGGCGCTGGTCAAGAGTGCGCTGGTACTGGCCGCGATCCTGTTCGTCGGGCGCATGTGGTTGCGTCCGGTGTTTCACGAGGTGGCGCTGGCGCGCTCGCGCGAATTCTTCATGCTCACGGTATTGCTGATCACGCTCGCCGCCGCCTGGTTCACGCACCACGCCGGTCTGTCGCTGGCGCTCGGCGCGTTCCTCGCCGGCCTCATGATCGGCGAAACCGAATATCGCCATCAGGTGGAAAGCGACATCCTGCCGTTCCGCGACGTGTTGCTCGGGCTGTTCTTCGTGACCGTCGGCATGATGCTCAACCTGCAGGTGATGCGCGACCAGTGGCCGTGGGTGTTGCTGGCGCTGGTGGCGTTGCTGATCATCAAAACCGCGATCATCCTCGGCCTGGGGCGGCTGTTCCGGCAGGAGACCGGCGTGGCGTTGCGCACCGGTCTGGTACTGGCGCCGGCCGGCGAGTTCGGCTTCGCACTGCTGGTGCAGGCCGGGCATTACGACTTGATGAAAGACACCTACTCGCAGATCGTGCTGGCCGCCATGGTGGTGAGCATGATGCTGGCGCCGCTGTTGATTCGGTTCAACGGGCACATCACCAAACGCCTGTTGCCGGCCTATCGGGAACGGCGCGAAAGCAACCTCGACAGCATCCGCTCCGCTGCCGGGCACGCGCATGGGCATGTGATCCTGTGCGGCTTCGGCCGCAGCGGGCAGAACCTGGCGTGGATGCTGAAGAAGGAAGGTATTTCCTATGTCGGGCTCGATCTCGATCCGGTGCGCGTGCGCGATGCACGCGACGCCGGCGAACCGGTGGTGTACGGCGACTCGGCGCGCCGCGACGTGCTGCTGGCCGCCGGCCTGATGCAGGCGCGCGCGCTCATCATCAGCTTCGTCGACCGGATCATCGCGTTGCGCATCCTGGACGCGACCCGCGACCTGCGCCCCGACATGCCGGTGATCGTGCGCACCATCGACGACCGCGACATCGAACAGCTCAAGAACGCCGGCGCCACCGAGGTGGTACCGGAGAGCCTGGAAGGCAGCCTAATGATGGGTTCGCACCTGCTGATGCTGCTCGGCGTACCGGTGTCGCGCGTGCTGCGCCAGGTGCAGACCGTGCGCCGCGACCGCTATCGCATGCTGCGCGGGTTCTTCCACGGCGCCGCCGGTGTCGACGAAACCGAGGAGTCGTACCGCGAGCGCCTGCACTCGCTCACGCTCCCGCAACAGGCGTACGCGGTCGGCAGGAAACTCGCCGAGCTGCCGCTCGCCGAAGACAAGGTCACGGTTACCGCGGTGCGGCGCGGCGGCATCACCGGGCCGGAACCGGGACCGGATACCAGATTGATCGGCGGCGATGTGCTGGTGTTGTTCGGCACGCCGGAGGCGCTGGAACACGCGGAGAAGGTTTTGTTGGAGGGCTGATCCCCTCTCCCTGCGGGAGAGGGTAGGGTGAGGGGATCATTCGTGTAGGGCGTAGGGCGCAATGAGTAGACGAATTGCGCCGCATGTGGCCTGCATTGACGTTCCCGCATGCCCCGGCTATTCAGACCAGAATTATGGTCAGTTAATTCTACTGTGTTATGAAACATGATATTATCCGCGCTTCTTCATCCAATGCAAGAGGTGGCAGATGAGCGGAAGCATCGAGAGTCGGTTTGAGGCGTACTGTCGGCCCATCGTGGAAGCGCTCGCGCACGCGGACCGGC
>DATEYP010000293.1:0-2216 GCA_035256085.1 Acidiferrobacterales bacterium
CACTACGATGAACATCAAACGCCCCCGGACGCGCGTCATGTTACGAAATTCATCGCCGAAGACATGGGCTACGGCCGAAAAGCCGGCAACCGCCTGTTCGAGCTGTTCCCGTACGGTTACGTCAAGCAGGCCTGCAAGATCGCCGGCATGAAGCGGCCCCGGGCCTGGAGCACCGGCTGAAGCGCGGAACCGGCACGCGCCGCCGTTCAGTGCGCGTGCGGCGCGGGCTGCGTGCGCCGGTAGCCCGGGAAGCTGTGCGTGGCGTAGCGCGCATGACAACTGCCGCAGCCTTCCAGCATTTTCGCAAAATAAAAAACCGCCAGTTCGTGATCCTGCCGGTGCGCCGCCTGCGCCAGGCCTTCGGCATGCCGGTGGAAGCGCTGATCCATGGCAACAAAATCCGCCGGCAGGCTGTGTTCGAGCTGTTCCAGCTCGGCGCGCGACAGCTTCTGCTTCATGATGTAGCTGTCGCGAATGAGTGCGGCGCGCTGCGCCGCCTTGTCCCACTCGCCATTCGCGAGCGACACCGACAGCTCGGCGATACCCGTCTTGAGCCCGGCCATCTCCGCCAGCAGCGCGGCACGCAGCTTCGGTGACAGCGTTAAGGCCGGCTCGCCGGCCGCCAGTACGGTAGCCGACAGCAACAACATCAGAACTCCGATCGAGCGACGCATGACGGCATGCTCCTTTGAATATCGGTGATGCGGCCAGAATACCCGCCGCCCAGTTCCCTGCCTTGATGCCGGTCAAACATCATCCCGTCGCCGCCTGCTCGGCGCCCGTTGCGTCTGTTCATCGCCCGCCCCGGCATGCTTCATTCTGATCGCCACGATCCCAAACCACGCCATCGACGCGACCATGGCGATGCCGCCGATGGGCACCAGCACCGGCGGCAGGCCGAAAACGACTTCGGACAGAATACCGAGCGGCATCAGCATGCCGGTCAGCGTGAGCCATGAGATCCAGCGCGCGGAGAACGCGCCGACCGGCAGCCGCAGCAACAGGTAGCCCACGACGATATTGATGAACGCAAACAGGTTGCCGTGCACATGCGCCAGGCGCGATTCGAAATGCTTGCCCGTGGCATAGTCGGCGATCCACGCCTCCTTGCCGGGCGCAAAGTCGCGCAAATAGATCAGAACAAAACCGTAAACCATGAACGCGGCGAGAAACAGGAAACCCGCCGCGAGATTCTTCTTGCCTTGCATGTTGTCCTCCTTGCCGTACTGGTTGATGAAAATCGTGGGTTGCGCCTGCGGGCGCTCACGACAGCACGCACTGGCCGGGCTCGGGTACCGTCACCATCCAACCCGGGTCAACCCGCAGCCGTTCGGCGAAGGCGAGCGCCGCCGTCACCCCGCGGGCCGCGCCGAGGAAAGTGATCCTCATGTTGTGCGCCCGTTCGCTGACGTTGCCCGATCCGGCGCGGCCGCCAGCCGATCGAGCAGCCCCTGCATGACGTGGTTGATGGCGTCGAACCGGCGCGCGTCCGCAAGCATTTCCTGCGGCGTCTGGATGTAGCGGCCCGCGACGATTTCGTCCGCGCACTGGGCGATGAGCTGCTGCGCGCTGGCCGGGGTTGTCTCCAGGTGAAACTGCAGCCCGATGACCCGCTCGTCGTAAACGAATGCCTGGTGCGCGCAGCCGGCGCTGCGCGCCACGTGCACCGCGCCGGCCGGGATATCGAAGGTATCCCCATGCCAGTGGAAAACCTCGAGCCGCGCGGGGAATGCGCCGAACAGGCCGCTCGCCTGCGCCGCCGCCGTCGTCTCGACCGGAAACCAGCCGATCTCCTTGTCGGTGTTGGCGTACACCCTGGCGCCGAGCACGTCGGCGACGAGCTGCGCGCCGAGACAGACGCCGAGCACGCGCCGGCCGGCGGCGATCGCCTGCTCGATGAAGCGCTTCTCCTGCGCCAGCCACGGGTACTTCGCCTCTTCGTAGATATTCATGGGCCCGCCCATGACCACCAGCAGGTCCACGTCCTCGACCGCCGGCAACGGCTCACCAAGGTGGAATCGCGTCGCGCCGAGCGCATGCCGGCCGCGTCGAATCCAGTCTTCGATGCTTCCCAACCCCTCGAACGGCACATGCTGAAAATATTGGATGTTCATCGCTTTCTCCTGTCCTGGTGCGGACGTTTATGCCGGTCCGCATCTATTAACATAAAAACGGCGTTTGGCCACAGATGAACGCAGATTCATGCAAATGAATCA
>DATEYP010000294.1:0-2682 GCA_035256085.1 Acidiferrobacterales bacterium
GCGCGGCATCTTCGACGGTCGCGTGTGGTGGAGCAAGCCCCGCGACAGCAGCAACCTGATCGTGTTCGCCGTGAAGAACGAGCATTTCTATCCGCAGTGGTCGCGCTTGATATCGAAGGCGCAAACCCTGGGCAAGCGTTATCGGCTGGATCTGCCGTGGGTGGTAAAGAACATGCGGCTGCGCGAGGATCCGGACGGTTGATTTTAGTATATCTCATCCGCCTCCCTTCATCCTGAAAGAGGGGGGAACATTATACGACCGGTCGCACGGAGCGAGCACTACCCACGCGAAATTCTACGGAACCAATTTCTGGATTCAGGCTTGCACTGGAAACTGCACCTGCGTTTCCAGTACTTCCGCCATTCATGGCGGTCGCGCCGGAATGACGAGTCGAGGCTTCGTCCGAGCTTCCCGGGCTATCTACAGCCCGAGTTCTTTTTCCAGCTTGTCCTGGTCCTTCGTGAACTGTTTCTGGCGTTTCTCTTCCGATTTTTTGTGTTGCGCCTCGGAACGCTTTTCGAGTTCGGCGCCCTTGGCGCTCGCGCCGGCCAGGCCGTAGAAATTAGTGGCCTGGGTAATTTCACCCTTCTTCTCATGCTCCTGCGCCAGCCGCAGGGCCTTGTCTTGCACCGCCTTCTCCTTTGGCTTTGCCTCGGCCATATGAAAATAGCGCTGGGCGTTCTCCAGATGCCGGTGCGTGTCTTCCTTGAGCAGGGTATCGCCGCGCCGCTCGGCGCGTTCCCGCACCTTCTTCGCCGCGCCTTCACCGACCAGATAGAGCCAATCCTTGGCCCTCCCCAGTTCGTCGAACGATTCCTTGCGCGCGGCGAACGCCTTTTCTTCGTTGGCAAGTTCGAGGTCGGCGTTTTTTGCGGCCAACTGGCGCAGCTCCGCCACGCGCGCGCTGTTGTTCTTGAACCGGAAGTGATCGATGGCGCTCGATACCACGTTCCGGTCGCGCGGGCTGGCATTCACCTGCTTCATTTTGACCCGATCCGCGTCCGCCTCGTTGCGTGAACGCTTGTACCAGTCGAATGCCGCACCGAGCTGGCCGCGCTTCTCTTCCTGCTGCCCCAGTTGCAGGCCGATGCGTTTGCGCATGGCCTCGTGCCGCTTGTAGCCGTCACCCGCCAGACACATGGATTCGATCCTGCCCGCCGCCTCATAGGCCTCCTTCAACTTGCCGGCGCGCTCGCTGTCCTCTGCCTTGCGCATCTGCACGGCGGCGGCCTTCTCGTCTTCCGTGCGACAGCCATCGGCCGATGCCAACGGCTGATACGCCGTGAGCGTCAGGGCGAGCACTGCCGCGATTCTGATTTTGCCGATTTTGTTCATTGCCTGGCCTTCACTAGTCGTGTAGGTCGCCCTTCAGGGCGAGATGTCGCCCTGAAGGGCGACCTACAATCGGATTGGGACATGTGACTATTTTTTATCGTCCCGGCACGAACATGCCCGGGATGCTCATTTTTTCGTAGCCCGCCGGCACCTCGAACAGCTTCGGGTCCTGCTTGCCGACCTTGAGGTTGGTCAGCTCGCTCTTGAAGCGATGCTTCTGTTTCTTGTCGATGGCGATGGCGTCCATCTTCACCACGATATTCTCCTTGGTGGTCCACATGAAGCCGCCCATCTTCTCGCCCTTGGGCCCGGTCATGATGATCTTGCTCTTGGTCGTGTTCACGCCGTTGACCGTCTCCGGTCCGACCACGGTCTGTTCAATCTTGTAGCCCGACAGATCGTCCTTGGACTTGGTCTTGGCAATGTTCGTTTCCATATACATTTTTTCCGACGGCATCAGCGTCCAGGCCACTTTCTTGTCATGGCGCGTGATGGTCAGCATTTTGTCGCCGCCACTGCCCATGACCATCTCGCGCCGCTCGCGCGTCGGGGTGAAATACACGCGGCCCTTCATCGAGAACTCCGCCGTTTCCAATATGGAATCGGCGGAATATTCCACCTGCGGCTGAGCCGGCTTTGCGGCTGTGGCCGCACCTGCCATCGTCATCGCTGCCGCCATTAAAAGCAAACTGGTCTTGTTCATGATCCTCTCCTGAGTGTTTAGTTTCGCCGGAAAGCCCGGTCATCCATTGCTACCGTCTCTGGCTTGTCTTCGCCATCCTAATCACGTTGTGCGCAATAGTGCAGCGCATTGAACCGCATGGCCTGGGCATCGTTCGCGGTGTCAGATCCGGCGATGGTGCATGCGTCTTGTGCATCAGCTGCGATGAACTCTGCCTGCTTGATACTCTTGCTGAGCTCTGCAAAGTATTTGTTATTTATGGTATTTCCGGCATCCCGGTTATTTGCACTGGTAACGCGCGGGTTCTGGTCTTGAATTCACACACACTCCCTTCACACGAAGTTTAGGATGTTTGCATAATAATCATCCTGCCACTATCGGAAAATAATTGCACCCCGACCGGGAACAAGATACTCGAACACCAGCTGCAAAGTCAGCAAACCGGATGTAGTTCACAATGTCGCGTGATATTCGCGGAGACCATGCTCTGACCCAGGGATGCCAAGCCCTGTAGACGCGTTATCGGCTGGATCTGCCGTGGGTGGTAAAGAACATGCGGCTGCGCGAGGATCCGGACGGTTGATCCGTGCACACCGGAGATTGCCATGCGACCGCCGCTACCGGCACAACACCGGCCGTGCCGGGCTGCATGGCCGGTCGTCAC
>DATEYP010000295.1:0-4469 GCA_035256085.1 Acidiferrobacterales bacterium
CGGACCGACAGTTCACCTCCGGTTGCTCCCCACCCCGCCTCGCGGCGCGGCAGTTACCTTCGGCTACGGAGTCGTGGCACACTCCGACACGGACTTACACCGTGCTGATGTGGCGCCTTCACGGGCGCACAGTCCCCCGGCGGAGCCGGGGGTTTACCTCTGTGAATTATTTACCGCAAAGACGCAAAGTACGCAAAGTACGCAAAGAAAAACTATAGGAGCTTCAAGAACAATTCTTTGCGCGCTTCGCGACTTTGCGGTGAGAAATCGTATTCATCAACTCCCCTTAACTCCGGCGGCGTTTGACTGGAGGACGGTGCGTGCGCGGGGCACGCTTGCCGGTGACAGGTTCGGGTTTCCTGGCGGGCGTGGATTTCTTGTACTGGCGCGGCTCTTCGACCGCTCGTTCCCGACGCGGTCTACCTCGCCCATCCCTGGGCTCGTCCGGCGCCAGCCCGACGCTTTCAATCAGCGCTGTCATGACGTCCTTGTCGAGCTCCTCCCAGCGTCCCGGGCGCAACATGCGCGGCAGCGTCACCGGCCCGAAACGCACGCGGATCAGGCGGCTGACTTTCACGCCGACCGCTTCCCACAGGCGCCGCACTTCGCGGTTGCGGCCTTCCTTGAGCGTGACGTGATACCAGTGATTGGCGCCCTCGCCGCCGGCATCGCGAATGTCGTCGAAATGCGCCGGCCCGTCGTCGAGCTGCACGCCGGCGCGCAGGCGCGCCAGCATGTCGGCATCCACCGTGCCGAGCACGCGCACCGCGTATTCACGCTCGATCTCGCTGGACGGGTGCATGAGCTTGTTGGCCAGTTCGCCGTCGGTGGTGAACAACAGCAGGCCCTGGGTGTTGAAGTCGAGGCGCCCGATGACAATCCAGCGCGCGTTGCGCAATACCGGCAGGTGGTCGAAGACCGTCGGGCGGCCTTCCGGGTCGGCCATGGTGCAGACCTGGCCTTCCGGTTTGCTGTAGATAATGACGCGCCGGCGCGTGCCGTGGCGGGCACCGGCCGACAGCGAATGGCCGTCCACGCGGATATCCTGGCCGGGCAACACGCGATCGCCGAGCTTGGCGACCACACCGTTGACAGTGATGCGCCCGTCCGTGATCCAGTGCTCAAGCTCGCGGCGTGAGCCGAGGCCCGCGCGCGCCAGAACCTTCTGCAGCTTTTCGCCTTCCGGTGCCGGTGTCGCCTTGGTCACAGCTTCGCGGCCGGGCTCCCGGCGTCGACCGCCGGCTCCCGGCGCGGGCTACCTCGTCCATCCATGGACTCGTCATCCGCGCCGGCCTGCAGCGCCACCGCACCTTCGGCGGCGTCCTCCACTGCGGCGCGATCGCCCGGCGCGGCATCGATCTCGGGATTGTCACTCTCCGTGGCCGGACCGGTATCGTCCATCGGCAAGCTCATATTGAGTTCGGCGGCGATCCGGTCGATGTCGCGCAGCTCGACCAGCGGCGGCAAGGCGTCCAGACCCTTGAGATTGAAGTGTTCGAGAAAACCGCGTGTCGTGCCGTACAGCGCCGGACGGCCTGGCACATCGCGCGTGCCAACCTGGCGCACCCAGTCGCGACCAACCAGGGTCTTGATGATGTCGGTCGAGACCGCCACGCCGCGGATGTCTTCGATTTCGCCGCGTGTCACCGGCTGGCGGTAGGCGATGATGGCCAGGGTTTCGAGCAGCGCGCGCGAGTAGCGCACCGGGCGCTCTTCCGACAGGCGTGCGATCCACTCGGCGTATTTCTCACGGCTCTGGAAGCGGAAGCCCTGATCGATCTGGCGCAGTTCGATGCCGCGCTGTTCATAGTCGGCCTCGAGCTGCTTAAGTGCGGCACGCGCCTCATCGCGTCCCGGACGCGAGTCCTCGGGGAACAGTGACAGCAGTTTGTCGAGAGTCAGCGGCTGGCCGGCCACCAGCAGCGCGGCCTCGATGATGTTCTTGAGTTCGGTATTAGGGCTATTTTTGTGCAAGCGTGCTTTCCTTAGTATGGATACTTTTGTGCAAGCGTGCTTTCCGTAAATTCATTCTTCATCAGGCTACGGCCTTCACGTGGATCGGAGCAAACGGTTCATTCTGGACCAGCACCAGCAGCGACTCCTTGAGCAGTTCGAGCACCGCCATGAAGGTCACGACCACGCCCATGCGACCCTCCTTCACATCGAACAGCGATTCGAAACTCAGGAAATGCTCGGCACTAATGCGGCCCAGGATCTGGGTCATGCGTTCGCGCACCGACAGCGCCTCCATCAGCACGCGGTGGTGGCGGTACATCTCGGCGCGCTGCAACACGCTGCGAAACGCATCGAGCATCTCAAACAGCGTGACGTTCGGCTCGACGCGCTTTACCGGCTTGTCGTCGCACTCGACCACCGCCAGATAAATCTCGCGTCCGACGCGCGGCCGGTCGTCGATGTCCTCGGCGGCCTTGCGGTAGCGCTCGTACTCCTGCAGGCGCCGGATCAGCTGGGCGCGCGGATCTTCCTCTTCGCCCTCGGCCTCGCTCGGGCGCGGCAACAGCATGCGCGACTTGATCTCGGCCAGCATCGCGGCCATCACCAGGTACTCGGCCGCCAGCTCGAGGCGCGCGGACTGCATCAGCTCGACATACGTCATGTACTGGCGGGTGATCTCGGCGATCGGAATATCGAGAATATCGAGATTCTGTTTGCGGATGAGATACAGCAGCAGGTCGAGCGGGCCCTCGAAGGTTTCGAGAATCACTTCGAGCGCGTCCGGCGGAATGTACAGGTCGAGCGGCATGGCGGTAACCGCCTCGCCGCGCACGATGGCGAACGGCATTTCCCCCTGTTGCGGTGACGGCGCTGTCGTCGGTTCGGTCGTGGAGGTAGTCATCAGCTGTACTCCAGCCCCATGCTGCGGCGCACGTCCTGCAACGTCTCGTCGGCCACTTCGCGTGCGTGCCGGCAGCCTTTGGCGATCACATTCTTTACCAGTGTCGGGTCATTGGCCAGGGCGGCGGCCCGCTCCTGGATGGGTTTGAGTTCGGCCAGCACCGCGTCCACCACCGGCTGTTTGCATTCGAGGCAACCAATGGCGGCCGAGCGGCAGCCCTGCTGTACCCATTGTTTCACATCCGCGCCGGAATAGACCAGATGAAACTGCCACACCGGGCACTTGTCCGGGTCGCCCGGGTCGGTGCGGCGCACACGCTGCGGATCGGTCGGCATGGTGCGCAGTTTTTTGGTGATTTCCTCGGGCGATTCGCGCAGGCCGATGGTGTTGTTGTACGACTTGGACATTTTCTGGCCGTCCAGGCCGGGCATTTTCGCCGCTTCGGTGAGCAACGCCTGCGGTTCGAGCAGAATCTGGCGCCCGCCGCCCTCGAGAAACCCGAGCAGGCGCTCGCGGTCGCCGAGCGTGATGTTCATTTGTTTCTCAACCAGTTCGCGCGCGGTGCCGAGCGCGTCGCTCTCGCCACGCTCCAGCCAGGCGGCGCGCAGTTCGTCGTACAGTTTGCCGGCCTTCTTGCCCATTTTTTTTATCGCCGCGCGACACAGGTCTTCGTAACCCGGTTCGCGCCCGTAAAGGTAGTTAAAGCGCCGCGCCACCTCGCGCGTGATCTCGACGTGCGCCACCTGATCTTCGCCGACCGGCACCATGCCGGCGCGATAGATAAGAATATCGGCGCTCTGCAACAACGGGTAGCCAAGAAACCCGTAAGTCGAGAGGTCCTTGTCCTTGAGTTTGAGCTGCTGATCCTTATAAGTCGGCACGCGCTCCAACCAGGAGATGGGCGTGATCATCGACAATAACACGTGCAGTTCGGCGTGTTCCGGCACACGCGACTGGATGAAGAGCGTGGCGCTGTCCGGATCGACACCCACCGCCAGCCAGTCGATCACCATGTCCCACACGCTCTCCTCGAAGCCGCGCGGATCCTCGTAATGGGTGGTAAGCGCGTGCCAATCGGCCACGAAAAAGAAACACTCGTACTCGTTCTGGAGCCTCAGCCAGTTCTTGAGCACGCCGTGAAAATGCCCGAGATGCAGGCGGCCGGTCGGGCGCATGCCGGAAAGCACGCGCTGTGTCTGCCCGGGAAGAATGTTGCTCATCGCCGTTACAATCCGACCACGGCGACCAGCAGCCGGACCACGAGTTCGGCGACCGGCAGGATGAGGTAGCCGAGCACGCCGGTGATCATCAGGCCGATGAGGATGAAGAAACCATACGGTTCAACCCGGCTCAACTGCCACGCCAGCGGCCCGGGCAGCAATCCGACCGCCACGCGCCCGCCATCCAGCGGCGGCAACGGCAGCAGGTTGAACACCATGAGCAGGACATTGGCCAGAATTCCGCCCAGGCCCATGTAACGCAATGGTTCGCCGATCCAGGCGGCCGTCTCGGGCAGCAGAAAACCGATCTTGGCCAGCACCGCCCAGAACAGCGCCATGAGCAGGTTCGCGGCCGGCCCGGCGGCGGCGACAATCGCCATGTCGCGCTTCGG
>DATEYP010000296.1:0-2105 GCA_035256085.1 Acidiferrobacterales bacterium
CGCCATGGGCGCGGTGTCACCGGCGCGGAAGCCGAACTTCAGAATACGCAGATACCCGCCCGGGCGGTTCTTGTAGCGCACCCCGAGCACATCGAACAGCTTGCCAACCGCGTCGCGATCGCGCAAACGCGCATACGCCAAGCGGCGATTGGCGACGCTTGAAACCTTGGCCAGCGTGATCAAGGGCTCGGCCACACGCCGCAGCTCTTTGGCCTTGGGCAGGGTGGTACGGATCTGCTCATGCTGGATCAGCGACGCGGCCATGTTCTTGAACATGGCTTCGCGGTGGCTGCTCGTGCGGTTCAGTTTTCGACCGCTTTTCTGGTGACGCATGGTGTGTCCCTAACATTACTGGATTCTGGAACCTGAAACGTCAGGCGGTTTCTCTTTCCTGGACCTTCGTCTTCAGCGACGCCGGCGGCCAGTTCTCAAGCTTCATGCCGAGCGACAACTGGTGCGAGGCCAGCACGTCCTTGATCTCGGTCAGCGACTTCTTGCCGAGGTTCGGTGTCTTGAGCAGTTCGTTCTCGGTACGCTGCACCAGGTCGCCGATAAAGAAAATGTTTTCGGCCTTCAGGCAGTTGGCGGAGCGCACCGTCAGCTCGAGATCATCCACCGGCCGCAACAGCAGCGGGTTGATGTTCGGCTCGGGCATGGAGATGGATGCCGCCTCCGGGCTCTTGAGTTCGACAAAGATCGAGATCTGGTCCTGCAGGATGTTGGCGGCACGCCGCACCGCTTCTTCCGGATCGATGGCGCCGTTGGTCTCGATGTCGAGCACCAGCTTGTCGAGATCGGTGCGCTGCTCGACGCGCGCGTTTTCCACGGTGTAGGACACGCGCCGGATCGGGCTGAACGAGGCATCGAGCTGCATGACGCCGATGGCGCGGCCTTCTTCCTGCCGCCGCACCGTGACCGGCTGATAGCCGCGGCCGCGTTCAATTTTCATTTCCATGGAGATGGCGCCGCTTTTGGTGAGCGTCGCGATGTGATGGCCGGCATTCACCACCTCGACACCATGGTCGAGCTGGATGTCGCCGGCCGTGACCTTGCCCGGCCCCTTCTTGGAAAGCCGCAGAACGGCCTCCGTGCGGGTACCGTGCATGCGCAGTGCCAGTGACTTGAGATTGAGCAGGATGTCGATGACATCTTCCTGCACACCTTCGATGGCGGAATACTCGTGCAGCACGCCTTCGATTTTTACTTCGGTGATGGCGGCACCCGGCATGGACGACAACAGGATGCGGCGCAGGGCATTGCCCAGCGTATAGCCAAAGCCGCGTTCCAGCGGCTCGATCGAGATGCGCGCATGCGTCGGACCCACGGTCTGAACATCCACCAGGCGCGGTTTCAGGAATTCGGTTGGTGAACTCTGCATAGTCGTTCCTCGTTACTTTCCGTTCCATTATTTCGAATAGAGTGCGATCACCAGCTGCTCGCGGATATCCGCCGGCAACTCACTGCGCTCCGGTACGGTCTTGTACACACCCTTCATGGCCTTGGTGTCCACCTCGACCCAATCCGGGAAGCCGCGTTGCTCGGCGGCTTCCAGGGAGGCCTTGACACGCAGTTGCTCGCGGGCACCCGAGGCGATTTCGACCACGTCACTCGGACGAACCTGATACGAGGGAATGTTGACGCGCTTGTTGTTCACCAGGATGGCGTTGTGCCGGACCAGCTGGCGCGACTGCGAACGCGAGGCGCCAAAACCCATGCGGTAAACAACATTGTCCAGGCGGCCTTCCAGCAACTTGAGCAGATTCTCGCCGGTCGAGCCGCGCAGGCGGTCGGCCTCTTCATAGTAATTCGCGAACTGGGCTTCGAGCACGCCATAGATACGGCGCAGCTTCTGCTTCTCGCGCAACTGCGTGCCGTAATCCGAGGGGCGGCTCTTGCGCTGGCCGTGCTGGCCGGGCGGATAGGCGCGTTTCTCCACCGGGCACTTGTCGGTGAAGCACTTGTCGCCTTTCAGAAACAGTTTGCCGCCTTCGCGGCGGCACTGACGGCATTTTGAATCGGTATAGCGAGCCACAATATTTCTCCGTTACCTGTTCCGGTTAGACGCGGCGCCGCTTGGCCGGGCGGCAGCCGTTATGCGGAATGGG
>DATEYP010000297.1:0-3480 GCA_035256085.1 Acidiferrobacterales bacterium
GGCCTGGATGGACGTGATCGAGCCGGTCTTGGTCGAGGTAATGCGTTCCTGCAGGATGCCCATTTCATAGGCGAGGGTCGGCTGATAACCCACCGCCGACGGCATGCGGCCGAGCAGCGCCGACACTTCGGTGCCGGCGAGCGTGTATCGATAGATGTTGTCGATGAACAGCAGCACGTCGCGGCCTTCATCGCGGAAGTTCTCGGCGATGGTGAGACCGGTGAGCGCCACGCGCAGGCGGTTGCCGGGCGGCTCGTTCATCTGTCCGTACACCAGCGCCACCTTGTCGAGCACGCCGCCTTCCTTCATTTCATGGTAGAAGTCGTTGCCTTCACGGGTACGCTCACCGACGCCGGCGAACACGGAGTAGCCGGAGTGTTCCATGGCGATGTTGCGGATCAGCTCCATCATGTTCACGGTCTTGCCGACGCCGGCGCCGCCGAACAGGCCGACCTTGCCGCCCTTGGCGAACGGGCAGATGAGATCGATGACCTTGATGCCGGTTTCGAGCAATTCGGTCGAGGGGGCGAGTTCTTCATACTTTGGTGCCGCGCGGTGAATCGGCATGGATTTCTCCGCGCCGACCGGACCCTTGTCGTCGATCGGCGCGCCGAGCACGTCCATGATGCGGCCGAGGGTTTTCTGGCCGACCGGCACCGAGATCGGGGCACCGGTATTGCTCACCGGCACACCGCGGCGCACGCCGTCGGTTGTGCCCATGGCGATGCAACGCACCACGCCGTCGCCGAGCTGCTGCTGCACCTCGAGCGTCAGCTTGGCGCTGTCAACCCGCAGCGCGTCATACACCTTCGGCATATTGTCGCGCGGAAATTCCGCGTCCACCACCGCACCGATGATCTGCACAATTTTTCCGTTCGCCATAGCCATTGTTCAAAACCTCTAAAATAAAATATTTTTAGCCACAGATGAACGCAGATAAATACGGATTATATAAAAAAGATGTTTTTATCTGCGTTCATCTGCGTTCATCTGTGGCCAGAATCAAATATCACACCGCCGCGGCGCCGCCGACGATCTCCGAAATCTCCTGGGTGATCGCCGCCTGGCGCGCCTTGTTGTAGCGCAGCTTCAGCTCGTCGATCATCTTTCCAGCGTTGTCGCTGGCCGCCTTCATCGCCACCATGCGCGCCGATTGTTCACAGGCCAGGTTCTCGACCGCCGACTGGTACACGAGCATCTCGATATAACGCGTCAGCAGGTCGTCGAGCACTTCCTTGGAATCCGGTTCGTAGATGTAGTCCCAGTGATGCTCCAGCGCCTTCTCTTCCTTGGCGGGCAGCGGCAGCAGCTGTTCGACCATCGGCTGCTGGGTCATGGTGTTGACGAAGCGGCTGTAGACGATGAACAGCCGGTCGATGTTGCCGTTGGTATAGTCGTCGAGCATGGTCTTGACTGTGCCGATGAGCTGCTCGATGCGCGGCGAATCGCCGAGGTGCGAGACATGCGAAGTGATGCGGCCGCCGGCGCGCTTCAGGAACGTGAAGCCCTTGGCGCCGATGGTGCACAGATCGATCTCGGTCTTCTTCTCGCTCCACGCGCGCATGCTGCCGAGCGTGGCCTTGAGCAAGTTGGTGTTCAGACCGCCGCACAGGCCGCGGTCGGAAGTCACAACAATGAAACCGACGCGCTTCACCGCGCGCTCCAGCAGGAACGGGTGCTTGTACTCGGGGTGCGCGTGTGCCAGATGACCGATGACGTTGCGCAGCTTGTCGGCATACGGCCGCGCCATGCGCATGCGCTCCTGCGCCTTGCGCATTTTGCTGGCCGCGACCATTTCCATGGCGCGCGTGATCTTCTGCGTGTTTTGCACGCTTTTGATCTTGGTGCGGATCTCTTTGCCGATGGCCATAGAATCAGTTCCCGGTTGCAGGTTTCAAGTAGCAAGGGCACAACACGAAGGTTTCCCCTGTCACTTGCTGCTTACCATGTGGCGTGGGCCTTGAAATCGTCGAGCGCGGCGCGCAGCTTTTTCTCGAGATCGTCGCCGTACTCGGGCTTGGCGTTGATCTCGTCGAGCAGTGCGCTGTGTTTGGCCTTCATGGTGGCGTGCAGCGACTGTTCGAACGCCTGCACCTTCTTTACGTCGACGTCATCGGTGTAGCCCTGGGTCACGGCGAACAGCACCACCGACATCTGCGCCACGGTCATGGGCGAATACTGCTTCTGCTTCATGAGCTCCATGATGCGCTGGCCGCGATCGAGCTGCTTGCGCGTGGCCGCGTCCAGGTCGGAGGCGAACTGCGCGAACGCCGCGAGTTCGCGGTACTGGGCGAGTGCCATGCGCACGCCGCCGCCGAGCTTCTTGATGATCTTGGTCTGGGCCGCGCCACCGACGCGCGACACCGACAGGCCGGCGTTGATCGCCGGGCGGATGCCGGCGTTGAACAGGTCGGTTTCGAGAAAGATCTGGCCGTCGGTGATCGAGATCACGTTGGTCGGCACGAACGCCGACACGTCGCCGGCCTGGGTTTCGATAATCGGCAACGCGGTCAGTGAACCGGTCTTGCCCTTGACCTTGCCCTTGGTCATTTTCTCGACGTACTCCTCGTTCACGCGCGCGGCGCGCTCCAGCAGGCGCGAATGCAGATAGAACACGTCGCCCGGATAGGCCTCGCGGCCCGGCGGACGGCGCAGCAGCAGCGAGATCTGGCGATACGCCCAAGCCTGCTTGGTGAGATCGTCATAGATAATCAGCGCGTCGCGCCCGGAGTCGCGGAAGTATTCGCCCATGGCGCAGCCGCTGTACGGCGCGATGTACTGCATGGCGGCCGAATCCGCGGCGGTCGCGGCGACCACAATGGTGTGGCCCATGGCGCCGTTTTCTTCCAGCTTGCGCACCACCGAGGCCACCGACGAGGCCTTCTGGCCGATGGCAACATAGATACAGATGACGCCGGTGCCCTTCTGATTGATGATCGTGTCCACCGCCACCGCGGTCTTGCCGGTCTGGCGGTCGCCGATGATCAGTTCGCGCTGGCCGCGACCGATCGGCACCATCGCATCGATCGCCTTGAGACCGGTCTGCACCGGCTGCGACACGGACTTGCGCTGAATCACGCCCGGCGCGATTTTTTCGATCGGGCTGGACTCGGTGGACTTGATGGCACCGCGCCCGTCAATCGGGGCGCCGAGTGCATCCACCACACGTCCGATCAGCGCCTCGCCGACCGGCACTTCCAGAATCTTGCCGGTGCAGCGCACGCTGTCGCCTTCGCTGATGTGCTTATACTCGCCGAGAATCACCGCGCCCACCGAGTCGCGCTCGAGGTTGAGCGCCAGGCCGTAGGTGTTGCCCGGGAATTCGATCATCTCGCCCTGCATCACGTCGCTCAGGCCGTGCGCGCGCGCGATGCCGTCCGTGAGGCTGACCACCATGCCTTCGGTGCGCGCTTCGGCCTTCGCCTCGAATTTCTCGATGCGCGACTTGATGAGTTCGCTGATTTCGGAAGGGTTGAGCTG
>DATEYP010000298.1:0-2409 GCA_035256085.1 Acidiferrobacterales bacterium
AATCGACCGGAACCTGGCCGATTCCTGGGTCGACCAGATGATCGCGGTCGCCGAGAAGGATCCGAAGAGCCTGATCCTGGTGATCGCGGACATGGCACGGTCGAACCCGCCGATGACCACCCCGTTCGTTTCGGAATTTGCGCGCCGGCTGCAGGGGCAGAGCCCGGCCTTGGCATTGCCGTTGAATTGGATTGAGCAGCTGCTGTCCGAGTCTGGCCTGACGATCGAGCAGTTGGTGCAGTCGGGAAACCAGCAACAGGCCGCCGATCAGGTCTCCATCAGCAACAGCATCGGCAGCCTCCGGTTCCTGGGAGCGATGGACTGGCGCGACTTCGTCGAGACGTTGAGCGTTGCCGAGCAAAAACTACGGGAGGATCCCGGCGCCATCTACGGCATGATGGATTTTGCCACCCGTGATCGCTACCGCCATGTCGTGGAGAAGATCGCGAAGCAGAGCCGCCTGCCCGAGGGCGAGGTGGCAGAGCGAGCGATCCGGCTTGCGCACGCAGGCGCGGCTCGCAAAGGCGGCGACGATCGAACCGCGCATGTGGGTTTCTACCTGATCGACAAGGGATTACGCGAACTCGAGCGCACGACGGAGGCACGCCTTTCCGCCTCCGAGGCGCTCACCAGAACGGCGGGGCGGTTTCCGTTGCTCGTGTATCTGGGCGCGATCGCGCTGATCACGCTGATTCTCACCGGGGGTTTGTTGCTACAGGCTCAGGCCAGCGGCTGGCCGGATTGGCTGCTCGTGTTGCTGGGTGTCATCGCGCTGCTGTCCACCAGTCAATTGGCGGTGGCGCTGGTGAACTGGCTGGCGACGTTGCTGACATCACCGCATCCGCTGCCGCGCATGGACTTCTCCAAGGGGATTCCGCCGAAATCGCGCACACTGGTGGTGGTTCCGACGATGCTCAGCGGCACTCAGGACATCGAGGATCTGGTCGAAGCGCTGGAAGTCCGGTTCCTGGCCAATCGGGACGACAATCTGCGCTTCGGCCTGTTGACCGATTTCCAGGACGCGCACGCAGAATCATTGCCGGACGACGCAGCGCTGTTGCAGCTGGCCACGGCGCGCATCGAGGAACTGAATGAAAAGTACCGGGGCGTAAACGGCGACACGTTCTTTCTTTTTCATCGCCCGCGCCGCTGGAATCCACGCGACCGGATGTGGATGGGCTACGAGCGCAAACGCGGGAAGCTGGCGGATCTGAATGCACTGCTGCGCGGCGGCGCGAAAGATTGCTTCTCGCGGATTGTCGGTAACACCGACGATATAGCAAACGTGAAGTATGTCATTACCCTTGATACCGATACGCAACTCCCGCGCGACGCGGCGCGCCAGTTTGCGGGAACCCTGGCGCACCCGCTGAATCGCGCGCGCTACGACGAAAACCAGCAACGCGTCGTTGACGGCTACGGCATCCTGCAGCCGCGCATGGGCGTGAGTCTGCCCGGCACGAATCGCTCGCGCTATGCGCGCTTGTACGGGGATGAGCCGGGCATCGACCCCTATACGCGCGCCGTCTCCGACGTCTACCAGGATCTGTTCGGTGAAGGCTCGTTCATTGGCAAGGGGATCTACGATATCGATGCGTTCGAGCGGTCGCTCAAGGATCGCTTTCCCGAGAACCGCATTCTCAGTCACGATCTTCTGGAAGGTTGTTACGCGCGCGCCGGGCTGGTGAGCGACGTGTTGTTGTACGAGGAATACCCGTCGCGCTACAGCGCGGACGTGAGCCGCCGGCACCGCTGGATTCGCGGCGATTGGCAGCTTGCCGGCTGGCTGCTGTCGCGTGTCCCCGGTCCCGGTGCGCGCTGGCAGAAGAACCCGCTGTCGTGGCTGTCGCAATGGAAACTGTTCGACAACCTGCGGCGCAGTCTCGTGCCGGCGGCGTTGACGCTGCTGTTGCTGCTGGGCTGGACGGACGTGTCATCGGCCTGGTTCTGGACCCTGGCGGTGATCGGAATCATCCTCGTCCCGTCCTTGATGGCCGCCACGCTGGAGCTGTTCCAGAAGCCGATCGACGTGCTGCTGGCTCAGCATCTCGCTGCGGTCGTACGCGACGTCGGCCGGCGCCTCGCCCAGGCGGCCTGTGCACTCGCGTGCCTTCCCTATGAAGCGGTCTTCAGCCTGGATGCGATTGTGCGCACGTCGGGACGGATGCTGATCACGCGCAAGCGGCTTCTCGAATGGAATCCATCGAACGAATCAGATCGCAACGGCCGCACGGACCTCGCCGCCTCGTTCCAGTCGATGTGGACCGCCCCGGTGATCGCCATTGGCGCGACGCTGGTTCTGGTGCTGTCGCGTCCGGCCGTGCTGGTCGTGGCGGGACCGATACTGATCTTGTGGCTGGTCTCACCCGCCATCGCCTGGTGGATCAGCCGGCCGCTCGCCCGTCGTGA
>DATEYP010000299.1:0-2385 GCA_035256085.1 Acidiferrobacterales bacterium
GTGTGTGACGCCTGTCATGCGTCCGATTACGCTGCGCTAATCGGACATACCGTGCTGCCTGTCGGCACAACGCGCTAAGGACCCGGGAAAACACAGCCCGGTTTCCGCTGGCGCCGCATCCGGGATACGCTATTCCCATGAGTCCCAAAGACACCGCCCAGAACGAACTGATCAGGCGCCTGCCGGTGAACACGCCGATTGCCGTGCGCGCCGTCAATCTCGGCGAACGCCTGCACCTGCGCGGATTGTATGAAGCACCACTGGAATATTCACCGCTGGTGCAGCCGGCCGGCGAACACGGCCTGGCCATGCTGTTCCGCTATGGTGTCGCAGTGCTGTTCAATCTGAGCGAGACCGAGCAAAAGGCTTTTCTCAAGGAGCTCAAGGAACGCATCGAGAAGCCCTACCGCCGCCACGAGACCGAAGACACCCGGGTGCTGGTGAGCGGCCCAGCCGAGGGTGTGAGCGCCGACGCTATAGGTCTCGCGGCCCTGACCCTGCCGCGCCTGCAGGTGGTGGCCACGGTGCTGGCACGCAGCGTGACGCTCGCTTGGTATGAATCCGCGATTGCCGAAAGTTTCGACACAGTCGAACCGCTGGCCCGCCGGCTTGACCAGCCGCGCATGTCCGGACGCGCCCTGAAGGAGGTGTTGCGCCATATCGGCGGCACACTGCTGGTGCAGCAAAAGATGATCGGCCGCGTCGAGATCACCGACAAACCGGACATCCTCTGGGATCAGCCGGAACTGGAGCGCCTGTACGCGCGCCTCGAAGACGAATACGAACTGGGCGAACGGCTCGCCACGCTCGAACGAAAACTGGAGCTCATCGAGCGCACCGCCGAAACCACACTCGACCTGGTGCAGGCGCGGCGCACGCTGCGCGTCGAATGGTATATCGTGCTGTTGATCATCTTCGAGGTAATCCTGACGCTCTACGAGATGTGGGGCCGCCCGCACCCCTGACTTTACAGCGCGCGGCCGCGCGCCTATCTTGATGTCCCGGTTCCAACTATCAAGGAGTCTTGCATGTTGCGATTTGCTTCGCCTGTTCTCCTCGCCCTGCTCGGTCTGCTCACGCTGAGCGGCTGCGGCATCAACAACATTCCGACCTACGACGAGGCCGCCAAGGCCGCCTGGAGCCAGGTGGAAAACCAGTACCAGCGGCGCGCCGACTTGGTTCCGAACCTGGTCGAGACCGTGAAGGGTTTCGCCAAGCAGGAAAAGGACGTGCTCGTACAGGTGGTCGAGGCACGCGCCAAGGCCACCCAGATGACCGTACCGAAGGACATTATCAACAACCCCGAAGCGTTCAAGCAGTTCCAGCAGAACCAGGATGCGTTGACCTCGGCACTCGCCCGCCTCATGGTGGTGGTGGAAAAATATCCGGACCTCAAGTCCAACCAGAACTTTCTCGCCCTGCAATCACAGCTGGAAGGCACCGAGAACCGCATCAGTGTGGCGCGTCGCGACTACATCGAGGCGGTGAAGAACTACAACACCGAGCTGCGCACCATCCCCGGGCGCTGGTGGGCGGCGCTGCTGTATTCCGACGCCAAGGTAAAAGAAAACTTCACCGCTCCGCCCGAGAGCCAGAAAACGCCGCAGGTGAAGTTCTAGTAAGGCGCTGGCTTGTTGAGTTCCTTCCCCCTTCCAGGGGGAAGGTCACGACTGCATGGATGCAGGAGGTAGAGCAACGCAGGGAGCAGTTGCCGAGGATGGGGGTTAAAGCTGGATGCATACGAAACGGATTCACCCCGTCACAACCTCCCGGGCACGCTCGCTTCGCAGCGACATGACCGATGTTGAGCGCCTGCTGTGGCGGGCCATCCGCAGCAAGCAAGTAAATGCATGCCGGTTCCGCCGCCAACATCCAATAGGCTCCTACATTGCCGACTTCGCCTGTATTGAACGAAGACTTGTAGTTGAACTCGATGGCGGCCAGCATCAGGATCGAAGCGCGCACGATGAACAACGAACCGCTTATCTCCAGTCACAAGGCTGGCAGACTCTGCGCTTCTGGAACAACGAGGTCCTGAATAATCTGGACGGGGTTTTATCAACGATTGTGGAACACCTGAACCATGCACCCCCATCCTGACCTTCCCCCTGAAAGGGGGAAGGAAAAAAATATATTCCCCTCCCCCTGCAAGGGGGAGGGCGAGGGAGGGGGTTCACTGCCTACCGCCGGCACGAACACTGTGGGCGCGCACCCCCATCCTCGGCAACTGCTCCCTGCGTTGCTCTACCTCCTGCATCCATGCAGTCGTGACCTTCCACCTGAAAGGGGGAAGGGACCAGGGCTGTGGCGCACGTTCCTGCTTTTGCCATTCATTGCCTACCAGCTATTCATCCACACGGCTATCGCCGCGCCGGATTTCCCCGC
>DATEYP010000300.1:0-2368 GCA_035256085.1 Acidiferrobacterales bacterium
CTCACCCCAAAGTCACGTCAATATTCCCAGTCGGCGTGCTGCACGGGCAGACGATTCAGGCGTTGCCGGAAGTATTGCCACCGGGGCATGGATTGATCCATCAACGCCATGAAGCGCGCATTGTGCGTCGGCTCCAACAGGTGGATCATTTCGTGCGCGACGATGTATTCCAGACACTCCTTCGGCTTCTTCGCCAGCTCGGTATTCAGGCGAATCGTGCGCGCACGCGGGTTGCAGCTTCCCCACTTGGTTTTCATCTGCTGCACAAACATCCGTTTCACGCTAACGCCAAGGACGGGCTCCCATTTTGAGATTAACTGTGGCACAAGTGCTTTGATCTGTTCCCGGTACCATTGAGCGACCACAGCTTCCTTTGCTGCCTGGGCCGCTCCACCGCGCACCCTAAGAATCATGCGGCTGTGTTTCAACTCGACCGACGGCGCCCTCTCGTTCTCAACCACGCTAAGCAGGTAGCGTTTGCCCCAGACATAATGACTCTCGCGGTCAATGAATTCCCGCGGCGTTTCGCGCTCCTGTTCGCGCAGTTTCTTTTGCTGCTGCCTGATCCAACCCAGTTTGGAGATGGCAAAAACCCGGATCGTATCGAGGCTCATGCGTAATGGAGCAGATATGCGTACCCGGCCGGTCGGTGGATACACGCTCAGATGAACATTCTTGATGTCCTTGAACACCACGTCGACCGCCACATCTCCCAACTTCAACGTCCGGACCATCAGTATTCCCGCTGTGCCTTGATGATCGGGAAGAGCCGCTCCACTTCGGCCTCGTTCAACAATACTTCATATAGCGCCTGCTTGATAACCTGCTCTCGCGCCTGCACACCGCGCCATCCGTCCGGTCGCACTTTCCGGATACCTTCGTCAATCCGGATCGCCTTCTCCAGGGAGCCATCCGCCTCGGCCACGCCACCGGCCAGGAGGTTGTTATAGATCGCGCGCCTTCCGGGTGTATCAAGGCCTGCGGGCGTATCTTCAGCTTGGCCGGCTTCAACCCGTTTCGCCAGCTCTGCAATCCGCTTCAGATACTCCTCGTATTCAATCGCCTTCGCCCGACGCGCCGCGATGATCTCGTCCAGCAGTTTCGACATTCGGTCGTAGTAGGCCGGATCGTTGAGGTGTTCCTTGATGATTTTGCGGCGCACGTTGTTTTCAATGGTTTCGGCAATGGCGTCCTTGTTGCCCTTGAGCCCGCCCAGTTGCTCGCTGATAGCCCTGGCGATGCCGGTCTTAACGATCAGTTCCAGCAGGCCCATGTTGTCGAACGGTGAAATCTTGCGCGGTTCGTCGGCCTCGATGTAGGTGTCGATCAGGTGCCGCATGTCGGCCTCGTAGGCCTTGAGGTCGAGGCTCTCGCCGCTGGCCTTGCGGATGATCTCGCGAACATTCAGGTAGTGGTCGCGTTGCTTCTTGATGTGTTCGATGTCAGCCGCGCCATAGCCGGCCCGATCCAGCTCGTCGGCGATGTTCGCGTAGGCGCGCATCATCGCCGCCGTGGACTTGTAGAGCGCGGCCCGTTGCGGCTCGCGCGCAATCAGGTCCGCCGCTATCTCGGTATTCCCGCAGAAGTAATGAATATGTTCGAGTTCACCTTTGGGCGACTCCACGGGTTCACACAGCAGAACCAGCGCCTCCAGCGCTGCGTCGAGCCGTTCCTTGCCGATCTTCAGCCGGTCCTGAACCAGCACCTCGGGGCCCGGGCCGGGCGCGCTGTGATCCAGTTCGGACGTGTAAACTGAAATCGCGTTCTCGACCTTCTTGAACAGGTCCTTGTAGTCGACGATGTAGCCAAAGTCCTTGTCCTCGCCGTCCAGCCGGTTGGTGCGGCAGATGGCCTGAAAGAGCCCGTGGTCCTGCATGGACTTGTCGATGTAGAGGTAGGTGCAGGGCGGTGCATCGAAGCCGGTCAAGAGCTTGTCCACCACCACCAGGAGCTTCATGTTGGCCGGTTCCTTGATGAACAGGTTTTTGGCCCATTCCTCGTAGGTCTCGGTTCTGGTCATGCCCGGCCTTGCGACTACATCCTTCAGCAACTCGGTATAGGTGCTGAAGATGAACTGCTTGTCGGTTTCGGTGTTGGCGCCAACCTCCTCCTTGGTCACGTCCTGAGCCTGCGGATTATAGGAAGTCACCACCGCGCATTTGCCCTTGAACGGCGTCTTCTGGAACAGGGCAAAATACTTGCAGGCGTCGAAAATGCTGGAGGCAACCAGGATGGCATTGCCACGTTCGTTCGACAGCCGTGGCTTTACGCTGAAGTCAAAGACAATGTCCGCCACCACCCGATCCATGCGCGCTTTGGAACTGAGCACATGCTGCATCGTGCCCCATTCTTCCTTCAGCTTGTCCTT
>DATEYP010000301.1:0-4155 GCA_035256085.1 Acidiferrobacterales bacterium
CCGCACCGATTGGGAAGGCCGGATCGTGCGCGCTTCGGAGTCGGCGACCCAGCTGCTGGGCTACGCGCCGCAGGACATGCAGGGCAGGCAGATCGCGGATTTTTATCACGACGCCAATGGTCCGAAGCAGTTCCTGGCCGCTCTCAAGGCCGCCGGTGGCCGTCTGCAGGACTACGTGACGGCGCTGCGGCACCGCGACGGTTCGGTCGTGTGGGTATCGACCAACGCCCAGCATGTGCACGACGCGGACGGCAGGGTCATCGGCGTCGAGGGCACGACCCGCGACGTCACCGAACGCAAGCGCGCCGAGGAACGCCTGCCCGATATCGCGCGTGGTGTCGCGGCAACCACCGGCGAAACATTCTTTCATTCGCTCGCGGCGCACCTCGTGCAGTCGCTGCACGCCGATTACGCGTTTGTCGGTGAGTTGGTGGCGGGGCAGGCAGACCGTATCCGGACGATTGCCGTGCAGGCCGGCGACCGGCGTGCCGGAAACTTTGAATATGACCTGGCGGGCACGCCCTGCCAGAACGTGGCCGGACGCGAGACCTGCGCCTACCCGCGTGCTGTCCAGGAGCAGTTCCCGGACGACCGCATGCTGGCGGAAATGGGCGTGCAGGCCTATGTCGGCACGCCCCTGTTCGGCAGCAACGGTGCGGCGCTTGGCCTGCTGGCCGTGCTGTACCGGCAGCCGATCGAACACGACCAGACCATCCGCTCGACGCTCGAGATCTTTGCCGCACGCGCCGCCGCCGAGCTCGAACGCACACGTGCCGAACAGGCGCTGCGCGACAGCGAGGCGCTGCTCGCCAAGGCCCAGGAAGTCGCGCACATCGGCAGCTGGTCGTGGGACATCGCGAGCAATGACGTGTTGTGGTCACGCGAAACCTATCGGATATTCGGCGTGGCCCCGGAGACCGGCGAGCATCCATGGAAAATTCTGGAGCGTGTTGTGCATCCGGATGACCGCGGGCGGCTGCAACAGGCGATTGAGCGTACCGTGCGCGCCGGCGAGGCGCAGCCGCTGGAGTTTCGACTGGTCTGGGCGGACGGAACGGAACACGTGCTCTGGGCCGAAGGCGAATTGCTGCGTGGCCCGGACGGGAAGCCGGCGCGCATGACCGGCACCATGCAGGACATCACCGAACGCAAGCGCGCCGAGATCGCGCTGGCACAGAGCGAGAACAACTTCCGCGCGCTGACCGAAAACGCCAATGTCGGCATCCTGGTGAACTATCGCGGCAAGCATGTGTTCGCCAACAACCGGTTGCTGGAGATGCTCGGCTACACGGCCGACGAGATTTGCGCGACCGGGGTGAAAGAGCTGGTGCATCCCCAGGAATACGACAAGATTATGGCGTGCTTTCGCGACCGCCTGGCCGGCAAACCAGCGCCGAACACATATGAAACGGTATTCATGACCAAGACCGGGCAGGCGGTTCCAGTGGAGCTGACCGCTGCCAAGACCACCTGGCAGGGCGAGCCGGCCGGCCTCGTGTTCCTGCACGATATCCGCGAGCGTTTGCGCACCGAGGAGCAGATGCGCAAGCTGTCCAGCGCGCTGGAGCAGACTGCTGATTCGGTGGTTATTACCGACCGCGCGGGTGTCATCGAGTACGTCAACCCGGCTTTTGAGAAGACCACCGGCTATGCGCGCGCCGAGGCCCTGGGTCAGACGCCGCGCCTGGTGAAATCGGGCAAACAGGGTGTGGGATTCTACAAAAAGCTGTGGGGCACGATTCTCGCCGGCGAGGTATTCAGCGAGGTGTTCGTCAACCGGCGCAAGGACGGCAGTCTGTATTACGAGGAAAAAACCATTTCCCCGCTGAAAGGCCCGGCCGGACAGATCACACATTTCGTGGCCACTGGCAAGGACGTGACCGAGCGCGTACAAACCCAGGAGCGCCTGCAGCACATGGCGCAGCACGACGCGCTCACCGAGCTGCCGAACCGGGTGCTGTTCCTCGACCGCCTCAAGCAGTCGTTGGCGCGCGCCCGCTGGCACGAGCGCCTGGTGGCGGTGTTGTTCGTGGACATGGACCGGTTCAAGAACATCAACGACACGCTCGGACACGAGGTCGGCGACCGGCTGTTGCAGGCGCTGGCCGAGCGGTTTACCGACGGCGTGCGCGAGGGCGACACGGTGGCACGCTTCGGTGGCGATGAATTCGTCATCCTGCTGGATGACGTTGCTTCCGAAATGGACATCGGCGCGGCCGCGCACAAGATTCTGGAGGCGCTCGCCCCGCCATTCACCATCGACGGCCAAAGTTTGTATATCACCGCCAGTATCGGCATCAGCCTGTATCCGAATGACGGCGAGGACTCCGGCACGCTGATCAAGAACGCCGACATCGCCATGTACCGTGCCAAGGAGCTTGGTAAAAACACCTATCAGTTTTATTCGGCCGACATGAGCGCGCGCGCCTTCGAGCGCCTGACGCTGGAAAGCAGCCTGCGGCATGCCATCGAACGCAATGAATTCCGCCTGTATTACCAGCCGCAGATCGATACCGTGAGCGGCGCCATCCTCGGTATCGAGGCGCTGCTGCGCTGGCAGCATCCGGTTTTCGGGCTGGTCGCCCCGGCGGAGTTCATTTCGTTGCTCGAAGAGACCGGCCTCGTTGTTCCGGCCGGCGAATGGGTGTTCCACACGGCCTGCGAACAGCTGTGCGCCTGGCACGCCGCGGGCTGGCCGACGTTGCGCATGGCGGTGAACCTTTCACCACGTCAGTTCCAGACCGCCGGTCTGGCCAGGATGATCGAACGCGGGCTGGCCACGGTTGGGTGCGATCCGGGATTGATCGAACTTGAGATCACCGAAAACATATTGCTGCAGCATACCGCCGCGACCCTCGATACCCTGGAGGTGTTGCGCACGCTTGGGGTGCGCATGGCCATCGACGACTTTGGTACCGGGTACTCGTCGCTCAGTTATCTGCGCCGCTACTCGATCGATGCCCTGAAAATCGACCGCAGTTTCGTGCACGATGTGCCCGGCGACGCCGACGACAGCGCGCTGGTCTCGGCGATTATCGTCCTGGCGCAGAGCCTCAAGCTCAATGTGATCGCAGAGGGCGTGGAGACCGAGGCACAGCGCGAGTTCCTGCAGGAGCGCGGTTGCCGGATCATGCAGGGTTACCTGTTCAGCCGGCCGCTGCCGGCGGACGCGTTTACCGCGCTGCTCGAAAAGGCCGGGCCACGGATGCACACAGGTGGACGCGGGGGAGAAACCTGAAACCGGCAGATTCAGCAATATCTGTGTTCATCTGCGGTTGGTTGCTGCTCTCCCGGTCACGCCGTGCCGGCGCGCAGCCTATGATTGATGAGCAGCGCAATGGTCAGCAGCAGTAGCGCACCGGCCTGATGCGCCGCCGCGAGCGCGACCGGCACGATGTAGAGCAGCGTCGCGACGCCGAGCGCCACCTGTGCCACGAGCGTCGCGAGCAGCAGGTGAAACAACCAGCGTGTGCGCGTCGCCAGCGCCTGGCGGCGCGCCAGCCACCACCATGCCGGGAGCGCAAGACACAGCAGGTAGGCCAGCAGCCGGTGGTGAAATTGCACGGTCGCGACATTCTCGAAGAAATCCGCCCACAGTGGCTGCATCGCATACAGGCCTTCCGGTATCCAGCGGCCATGCATCAGCGGCCAGTCGTTGAACACGAAGCCGGCGCGCGTGCCGGCGACAAATCCGCCCGCCAGGATCGTGAGCGCAATCAACGCGGTCACGCCGAGGCCGTGGCGGCGCAGCGCCGGTGGTGCATTCGCGGCCGGCTGCGGTGATAGCAGCCCGAGTGCCACCCAGAACATATAGCTGTAGATCAGGATCGCCAGGCCGAGATGCGCAGTGAGCCGGTAAGGACTCACGCGCGGTTCGTCCACCAGTCCGCTCGCCACCATTAGCCAACCGAGCAGCCCCTGCGCGGCGCCGAGCGCGAACAACAGCCACAGCTTCGGCGCGAGTGCCCGCTCGATTTGCCCGCGCACCAGAAAATAAACAAATGGCAGTGCAAACGCCAGCCCGATCAGGCGTCCCAGCAGGCGATGAAAATACTCCAGCCAGAAGATGCCCTGAAACCCGGCCAGGTCCATGCCGACGTTGACCTTCTGGTATTCGGGCGTGAGCTTGTACTTTTCAAACAGCGTGAGCCACTG
>DATEYP010000302.1:0-9166 GCA_035256085.1 Acidiferrobacterales bacterium
GACACAACCAGCGCCACGGCGCGGCGCCGGATGACCGCGCGTGCTTCGTTCCCGATGGTCCGGAAATCTTCCTTCTTCATGCGACATAGGTTCGCACGGAAAGATGCCGTCGTCAAGTATTATGTTGGGATATTAGTAACACGGCGACACCGGTTGATCTCCATCAAAGTGCCAGCAGCAAGCCTAGCTAAAGGGGTCGTAGTGATTTAAAAATGGGCAACGCAGAATTAATGCACCACGACCCATTTCCTTGGGAATCGACGTTGGTCTAGACGTCAGCTCGCTTCAGCAGTACCCACAGCGGCGTTTCCAGTGCATCAGTAATCTGTTCAAGCGACCTCAGGGAGGGCGATTTCACGCCCCGTTCTATCTGGGAGATATAGGTACGGTGTAGCCCGGCCCGATCGGCCAGCTCTTCTTGCGAAAGTCCTTTCTCTGTCCTGGCTTCCCTGAGGATTGCTGGGAATCGGGAAACCAATGAGCGTGTTTTGGCTGAACGCATGGGCCAGTAAATTGGCCCTTGCGAGACTTATCGTCTACAGACTATAGTATCAAGTACTATAGTATTCAACATGAATTGCATGAGGTCACGGACGATGCTCATCCTCACCCGCCAACCCAGCCAGTCGCTTTCCATCCACCCGCACCCCACCCTCGACCCAGGCACCCCGGTCGAACAGCTTTTTGCCGGCGGGCCCATCCACGTGCAGGTGCTCGGGGTGCAGGGGTCGCAGGTGCGCCTCGGGGTGGCGGCGCCTGCCGGGCTTTGCATTCTACGCGAGGAATTACGGACCGTGGCGGCGGTGAGTCCGCTGTCCGGGGAGGCGCGGCGGAGGCTGGCACGCAAGCTCAAGGTGCTGATGTTTCTGAATCTCCATTCCACGCACTCGCTCGCCGCCGCGGCCGGACTGGCACCGGACCGGGTGCGGGCGGCCGAGAGTGGGGTAGGGGCATTGGTGCTCGACGATCTGGAAAAGATCGCGCAAGTATTGGGGGTGAGGGTGCTGGAACTGTTCCTTTCGCCGGGGCGGACGGCGGCGGAGCGGGTGATCCTGGGGTTGTTGGAGGGGGATGGGTTATAGATAATCGCGCCGACTATATGGGGTCGAGCGGCACCGAACGAACATCCATGGAATAATGGCGGGGAAATCAGCGGGGCCAGACACTATCGTGGAAAACGCGGATCAAAGAGTCATGGCGCTACCTTAAGGCTCCCACAAGCAAAAACTCCGTCATGCCAGCGAAAGCTGGCATCCAGAATCGGCCTAACGGCCGATATATTTTCAAGCCCTGGATTCCGGCTTACGCCGGAATGACGACGTAATCAATGGATTTTCCTTAAGGTAGTGCCATGAGGGTCAGAGAGCGGATTCTGGACAATGATGCGAAATTATTTCTGCAATATCCGTCTCGCCGACTTTTTTCCTGCGATCAGGCGGGTGACGCTGGCGGCCGCGATGTTGTCTCTGGCGGTGCCAGTCGCGGCGGTCATCAACACCGGCACCGATGCGGAGGCCGGGCTGCCGTACTGGGAGGTTGTCGAGCACGGCGTTTCGATACGCCTGGTGCAGCGCCTGCCCGATCAGACGCGCGGTTTCTTCCAGGCGCGCGGGTTTTCGATTGCCGACTCGGAGTTGATTGCACAAAGCTGCATGTTTCAGACCGTGTTCAAGAATGTCGCGCCGCCTTCGGACCCGGGCGCGATCGAGTACAACCTGGATGAGTGGATCGTGCATGCCGCCGGTGCGCAGCGCCGGATGAAAACCCGCGAAGACTGGCAAAAGGAATGGACCGCGCGGCGCGCACCGAAGGCCGCGCAACTGGCCTTTGAATGGGGTCTCCTGCCCACCCGCCAGACCTACCGCCCGGGTGATTACAACTGGGGTTTGTCGGTCTTCAACCTCGCGCCCGGCACGTCCTTCGATCTCGACGTCGTCTGGCGCCAAGGCGGCGAACGCCGCAGCGCGCGCCTGAAAGGCGTGGCGTGCGCCCCGGACAGTCACGTGTCGCCGGCCGCGCCATGAAGACGCTGATGCGCTCATTCCTGCGCGGCACGCTGCTCGCGTCGTGGTTTGTGCTGTGCGCGGCGCAGGCCGCCGGCAACGATGCAGCGCAAACCTTGCCGCCACTGCCGAAACCCTTTGCCGCCCCGGACTTCACGCTGCCGGGCGAAGACGGAAAAACCTATCGGCTGTCGGATTATCGCGGCAAAGTCGTCGTGCTCAACTTCTGGGCGACGTGGTGCCCACCGTGCCGTTACGAAATGCCCTCGATGGAGCGCGCACACAAGAAGGTGCAGGGCGAAAACATCGTGCTGCTGGCCGTCAATGTGGGCGAAAGCGAGGACCAGGTTTTTGAGTTCACCGGGCAATACCCGGTGACGTTTCAGTTGCTGCTCGATACCGAAGGCACGGTCATAAAGAAATATCCGGTAATCGGTCTGCCCACGACCTTTGTGATCGACCCGCGCGGCGTCGTCACGCACCGTGCTGTCGGTGGTCGTGAATGGGACGATGAACAGTTGCTCGGTCAGTTGCGCAAGATGCAGAATCGCTAAGGAACCTCTGGTTAAGTCCCCTCTCCCCCTGAAAGGGGGAGAGGGCCAGGGAGAGGGGGTTACTTCTTGATCGGCACTTGTTCAGAGCTTCCCTAACCGGTAAACAGTGCCGGAGGCGGCCTGTTAACCCAGAAGGCAGAACCCATGAGCCACGAAGTCAGCATCACGGTGACCCAACAAGGCAACTACCGGTTCCTGGTGGATTTCGGCGCCGCCATTCCAGTGCTGCTGGGCGATGAACCTGCGCCGCTCGGCGCCGGTGAGGGACCATCACCGAGTCATCTGTTACTGTCGGCGGTGGCCAACTGCCTGTCGTCAAGCCTGTACTTTGCCCTGCAAAAGTTCAAACAGGATGCCGGTGGCATCACCACCACGGCCATCGCGCGCATCGACCGCAACGAGGAGAGCCGCCTGCGGGTAATGGACATCGCCGTCACCATCCGTCTGGGCAAGGGTGGCGCCGAAATCAGCCATCTGGACCGTATCCTGGCGCAGTTCGAGCCGTTCTGCACGGTCTCCCAGAGCGTGCGCCACGGGATACCGATCAGCGTCGCCGTCGAGGATGGCCAGGGCATCCGTTTGAAATAGAGAAGCCGGCGATGTCGGCAATTATCTCTTCAAGTTCGAATTTCATCCACCTCGACACCGGGCGCGTGCGCATCAGGCAGACATGCGCTGGATCGCCCGGGTCTGAACGTGTGCTACCGGTTCAATTTCAGAAACGTCACGATCTCGGCCACGATTTCCTGCTGGTGTCCCACCCACAGGTGTCCGCCACTCGGGTAACCGATAAAACGCGCGCGCGGAATGTGCTCCACGGTATAGCGGGCGCCGTCAAAAGTTCCATACAGGTCATCTTGCAGGCTGATGGCCAGTGTCGGAACGGCGATGCGCTCAAGCTCGTAGCGTTGCAGGGAGGACGTGACCTTCACGTCGTTGATCAGCCCCGGCCGGCGCGGGCTCACGGGCAGGATATGCGCCAGCAGTTCGTCAATGCGCGCCTGCTCGGCGGCGGTGGCGTTCGCAACGACCGCCGGCGGGGTGGCGAGGATCGCGCGAATCACGGTTTCGCGCGCGAAACGTGTCGCGGCCCAGAAGAGAAAGTCCGAGTTCAGGATAGTCTCGAACAGAAACACGGTGCCGGTCGGGGTTTGCATCGGCGGCGCCCCGCCGGCTCGTGGCACATAGGTGGCCGGCACCAGGAGCACCAGGGCGGTAATCCGCCCGGGATGACGCAGGGCAAACTGCATTGAAGAGGGTGCTCCGGCGGAGGCGCCAATGACCGCGGCGCGCCGGATGTTGAGCGCATCCAGCAGACAGGCATGTGCATCGGCCTGTGCGGCCGCCGAGGCATCGTTCGGCAGCGGCGTGCGCAAGTAGCCGAAACGCGACATGGTGATGATGCGGAAGCCGCTTGCGACCAGGGACCCGCCGAAGTCGAGTCCCTGGTCGAAGCCGCCGCCGGCGCCGTGCACGATCAGGAGCGGCGGGCCATCGCCGGCGACGGCGTATTCGATCGGACCGCAGGGCGTCTCGGCGATCCGGCTGCCGGTCGCAATGCGTTCACGGGCGCGTTCGATGTCGTGCTGATATCTGGAATAGAGCAGTCCGCCCAGCGCCGCGCCGAGCACACCCACCGTCAGTAGCGCTCGAATGGTGTGTGACGTTGCCATGTGGCGGCCCGCGGTCGGATTATCTTGGAAACGGCGTTTGGCCGCAGATGAACACAGATTAACGCAAATGAATCATGCCATGGATGCGCCGAGGCCATTCACCCTTTTTTGCGGGCCGGTAAATACAGGCGGCGCATTGACGATCCGCGTTTATCAGTGTTCATCCGCGGCTGGCTGCTCTTTCCACGGTTATGGCTGCAATCGTTTGCGCCACTCCTCGAGCAGCTGGTCGCGCGCGCCGGCGTCGGTGCGGCAGGCCGTGAGCCAGTTTTCGTCCACGCTCAGGATCGACGACTGCCAGACGCTGTTCGGTGCACATTCGATGCGCACTTCCCAGTGATCGGTGCGCGGTTCGACCTCGAACAGGTAGGCCGAGAGTCCGAGTTGTTCGAGCAGGGTCTGCACGGTGTCGCGCGCCTCGGACAGTTTTTTTTCGCTCAGTTGCATGGTCTTTGCCTCCGGGCGCGACCGCGCCGGCGATTTCTTCTTCAATCGTAGCCGTACACCCAGCGGGTTGTGCCAGCGTGCAGGTTGCGCACCGTATGCGTGATCCCACGCGGGAGGTACAGCTCATCGCCCGGCCCAAGCACCCAGTTCTCGCCGTGCATCATCACCTCCAGGCATCCGTCCACCACCGTTACGAGTTCGTCGGTGTCGTGCACATCGTCGCGCCACACCTGCCCGGGCGGATCGGTGCAGGCGCGGCACGAGAAGCCGCGCTTGATCCAGTCGCGTGTCACCGCGGCCGGATCCACCGGCTGCGCAAACTTGCGGCGCACCACGAACTCGTCGCTGTCATATTCCGCGGGGATGCGGCCGGTCAGCATGCCATACAGCCGGTCCTTGAACAGCACGCGACGCCGCTTGAGCTCCTCGGTGTAATCGTCCGACGGCGTCTCGATCGCCTGCTCGATGCGGTAGACCTCGTTGTCGACCACCTGGTACTCGGCATACAGGCCGCGGAACACCGGGCTTTCCAGTTTGAGTTCGTGGATGCGCGCCTTGAACTCAGGAAACTCCTGCGCCAGATCGCGGTGGTGCGCGAGTTCCACGGGCCGTCGGGACAGTGGCGGGGCTTCGACTAGCGGCTCCAGACAACGCGCAGCAGGTCGCCCTCGTCCGTGTAGTGCGTATCGAGCTCGCCGTGGTAGGCGTGGTGCAGCGCCTCACCGATGCCGTGTGTCAGGTGTGTACCGGTTAAGGTCACCACGGTCCGGTCGGCTTCTTCCTTGACTTCGATAATGCGCTCGAGCGCATGTTCGGCCCGCGCCTTGGACTCGGTATGCCGCACCAGACCCAGAATCTCCTCGCGGTGTTCGGCGAAGAACGGTCCGCTCAACGTGAGCTGACCGGCCGGTACCCGGTCGCGGATTCGCTGGCACGCCGGGCAGAAGTGCTGCTCCGCGCCCGGCACGGCCGTGCCCCACTGCCAGTGCCCGTGATGAAAGATCGCGCCGCATTCCGGACATGTCGACGGCTCTTTCCACTTGCCCCGGCTGCGATATGGATCGCTGACGCGTTCCTCGTCCATGCGATCGCGGCGCGGTTGATGGCTGACGTCACTTCGATTTTTTCGACCGGTCATGGCATGCCCCTGTGCGTTGATGAATGGATATGTGCTTTTACTCTAATAAGACAGGGCCCGCACTACCTTGACCCGGATCAAAGAGACACCCTGCTGCATCGAATTCTTTGCGAAATCTGGCACATCCAGAAGTCTGTCTCGCTATCCAGCATTCGATTGGCCGGCGATTTAGCGTGCACAGGAACATTGCTTCCCGATTTACGGTTTTCACCGGCCAACTTGCAGGTCGCAGCGTTGCTATCGGCAGACCCGATCCGGGCGACCATCACGATTTATTGCACACTGTATCCACGCGCCTCAAGGCAGGCTTTCATGGCGCGTTGATAATCAGCGCGTTTGCCGGCGATCTGCGGTTCCGGCACGCCGCCGCCCGACTGGGTCGGATCGAAGCCGGTCTGGTCAGCCGCCCAACGGTGGCACTGGTAGCGGTCGGTAGCCTGCTGCTGTTCGCTTTGCCCTTTCATCGGGTAGACGAACAACTGGTCCGGTATTGCAGGCTGCTCGCTGACTTCGGACTCCGGCGGCGCCTCGGCGACGACATAAGTATTTTCTTCCGGGCGCCATGTGTAGTACACGCCTCCTGCATAATAATAAGGCAGGCCTCCGATCCAGATGGTCGTGTAGAACGGCGGCAGAAACGGCACCATCAGACCCACCGGAGGCAGGACGACGACGAAACGTGTACCGGAAGGCCGGTACCACACACCGCCGTGGTAGTAATACCGCACGCCGCGGTACGGGATGACACGATGTTCCCGCGGCAAGACCTTTACGACATGGTCGCGCGGCGGGTAGTAATGATTATGCCGATAGCGGTTGTCGAGCACATAGCCGGGCGGCTGTTTGATGACCGGGTCACGGCGGACGGCATCGCGGCGCTGCATCTCGTGCTGCTCAGTCGCGCGCCGCGACTTCTCTTTTCGGGCGCGATCGTCATCGTCGTCGCGATCGGCCCGTACCGGAACCGCTGCGCAGGACAGTGCAACTGCCAGCATCAGAACGGCACTCAACAGGCGATTGGTCATCATGATGTTATCTCCTTGCCATTCAATGCGAGCAGGGCTCGGGTTACGCAATTCAGTGGACGGTATAGCCGCGCCCTTCGAGACAAGCGGCCATGGCGCGACGATAGCCGCTGGCCTGCTGTTCGATGCGGGCGATGCGTTGCGCCTGTTGCCGGTCATAGCGTTGCTGGACGCGTTCGACCCGTTCCTGGCGCGCGGTATCCACGGCCGCACCGACCATTGCGCCCGCGACAGCGCCGACTACGGCACCTTCGGCGCTGCTGCCCGGCGGAGATACCACCGCGCCGATTACGGCGCCGGTCACGGCACCCGCCGCCGTGTCGCGACCCGGGGGAGTGGTGGGTATGACCCGCACGCGCTGATGCGGCGCAAGCTGCGCCGCGCTCGGATCATAGCCGGTCTGCTGTTTGGCCCAGAGATAACATTCAAAACGGTCGCGATCCTGTTGTGCCGCGCTCTGGCCTTTGCCGGGGTAGAAATAAATCTGGGTGGATGGCGGTGGCACCGCATGGACCGGTTCGGTCGGCGTGGGTGGCGGTGATGTGCACGCCACGAGCGCGAGAGTCGCGAATGCTGCCGGCCAAGGAAACCCACCAGTAGTGCAGGTTGAACCTTGATCTGCAGGTTTTTCCCTGTCAGATGACACCACCATGTGTCCGCCCTCCGTTACCGTGCGCCCACATCCTGTATAACGCCAATACTGCCAGTCGGTTTACAGCCATTCTTTGCCGTACGTCAGTTTTTCATCCGGAAGGCGCAAATGGCGTGTATTGCCTGGCGCCCTCGCCAGTATTGGAGCGGCCATGGACCGTACTCTGCCGCTATAGGGGGCAGGGTGTTTACGTCATAATAAGGCCACGTCACGACAACGTGCTCAAAACCAAGGCAATGATTAAACAAACCTACGGTGTTCCTTTGATGCTATTGGCCTTGTACGGGCTGGTGTTTGCCGTGTGTGCGATCTCGCCCTTTGACCGGGCGGTATGGTGGGCAGAGAACATACCGGTGCTGGTGATTGTTGCGCTGCTGGTATTGATCTCGCGCAGGTTTCGCTTTTCCAACACCAGCTATGTGTTGATGGCATTCTTTATCGTGCTGCACACCATTGGCGGTCATTACACGTTTGAGCGTGTGCCATTCGGCGCGGTATCGGATTTTTTTGGTTTCGAGCGCAACCATTTCGACCGCGTGGCGCATTTCTCGGTTGGTTTTTACGCCTATCCCATTGCCGAGTTCCTGATGGTCAGGCGCCTGGCCCACTCGCGCTGGATAATCGCCCTGTTTCCCGTGTTTGCCATCGCCACCGTCGCCGGCGCTTACGAAATTATCGAATGGCAATACGCACTGAACTCGGATCCGGCGGCGGGTATCGCGGTGCTGGGCTCGCAAGGCGACATCTGGGATGCGCAGAAGGATATTCTTGCCGATACCCTGGGCGCGATACTGGTGATGATTCTGTTTTTTCTCCGGTTCAAGGACGAACTGAAGACCTTGCGCAAAGGGCGAGACCACTAGTGTAGTGCTTCATTCTGTTTGGTACTTATAACTTCCCGGAGCCCCCTGTAGATCGGGCTTTAGCCCGACATGCCGGCCTGAAGGCCGACCTGCATTTCGAACAAGCAATGTTCCGTCAACTGTGAAGCACTACACTAGCGCCACAGATAACATCCGTTTCTACAGAACGCCGCGCGCCGCCGTGCACCGTGCCACGCGGCTAGAAATGCAGCTCGCGCCCGGAAGCAAACTCCATGCCCCTGCCGGTGACCGGGTCTTGAAACCGCACCTGTTTGGCAAGAAGCTGGAGTGGATTGGAAAAATCATCCTCTCTTTGCGCCAGCAGTTCCGGGTAACACGGTCGTTGAGGATCCTGAAACCCAGGGCGCTCAGGTGCAGGCGCAGCTGGTGAGTTTTACCGGTCACCGGGCTCAATTGAAACAGCCCGCGGTTTTCCCGCGTGTCCAGCAGCTGGATGGTGGAGCGGGCGTTCACGATCCCCGGCACGATTTTCATTTTAAAACGCGGCTCTGCGCGGACGATCCTGTTTTCGATAACCCACCGGCTTGCTTGCGGAGGGAGAAGGAATTCGGCCAGTGCGAAGTAAGTCTTGGCGACTTTCCCCTGCATGAAGAGCGCATGATAAAGGCCGCGTGTTTTCCGGTTGACCGAGAACACAACAATACCCGCCGTCTCTCGGTCGATGCGATGCAGCGGTGTGAGATCGGCTATGCCGGTGCGCGCGCGCAAACGATTCAGCAGGCATTCGTTCACAAACCGGCCACCCGGGATGACGGGAAGAAAATGCGGCTTGTCGGCAACCAGTATCTCG
>DATEYP010000303.1:0-5916 GCA_035256085.1 Acidiferrobacterales bacterium
GAGGCCATCTGTATGGCGGCAACTTTCACGGTACTGTATCTCCATTGGCTGAAATTTCCAGAATCAGTTGCTCGCTGTCCGCGGCGGCCGGTACCAGATGAATGCGCGCAGCCGGCACACCGAGTGCGACCAGTGCGTCGCGCAACTGCTCGGCGAAGCGGCTGTCCGCCTCGCCCCCGGCGTGACGGATGCGGAGCGCGCTGGCATCGCGCTGGTCGAGCGCCAGCAGATAATCGCCAAGCGGCCTGTGCGCCGCGAGTGCCTCAGCGCGGCGCGGCGGCGGCCAGTCCGCCGTCACCAGCGTCAGCGTCTCGGCCGCGCCCGGCAATAACCCGAGCACGAATAACATCATTGCCTGTGACATGGAAACCGTCTTTCGGAGCTTTCGCTATTGTTCCTCAACCACGGGCGCGGGACCGATGCGTGTGACGACCGGGTCGTCCCACCCACCCTTCACCGTATACTCGATACGGGTATTCTTTTCGAACGGCTTCTGAATCAGCTGGTGCAGCACCGCCACCGCTGCACCGACCACTGGACCGCCGAGCAGGCCGCCGGTGATGGCGAGCTCTTCCATCAGATGCGGCGTTACACCGAGATCGAGGTCCAAGTCACGCGCGGCGAGCCCAATCCTGCCGGACAGGTCGATGTCGGCGCCCGGCGTACGGATCGCGAGGTCGCGAGTATAGGCATTCCCTTTCTCGACCGCCACCCTGCCCTTGATCGTGTTAAAAGTCAGCCCCTTGCCGAAAACATTGCTGAAATCGAGCGTGAGGTAACGCGTCACGGAACGCAGGTCCAATGCGCCAAGCAGGCGCCCGGCGCCCGGGCTGATTTTGGGAATTCGCCCGTTCGCAAGCGTGAACGTCAAGTCGCCATCGGCGCGCGCCACACGGAACGCCGTGGGTGCACCCGGCCACGACCAGTTGGATTGCAGTTTGAGCCTGCTTCCGACGATCTCCTGCGGATAGCCCAGGGTCTCCAACAGCGTGCCGAAATCGGTGCTCGCGAGCGTAGCATCGATCTGGGTGCTTTGCTGGCCACGGCTGTCGATCCCCCACAGACCGCTGGCGGTGAGACTCGATTCGGGGCGCGTGAGCTTGAGGCTGGTGATCTTCCAGCCGTGCGTGGCCGGCAGGGCATTAAACTCCAGCGCGCCCAAGGCCATGTCCGCGACCATGAAAGATTCGCTCTGCACATGCAGGGGCGGCAGGCCGCGCGGATCGAACGCCGGATCCTCGCCGTCCGCGCGCGCGGGCGGCAAAATCAGCCTCTCCAGGGTCAGGTGAACGGCCTGGCGTCCGGGCGCGGCGACATTGCCCACGACCAGGGGAAGGCTGGCAGACGCGGAGCGTGAGATGGCGAGCTGACCGGCCACCGCATCACCCTGCACACGCCCGCGCCAGTCGCCGGCGCTGTTATCGATAACCAGGCCCAGACGACCGAACCCGCGTCCGAAGGCCTCGAGCGACTCGACGTCGACGCTCACGCGACTTACCGCATCCAGCCAACCGCCTTCACCGCCGGCATCCAGGTTCTGGCGCAGCAGTGGCCACCAGTCATCCGCAATGAGCACCGGCAGGCGCGCGCTCAACTGCAAACCGGGCTGTGCCGGCAGTTGTGACACGGTCTCGCCGATGCCGATGCGGCCGCGGTTCAGCGTCCAGCCCGATGCCGCGCGCAGGAAGGCCAGCTTGCCGGTCACACGCGCTTCCGCCTGCAGCTCAATGTCCAGGTTGTCGCCTCCGATCTCGCTGGTGCGAACCTGAAACAAAAGCGGCTCATCTTTCGCCTTGGCGAGCGGCGCCGGCAGGCGCAGTTCGAGATTGCGCAAATCGGCCTCAACAAACACAGCATAACCCGCTCGTTGCGGCTGCAGGCGTGCCTGCCACGGCGCCTGCCCGCGCAGCAAAGGAGCCAGTTGCGGCCCGAACAGTTGCGCGAGGCCAATCTGATTCAAGGTACCCCGCACCTCGATGCGCGCCGCACCCGCCAGCGCGGCATCGGGCACAACCTCGAGCACGGCGTCGTCGCCGAGCATCTGCGCACTGAGTTTCCCGACGCGCAGTCCGGTTTCGCTGAATTCCATGTTGCCCTGGATGCGATCGACGCGGATGGCGCGCAACGGGAATTCCATGCTGCTGTTCTGGAACTGGTAGAAACCCGCGATCGTGGTGTTTTTTGGGGTACGCGCCGGGATCCGCAGATCAAGCGTCATCACACCATTGCCAGAGGCACGCAGGCCGGTGGGGATCAGCGAGACGAAGCGCGGCATCCGGCTGTCTGCCAGCACATCGAGCGTTTCCTGCAACGCGCCGGCGATACGCCCGTTGACGGTGATCAGCGCGCCATCGGGCGCCTTGAAGTCCTCGATCGCCACCACCACGCGGCCGACTTCGAGATTCCGGATCTTGCTTTGCGCGGACGTGATCAACATGCCGGTACCGGTGAAATAGAGATCCGCATCGACATCGTGGAGCGGCGCCCAATCCGGCAGGTAGTCAAGCACGCCGTCTTTGACATGCGCGCGCACTTCGAACCGTCCCTTGCCGTCGCGGAACGGAAAATTGCGCAGTGCGCCGTGAAACACCACACTTCCATCCGTGACCCGGCCGGACACCACCGCGCGCTCGATCCAGGCGCGCAGTTTATCCGGCACAATCAGCGGGATATAGCGCGCGGTACGACTGCCATCACCGTCACTGAACTTGGCGTTTAGCTTGAGCACCGGCGAGATCGCCTTGTCTTTGGGCAGACGCAGTTCGAGACCGCCGCGTATGCGGCCATCACGTGCGTTCAGCACAATCTCCTGTGCCTGCACAAGCCAGTCCTCCGGTGACTGCCGCCAACGGATGCGGCTTTTCAGACGCTGCACCGTCAGGGGTAGTTTCAAAATGCGCGGTACCGATACGCGTGTTTCGCCGCTGTCCAGCTGGAACTCACCGCCCTCCCTGGACAGCGACAGCTGGCCGCTCAAGCCCTGCACCCCGGGAACTTGCTTATGGGGGGCGAAGCGGATGTTGCGCAACCCGGCGTCTGCGCTGTAGCCGGTGGGCGCCGTGACCGGTCCGGTCAATTCGAGACTCACCCGGTTGAGGCCGCCGCCGGGCTGGGCGGCGCGCAGCCAGTCGAGCAACGCATGTTCGCGGGGCAGCGAGGCCGTGAAGACCGCAAGATCCGCCACGTCCACATGTTCGACCTCGACGCGCAACCGGTCGGGCCGTACATCCAGACGCAGTCGCCCGGCCAACCAGGCAGGCCGCGTCAAGCCCAGTCTCAGACTGGCAAGATCCAGATGCCATGACTCAGTACTGCCTTTCCAGCTGAGCCTGGTGTTCAGCGTCTGGACCGCCAGCGGATGCGTTTCACCCGGCAATGGCAGTGACAATCCGGATACCGCGATATGTCCTTCTACAGTCTTTGGCCGGGCATCACGCCATCGGCTATCGAGATCCAGATCGAAACGACCAGTAAGGCCGGGCGGCAGCAGCGCACGCAGACTACGCGGCAAACCACTGATGGAAAGCGCGCGCGCGCGCACACCGATCTCGCCGCGCCAGGATGTTTCACGAAACGGATTGCCGCGAATGTCGGCGCTCAATCGACAGCTCGCACACAGGTCTTTGGGGAAATCGGCGCGAAATTGCAGCCGGTGACGTTCGCCATCATTGTGCAGATCGAGGTAAACACCCCGGACGGGGAACCGTTCATTCTCTCCGGTGGCGTGCCGGTCCAGCCACAGCAACGTGCCATTCTCGATAATCATCTCCTTCTGCGAAAGCAGGAGTCGCGAAAAATCCGTGTCTGCCGGTGCGGTCACGGCGCCGGTCTCAAATCCGCTGACCCGCAGCCTTCCGTCGGGTTGTCGTTCTATCGCCAGGTTCGGTTCGACCAGCACCAGGCTGTTGATTTCAATGCGTCCGGTCAGCAATGGCCACCACGCCAGGCTCAGGCGCAGCTCCTTGAGTTGCATTGCCTGCGCTCCGGTGGCCGCAAAATGCACTCGCAGTCCTTTCACACGCACACCGGGATTGAGCCCGTCCCAATAGGTGTCCAGCGTGTCCAGTGTTGACGGATTTCCGAGCGCAGCGCTGATGTACGACTCGATTTCGTCTTTGCGCTCGGACAGCGTCGGCAGCCAGAGGTGTGCCGCCAGGAAGATCAATGCAATGGCAATCACGACGCCGAGCGTGGAATGCAGCGTCCAGTGCGTGGTGCGCCACAGGGCGCGCTGCACAGGCTGTGGCAGGCGTTGGTGCAACGACAGAACAGCACGACGTGCAGTCTGCACGCCGTGCATGAACCGGGCGAAGCGTGTTTGCGATTTACGCGCTGGTTTGTACATTACCTTTCCTGCCGACAGTCACCTGTATGCATACAACGACGCCTCGACCACCGGTTCCCGACGCGATATTGTTGCGCCTTCCCTGGTATCGTCCCTCGCCTTCCATGGGCTCGTCACATCAGGACCACGTCGAACTGTTCCTGGTTGTACAGCCCGTCCACCTGCAGGTGAACTGGCTTGCCGATGAACTCCTGAAGATTGAGCAGACCGGTCGCTTCTTCGTCAAGCAACAGGTCGATGACCACCTGCGAGGCCATCACCAGATACTTGTCGGAACCGAACTGGCGCGCCTCGCGCAGGATCTCGCGGAAAATCTCGTAACAAACGGTCTGCGGCGTCTTCATCACGCCGCGCCCCTTGCAGGCCGGGCACGGCTCGCACAGCACGCGCTCCAGGCTCTCGCGTGTACGCTTGCGTGTGATCTCGACCAGTCCAAGCGTCGACATTTCGGTCACGTAGGTCTTGGCGCGGTCGCGCGCCAGCGCCTTTTCGAGTGCGCGCAGCACCTGGCGGCGGTGCTCCGGCTCGGTCATGTCGATGAAATCCACGATGATCATGCCGCCCAGATTGCGCAAGCGCAGCTGCCGGGCGATCGCCTGCGTGGCTTCGAGGTTGGTCTTGAACAGCGTCTCTTCCTGGTTGCTGCGGCCGACATAGGCACCGGTGTTGACGTCGATGGTGGTCATGGCTTCGGTCTGATCGAACACCAGGTAACCGCCGCTCTTGAGCAGCACCTTGCGCTCCAGCGCCTTCTGGATCTCGTCCTCGACCGCATACAGATCGAAAATCGGGCGCTCGCCCGGGTAAACCTCGATGCGTTCCGCCACCTCGGGAATGTATTCGATGGCGAAGTCGCGCGCCTTGACGAAGGTCTCGCGCGAGTCGATGCGCACCTTCTCGACGTTCTCACGCACCAGGTCGCGCATCGTGCGCAGCGCCAACGCCAGGTCCTCGTGCACCAGCGTGCACGCCGCGGCCGTCTGCATGCGCCCCTGCACCACCTTCCACAGGCGCTTGAGATAGCGGATGTCGGTGCTGAGCTCGTCTTCGCTCACCGCGCCCGCGACCGTGCGCAGGATGTACCCGCCCGGCTCGTTGTCGTCGATCGCCGCCTTGAGGATGGCGCGCAGCCGTTCGCGTTCGGCGTCGTCCTCGATCTTCTGCGAAATGCCGATGTGCTTGCTGTACGGCATGTACACCAGGTAGCGCGCCGGCAGGGTGATATGCGTGGTGACGCGCGCACCCTTGGTTCCGAGCGGATCCTTCACCACCTGCACCACCACCTCCTGGCCATCGTGCAGCAGCTCGCTGATACCGGGCGGCGGACCGCCCGTTTCTGCACTACCGCGGTTTCCGGCCGGGTTCGCGTCTCCCGCAACATGACTCCGTCCCAGAATGTCGGACGCGTGCAGGAAGGCGGCGCGCTCCATGCCGATGTCCACGAACGCCGCCTGCATGCCGGGCAGGATGCGCGTCACCTTGCCCTTGTAGATGTTGCCGACGATGCCGCGCGCGCGGGCGCGCTCGATGTGCACCTCCTGCAGCACGCCGTTTTCGACAACCGCCACGCG
>DATEYP010000304.1:0-2718 GCA_035256085.1 Acidiferrobacterales bacterium
GACACATGGAAATTGCGCATCGCCACCGCGCGCGACTGATCGCCCAGCATGCGGATGTTTTCGCGCAGAAACCACAGGCCGCCGGCGAGCGCGCCGAGTGCATAGATCCAGCCGAGTCCATAGAACAGCGGCACGAGCGAGGCCGCGACCAGCAGCAGGCTGTTGCCGAGCACGGCCCGGGCGGCGGCGCGCGGACCGACGACCACCGGCAGCATGGGTACGCCGGCGGCGGCGTAGTCGTCGCGCAGGGCGATAGACAGACTCCAGAAGTGCGACGGCGTCCACAGGAACAGCGCGACCGCGAACCACGCGGCGCGCGCGCCGATGTGCGGATCCACGGCCGCGGCCCCGGCCAGCACCGCGAAGCTGCCGGCCAGACCGCCGACTACGATGTTGAGCCAGCTGCGGCGCTTGAGCCAGACGGTGTAGACAATGGCGTACACGAACGCGCCGAGAAACACATACAGCGCCGCCACACTGTTCAGCGCCCAGGCCGCGGCGCCCACCGCCAGCGCCAGCAGCGTGTACAGAAACACCAGCCAGCCGCGATGCGCCTTGAGCGCACCGCTGGCGAACGGCCGGCGGCGGGTGCGCTGCATGTGCCGGTCGAGGTCGCGCTCGACGTACTGGTTGAAGCCGCCGGCCGCGGCCGAGGACAGGAACACGGCAAGGCCCAGCACCACGATCTGCCACACGGCCAGCGCCGGACCGGGCGCCACCGCATAACCGGCGAGTGCCGCGAACGCGATCGAAACGCCGATGCGCAGCTTTAGGATATTCGGCAACTGCCGCAACAGGCCCATGAATGGAGTGCGCGGAACGCTGTCGGCGGATTCAAGACGAGCGGTGTGCATGCAAGACTCCGTACTGGACTGGCGGTTGTGTTTCAGGCGAGTCTCAAGCCAACCGATGACCCGGGGGCGGAACAACCGCCCCGGGTCCGACGGCCTCAGCTGAGCGGCCAGACTGAGGACAGATACTTCCAGTTGATGAAGTAATACACCACGAACAGCGCCAGGAAAATGAAGGCGAAGATCAGCGTGCCCGGCGCCGCGAAGCCGCCGACGCCGATGCCGCCGTGGCTTTCGATGGCCGTGGCGATCGGCATCTTGAGCGCAGTCGGCTTGGCATTGTACTCCCGGCCCGGCAGTTTCTTGCCCCACAGGATCGAGCCGACGGTGATCAGGATGTAGGCGCCACCGCCGATGATCGCCAGCACGCCGGTGATACCGGCCAGACCCATCAGCAGGTAGGCCGAGCCCGGGAATTCATATCCGAGCACGTTGCCGGTGAGACCCATGTCCCAGTGACGGCGCGGCACACCGAGCGTGCCGGCACCCATCAGGAACAATGCCACCCCCACCATGCCGATGCCGAAAATGTACGGCTGCCACCTGGCCAGGCCCTTCATGATCATGTCGCGTCGGAACAGCACCGGGATCAGGAAGTAGGTCAGCGCCATGAACGCGAGCGTGGTGCCGATGACGACCGTGGCATGGAAGTGACCGGGCACGTAGATGGTGTTGTGGATAATGATGCTGATCTGCTCGGTGCCCATCACCACGCCCGAGATACCGCCCAGCACGCCGAACCCGATGAGCGACATGAACATGCCCGAGAACACCGGGTTGCCCCACGGCGCCTTGCGGATCCACTCGAACAGGCCCTTGTTGTAGCCCTTCAGGCGCTGCGCCACCTCGATCGACCCCGGCACGGTCAGGCCGTGAATCATGCTGGCGAGTACCGCCAGGTACATGGCGTAGCTGGTGTTGAAGATTTTCCATTCGGAACTGATGCCCGGATCCACCAGCAGGTGGTGCGCCGAGGCCAGTTGCAGGAACAGGATGTACAGCAGGAACGCCCCGCGGCTGACCTTTTCCGACATTGGCTTGGCACCGAATACGATGGCGGCGATCGCGTACCACACCGCCACGTGCGCCGCGACGTTGATCTGCTGCGACGAGTGACCGAACGCCCACCAGATGGTGCGGTACATGAGCGGATCGATGTAGCTGATATAGCCGATTGACCACAGGAAGGTCGGAATCAGGATAATCGCACCCGACGCGATGGTGAAAATCGCGATAATGGCGGCGGTCAGCGCACCGAAGGTCACGAGCGGAATCGATCCCTCATAGGTACGCTCCGCCTTGGCCACCACCAGCGTGCCGAAAAACACGAAGCAGCCAATCAGGGCGCCGACCGCGAACAGGATCAGGCAAAGATAAAACACCGGTTCGGCCGGCATCGGCACATACGAGGTCATCATCACACTCGAGCGGCCGCGCAGGATCGCAATGTTGGTCCCGACCGCGCCGATCAGCATCAGCGCGAACCCGAGCCACGCCCAGCGCGGCGTTGCCAACCGGCAGCGCAGCAGTGTCGACGAGCAGAAGTACAGCACCGCGATCTCGAAGAAGATGATCCAGAAGATCAGCATGTCGAGGCCGTGCGCGGTGAGCGCCTGGTAGAACGAGTCGGCCGGCAGCAGATGTATGGCCGGCCAGCGGGTGAGCGTGACCAGCAGCGCGAGTATGCCGCCAATCAGCAGGAATACGACCGCGGCGACCGCGTTCGCCTTCATCAAGGTCTCGGCCGGCTTGTGGAACTGCAGGCCGCTGTCCGGGCAGATTCGGTATTCAGTGGTATTCGCCATGTTCTACTCCCCTATTTATTGTCGACGATATACATCCGGCCGACCATGGTATGGTGACCGAT
>DATEYP010000305.1:0-2567 GCA_035256085.1 Acidiferrobacterales bacterium
CACGGTGGTGACCATTAACGGGGCTGCTCCGCCGCTCGCAACTCTGCAATACTCGACCCCGCTCCCGGCCATGACCGCCACGCTCACCGACCAGGTGGCGGCCGGCGGCCTGCAATTCGAGTATTTCGACATCAACAACAACGTCGGTGTGACCACCGCCAATGTTGCCTATGTCGATGTGAGCCTCACGCTTACCGACCCGAACAGCGGCGCGGCGGCGCAGCGTACCCGCATCGCCTTAAGGAACCGCTGATGAACTGCTTGCGACTTACGACACAACGCGGCGTGGCGGCACTCATGGCGGTGCTGTTCCTGATATTTATGCTGGGCGTGGTGCTGGTGATTGCCCACCAGATGGCCGAGACCGATGTGCACGACAGCGACGCGCAGAATCGTAGCGTCGAGGCCGTATTTCTGGCGGAAAGCGGGCTTGAGGCAGGGGTCTATCGTTACCGCAATGGCACGGCCTGCGTGTCGCCCGGCTCCGACCTGTTGCAGACGCTGGGTTCGGGAAGCTTCGCGTTGAGCACCACGACCTACGCGCCGGCGGCGACCACGCTGTCCTCGGCCATCGTCGCCTCCGGCCTCGTCATTCCGGTCGCGTCCATTGCCGGTTACGCGCCGCGCGGACGCATCCGCATCGAGGGCGAGGAGATCAACTACGGCGGCCTGTCTTCGGTCGCTGCCGCTTGTGCCCCCTCCGCGGCGCCCTGCTTCACCAGCGCTGCGCGCGGCATGGCGGGCACCAGTGCGGCCGCTCACGCCAACGGCACGGCGGTCACTCAAAACCAATGTGTGGTGACCTCCGCTGGCACTGCCGGCACCACGCGCCGCGTCCTGGAGGGGTCTATGTTGCCAGCAGCGGCTTTCCAGGCAGCCGGAGCAGTAGTAAGTGGGACGGGGCTCGTCAACCCGGCATGGCCGGCGCACGCGATAGACGATGTTGCGCTGCTTTTCATTGAGAGCGCCGGGGGCCAAGCCGCCACGCTTTCCATCCCCGCCGGGTTCGTTGCGGTAGCAAATAGCCCTCAGGCAACGGGTGGAGGGGTCACAGGAACACGAATCACCGTGTTCTGGGCGCGAGCGACCTCGACGGCGATGGCCACACCAAGGGTAGCGGACCCCGGCAATCACGTTTACGCCCAGATCATCACCTATCGGGGCGTCATCACTACCGGTAACCCGTGGAACGTCACCGGCGGCGGCGTCAAGGCGGCGGCCAGCACTTCTGTCACGGTGACCGGTGTCACGACCACCGTGCCAAACACGCTCATCGTCCAGGCCGTCGCGCGGGGCAACGACTCGGCCGCGGCGGCATTCAGCGCGCAGACGAATGCGAACCTGACGGGCATCACTGAGCGATCCGACGCGGGAACGGCCTCAGGCAATGGCGGCGGCTTCGCAGTCTGGGATGGCGTCAAGGTGACGGTGGGGGCCACCGGCGACACGACAGCGACGGTCACCAGCAGCATCAACGCTTTCCTGACTATTGCGCTGAGGCCCTCCGCGAGCTACTCGCGCCTGCGCGAGTGGGGCCACTGGAGCGAGGTGATCAACTGAGCGCTGTCGGATGGATGAAACCCATCGGCTTTGCTCTCGCGGATGGCCGATGAATGATGGGGTTCATCCATCCTGTTCGGTTTTTTCACGTGCCATCCGGCGCACTACGCCGCACTATTGCACCCTGCGTACTCCGCCTTGTTGGCCTCGCGGGAAGTCATGCTCGAATAGCAGGGCGCGAAGTTGTTGCCGGGTTTGATGAGCTGACTCTATCCAGTGGAGGCGGTGCACAGAACCATAAGAAATGCCTTGTGAAAATCCATTGACAACAGTAAGTTACTTTGAAAATCTTATGCTACTCTTTAAGAAGTTAAGGAGTTTAAGCCGGGGGAGTTAAGAATCCGTGAAACCAAGCGTAAACCGGGGAAACCGGTGTTTGACCTTCTGAGAAGGCGTCGCCCGAACAGTGGGCTGACCGCCATCGGCGTGCAGGCCGATGGGGTGTGTTTGGCGCGCGTTGAGCGCCAAGGCGCGAACCGGCCTCGCCTCATGGCCTGCGTATTCCAGGCGATGGTGTCTGGCGAAGCGGGCAAGAACGTGGCCCAGCTTTCCTCGCAGCACGACCTCAAGCGCGCGCGCTGCACCACGGTGCTGGGCGAGGGCGATTATCAACTCCTGCTCACCGAAGCACCGGACGTCGGTGCCGACGAACTCAAACAGGCGCTGCGCTGGAAGATCAAGGACCTGATCGATTTCCACATCAACGACGCGACCCTCGATGTGTTCGACCTGCCGGGCGCCGCGCCCGGCGCCAAGGCGCGCGAAATGTACACGGTCGCGGCGCGCAACGAGTCCATCCAGCAGCGCGTCGATCTGCTCACCGGGGCCGGCATCGGTCTCGAGGTCATCGATATCCCCGAGCTTGCCCAACGCAACCTGGCCGCGCTGCTGCCGGAGGACACCGCCGGTGTCGCCATGCTGTCATTACAGGAAAAGAGCGGCCTCATCACCATAACCCGGCAGGGATTCCTCTATCTCAGCCGTTCGCTCAATCTCGGCCACGAGTC
>DATEYP010000306.1:0-3169 GCA_035256085.1 Acidiferrobacterales bacterium
GGCTACTTGCAACAACGCCTCGCTCACTTCCGGCAAGTCGGTGGCGTGGCCGGGTGTGCGGCCGTGCGCCGGGGCATCGAAGGCCACCACACGGAAACCCGCCGCCACCAGCGGCGCGACGAACGCGCCGAGCTGTGTACCACGCCCGTGCCAGCCATGCACCAGGAGGATCGTTGGGCCCGTACCCCAGCGATACACTGCCAGCGGTCGGTCGCGGTGTGCAAGCGTCAGGCTTTGCGCGGAGGCCAGCCATTCCTTCTCACGCGCCGGTTCCGGAGAACGTTGCGAACGAAACCACAAACGATTCACCCAGTGGCCAGTGAGATTGGTGGAAACCAGGGCGGAGAGCTTGAGCGCCGTGCGCAATAGCCGGAACGCGACCGGCAGGTCATCCGCGCGCGGTTTGCCGAACAACCCGGTCATGGTGTGGTTCCCGAAAGCGGTGCACGTTGCACCACCACCTTGGCGGTGCGTTCGAGAAACGCCGAAGGCGCCTCATCCCAGTCGGCCATGAGCGTTGTGACGCGCGTCGGCAAGAGGGTATCCACCCAACGTCGTTTTAACCGGCGCGGGCCGAAATACTTCAGGAAACAGTGCGCCGTCTCACCGCGTCCGGTTGAAAACATAGTTAGCTTGTTTTTTCCGTATTCAGGCTATCTATCAATTTCAATGCCGACTGCAAAGACAACGGAAACGTAAGGATGGGGTTAGCCAGAATGTGGATAGCTTCTTTGACTTTACCCATTATCTTCAGATCTTCTCGGCATTCAATTGCATTTGCCCATTCTTCGATTTCAACACTTGATGCTTTTTTGTCTATGTAAGCTTGCAGGGCGCTTCTTATGTCGGAAGCCGATACTTCCAATAGTTCTTGGTCGCTATCCCAACCAAACTCCGCAAGCTTTTCAAGCACGGGCCCCAGAGGTCTTTCCAGCTTCAGCAAACGCGCTAATAGTTCTGTGCGATCGTTCATGGTTTACAAGCTAACAGTGTATTAGACAGAGTTCTGTATTTTCAGGTAATAGACAGAATTCTGTCTATTCCGGTTTCAGCCTTGCAGCGGTGAAATAGGAAAACCAAGTTTATTCAGCCAGTTCAGGCTCATAAATTACGCCGGATTCCGCAGTTTGTCTTCCGATAATTGCAGAATAGGGGGCGATGTCACCGCGTTTCTTTAGTGACGGGTTCGGTTACGGGCCGAGCGGCAGCGTGCGGGTATCGCCGCGCCGGGTGCGCGCCGGAAGGGCGGGCGCGAGCAGCGCCAACGCCTTCTGCGCAGTGGCGCGGTAGCCGGTGAGTTTGCCGCCACAGATGCTGACCAGGCGCGGTTGCTGCGGCGCATCGGTTGGGAAAAGTGTTTCGCGCTTCCGGTGGAAGGCCGCGCCTTCCGCCAATGGCAACACACGCAGGCCGGCGAACTGGTCGCGCACCTGCACGTCGCGCTCCGGAAAGTAACGGCGGAAAGTCCGCAACAGGTATTCCACCTCCGCCGTCTGCGGCCGTACTTGCGCCGGATCGCCGCTGAAGCGCGTTTCGGTGGTGCCGACCAGCGTCATGCTGCGCCACGGCATGACAAGCACCGCACGCCCGTCTTCGGCCTCGGTGTAATACACGCCATGTTGCAATGCTCCGTCGAGCACAATGTGTGTTCCCTGTACCAGCTCAATCGCGGAGGGCGGCACGCGCGGGGTGATGCGCGCCAATACGGTGTTGACCCACGGGCCGGTGGCATTCACCAGCGCCGAGCAGCGGCTCTCGGCCTCGCCCTGCGGCGTGCGGTAGCGCACGGCATAGCCGTGCGTCGTGCGCTGGGCAGCGAGAAACTCGCCGGGCACAACCAGCTCCGCGCCGAGCGATTGCGCGGAGCGCATGACCGCCTGGGTGAGCGCGGCGTCGTCGGTCTGGGCATCCTGATAGCGGAATACCGCCTGAAGATTTTCGGTGGCGAGGCCGTCGAGCGTGTCCCACTGCGCGCGCGGAAGCGCTGCGAACCACGCGGGTCGGCGCAGGTTGCCGAGCATGGCATAGAGCGACAGGCCGGCACGGATTTGCCACGGCCGGCGCGCAGTGTGCCGATAGACCGGAATATGGAACGGCACCAGCCGCACCAGGTGCGGCGCGATGCGCAGCAGGATGTCGCGCTCGCGCAGGTTCTCGCGCACCAGGTTGAATTGGCCGCTTTCCAGGTAGCGCAGGCCGCCATGAATGAGCTTGCTCGAACGGCAGGAAGTCGCGCTGGCGATGCCGGCCTGTTCCAGCACCAACACTGAAAAGCCGGCGGCGGCGGCGGCCTGGGCCGCGCCCGCACCGTGGATACCGGCGCCGACCACAAGCAGATCGTACTTTCCGGTCATGCCGGTGGCGCGCGCAGCGGCTCGAAGGCGGCGAGCATCTCGCCGATGGCGAAAGTCTCGATGAAGCCTATACCGCGCTTCGCCAGCTTGAGCGCGGTTTGCGGGTCGGTGATTTCGTAGACCACGATTTTGGCGCCGGCCTTCTCGAGATCGCCAAAGCGCGGCAGGTCCACGGCGTCGCAGAACAGGTAGTCCGGGCGGATCGCCTGCACGTCGGCGTTGCGCTGGTGATGCCAGCGTTCCAGGATGGCGCCGACACTGTGGTAACCCTGCTGGCGCGCCACCGCCAGCACCGGTACGTTGTAGGAGATGAGCACGCACTGCGGCGTCACCGGTGCCAGCGAGCGCAGTACGCTGTCCAGCACCGTCTGCACACCGAATATCTCGATCGACACACGCTTGAGCTCGATGAACGCGGTCACCTGCGGACGGCGCGCGAGCAGCGCGCCGAGCTCGGCGAGTGTGGTGATCGGGTTCTGTGCGAACTTGTAGCCGAAGCGCTCGAACTCGAGCACATGAAAGGCCTTGAGTTCCTCGCGCGTGTAGCGGTGGATCATTCCCTGGGCGCGACACAGCCGGTCCAGGGTGCGGTCGTGAAACAGCACCGGCACCCGGTCGGCGCTCAATTGCACATCCACCTCGACATAGCGCGCGCCGGCGCGGATCGCCGCTTCGATGCCGATCAGCGTGTTCTCGGGATAGTGCAGTGGATAGCCGCGGTGGGCGACCAGTTCCGGGATGTGCACCTTGAGGCTCTCCTGCTGAATTACGCGCGTCCACTCTATCATTTCGGAGACGCCGTGGAATCCCGGCGT
>DATEYP010000307.1:0-8013 GCA_035256085.1 Acidiferrobacterales bacterium
CACTGGAATCTGCGCGCCGGTGGTCTTGGCGAACAGCGGGCCGCACAGCTCGGCGGCGAGTTCGGCGACGTCTTTGCTGGTGATCTCGGTCTTGAGCAGGTTCTTGCGTTTGTATTGTTCGATGCTCAGGCCGTAGTGCGCAGCGCGCGCCGTGAGCACTTCTTCTGTCCAGATGCCGGTATCGAACACCGCATCCGGATGCAGGCTGTTGAGGCGGATGCCATCGCTGGCCCATTCGAGTGCCGCGACGCGCGCGAGTTGTTGCAGCGCGGCCTTCGAGGCCGAGTAGGCGGCCGCGCCCGGGCCGGGCGCGGGCACGTTCTTCGAACCGATGACCACCACGCGCCCGCCGTGCGGCGCGAGCTTGAGCAGGGCATGCGCCTCGCGCAGCAGCGAAAGATTGGCGTCGAGGTTGACGCGCATCACCTTGTGCCACTCGGCCATCGCCAGCGATTCGATGCGCGTGCCGGGCGGGAACAGTCCGGCGTTCAGAATCAGCATGTCGAGTCCGCCGAAGGCGCGCACGCCGTGTTCGATGGCCTGCACCAGGCGCGGCTCGTCGGTTACGTCGCACACGAAGCCGGCGAAATCCGGGCGCTGGAGGAGCTTGGCGACCGCCGTGTCAATATCGAGGCCGATGACCGCCGCGCCGCGCGCCAGCAGCGACTCGACGCAGGCCTTGCCGATGCCGGAGGCGGCGCCGGTGACCAGCGCAACCTCCCCGGCGAACAACGGCGGTTTGCCGGCTTTCTTGAGCTTGGCCTGTTCCAGGTCCCAGTATTCGACATCGAATATATCTTTCGGCGAGAGCGCCTGATAACCGCCGAGACGCGCGGCGCGTAACTGGATGTCCATGGTGTGCGAGTAGATGTCGTGCACGATGGCCGCCTCCCTGGCACTGCGCCCCAGGGTGCACACGCCGAGCTGCGGGTCGAGCAGCACGCGCGGCGCCGGGTCGAGCATGGTCTTCGGTTCAGCGGTCTGCGTGTTGTAGGCCGCGAAGTATTTACGGTAGGCGTCGGCATAGGTGGCGACATCACGCCCGAGCAGCGGCAGGCGTTTGGTGCGGATGGCGTGATCCGGCGTGGCCGGGCCCTGCTGGGTGAGCTTGGCCAAGTCCTCGCGGCGCACGAACGCGAGGCTGCGCGAATCGGTATGCGCGCAAAGAACCAGCGGAAAGCCCGCAGTCTTCGAGACCTCGTGGCGCAGCGCCGCCAGTTCGCGCCGCAACGGCACCGGCCCGGGGGTGAGTGCCGGCGCCGAAATGTTCCAGGCATTGTGCTTGGCGAGGTAATCCTCGGCACGTGTCACCAGGTTGATCATGCGCTCGTAGGCTTCGCGCGCCGTGTTGCCAAAGGCAAACACGCCGTGGTGCAGCAGGACCATGCCGGTGGTCCTTGGCCCGGCCGCCGCCGGGAAGCGCTCGGCGACGGCGCGTGCCAGGTCGAAGCCCGGCATGACGTAGGGAATGATCACCACGCTGTCGCCGTAGATCTCGCGGATGCGCGTCTCGCCGTCACGGCTGTTCATGACGGCGAGCACCGCATCGGCGTGGGTATGGTCCACGAAGCGGTGCGGAAGGATGGCGTGCAGGATTGCCTCGACCGAAGGCGTGGGGGCATCGGCGCGCGTCATGTGCGTGCGTAAGGCGTTGACCATCTCCGGGTCGGAGAGCGCCGGCAGTTTCGCCAGCTTGAGCAGCGGGGCAAGCCGCACCGGCGCGAAGCCGCTGGCCTCGATGTGTTCGAGGTCCGCGCCGCTGCCTTTGACATAAAGCAGCACCTCTTCTTCGCCGAGCAGATTGGTCTCGTGCAGCTTGACCGAGGTATTGCCGCCGCCGTGCAGCACCAGCGCTGGCTCGCGACCGAGCAGGCGTGAACTATACACGCGCTGGCCCAGCTCGCCCTGGTAGAGGCCGGCTTCTTCATCGTTCCACAGGCTATTCATGGATGTGCCTTGCTTGTTGTCGTTCGTACGCAGGCAATATGGTGCAGCGGTTATGACTCAAACATGAGAGCGAACAACTGTGCGATGACCCGAAGCAGCGAGCAGATAGCGGTAGTGCGCCGCCCGCATCAGTTGGCCGCCAGCGCCACCACGGACTGGGCGCGCCCGCGTTGCTTGGCCTGGTTCAAGGCCTCGTCGGCGCGTTTAAGCAATGCGTCCGCCTGCTCGCCATGCGAATAGAGCGTGAGTACGCTGGAAAACGATGGCAGCGGGAGGTTCTGACCGTTGAATTGAATGGAGGTACCGGCGGCGTGCTTCTGCGCCTTGTCGAGGGCGCGCACGGCGCCGTCTTTCTGGGTGTTGGGCAGCAACACCGCGAACTCGTCGTCGGCGTAGCGCGCCACCATGTCGTAGCCGCGAAACAGCGACATGATCTCGCGCGCGTAGGTGTGCAGGATGGCGTCGCCGGCGGCATAACCATGACGCTCGTTGATGGCGTTGAGATCGTCCAGGTCGATCAGCGCCAGCGCCAGCGAAAAACCGTAGCGCCGCGCGCGTCCGATCTCGGACTTCAGCTGGCGCAGGAAGGCGTTGCGGTTGGGTAGCCCGGTCAGTTCGTCGGTCAGGCTGTTCTTGCGCGCGTGACTGAGTGCCTTTTCCATCTGTCGCCGGTCGTCGGCCATGGCTTGCAGGCCGCGCCTGGTTTCTGTCAGGTTTTGCCCGAGCGTGCGGTGTTCGGCGATCAGCTCCTCGATGCCGGTCCGCAACAGCTCCTTGAGTTCGGCGTCCGGCGCCTCGTCACTCTCGTCGAGTATCTGCAGACTGGTGCGCAGCAGACTGTCAAAGTCGCGGCCATGTGTCAGTGCGTCTGCCATGCGCTGGGCAAGTTGATTCGGCAGACTTTCGCTATCGCCGTCGCTGTGCTCCAGGGCCGCCACGGTGGTTTCGCGGATCACCTCGACAGGCACGTGGTTTGCCGGGGCGGGTTTGTCCACGACCGGCGCCGCGGCTTGCTCCGGCGCTGCAGGTGCGGGGCGCGCCGGAATGTCGCCGAGGTAGGGACGCAGGCGCTGCTGGATGACCTTGATGCGGATGCGGGTAACGGGATCGCTGTACGGGCCGTCGAGATAGCGCACCAGCAGCTTGTCGACAAACGCCAGGAACGCCGTCTCGATCCGGCTCGTGCCAAACCTACGCAGACCGCGCTCAATGAAACTGTAGAGAACCTCGCCGTCAGGGGTTTTCTTCAAGCCTTCCAGTACTTGCCGGATGGCGGCCAGCAGTCTGTCGTCGGTGACGGCCGGAGGAGGAGTCATGTGCGTGGTCTCGCCGGGTTGATCAGAGACTGAGGCGCGCAATGTCCGCGCGCACCTGCCCGGCGGATCCCAGGAACGCGGCCTTCTCCTCGGCGTTGAGGTCCAGTTCCACCACCCGCTGCATGCCGCAACTGCTTAAAATCACCGGCACGCCCATGCAAATTCCCTTCTGTCCGTACTCATCGTCGAGTATTGCGACACACGGCAATATGCGATTGCGGTCGTGGCGGATGGCGTCGACCATGGTCGCGACCGCTGCCGCCGGCGCGTCGTAGGCGCTGCTGGTCTTGCGCAACGCGAGAATCTCGGCGCCGCCCTCGCGCGTGCGTTTGACGATGCGTTCGATCTGCTCCTTGTTCAGGAGCTGGGTGATCGGGATACCGTTGATACAGGTGTAACGCGGCAGCGGCACCATGGTGTCACCGTGGCCGCCCAGTACCATGGCAGTGATGTCCTGCACCGACAACCCGGTTTCCATGGCGACAAAGCTCGCCATGCGCGTCGAGTCGAGCACGCCGGACAGGCCGAGCAGGCGTTGCCGGTCCCAGCCGGTGCGTTTCCACGCCACGTAGGTGAGCACGTCTACCGGGTTGGTGACCATGATGACGATGGCGTCCGGTGCGACGCGTTTCGCCTCGTCCATGATCGATGCGATGATCGGCACGTTGGCGTCGAGCACATCGGAACGCGACATGCCGGGTTTGCGCGGTAGTCCGGCGGTGATGATGATGAGGTCGGATTGCGCCATCGCATCCAGGTTGTTGTGGCCGGTGAGCCTGGTGTCGAAGCCGAACACCGGTGCCGATTCCTGAATGTCGAGGGCAGTACCTTGCGGCACGCCGACGACAATATCGATGAGCGCGATTTCGCGGCACAGCTCGGCCTTGGCGAGGTTGTGGGCGGTGGATTCGCCGACGCGACCGGCACCGACGATGCTGATTTTTTTCATGTACAGCCCCTTTTGTTATCAGATACTGAAAAAACCGGTGCCCGCCCGCCGCGCGAATCGTTCACCACTTTTCAGTATAGCCGGAGGCCGGCGCGCCGCCCTAAACCGGTTATCCGTGCCGGCTAGTTTTTCGGCGTCTGTGGATAGTGGCCAGGGTAGCCGGCGCGCGCCACGCCGGAGTCGATGGCTGCCCGTGCCACCGCCTGCGGCACGACTTCGATCAGCCGCTGATCGAGCGGTTTGGGAATAATGTAGTCCTTGCCAAAGGCCAGCCGCTCGAGACGGTATGCTTCCAGCACCTGCGGTGGCACCGGCTGGTGGGTGAGCGCGGCGAGCGCCCGCACGGCGGCGATCTGCATCTCGCGGTTAACGCAACGGGCGCGCACGTCCAGCGCACCGCGAAAGATAAACGGGAAGCCGAGGACGTTATTTACCTGATTGGGGTAATCGGAACGCCCGGTCGCCATGATCAGATCGTCGCGCACGCTGTGCGCGAGCTCCGGCCGTATTTCCGGGTCCGGGTTCGAGAGCGCGAACACAATGGGCCGGGGCGCCATGGCCTTCAGCATGTCGGCGGTCACCAGGTTCGCCGCCGACACCCCGACAAACACGTCGGCGCCGGTCATGGCGTCGAGCAGTGTGCGCTTATCGGTGGTGTGCGCGAAGCGTTCCTTGTAAATATTCAGGTCGCGCCGTCCGGCGTGCACCACGCCCTTGCTGTCCACCACCGTAATGTTTTCCGGGTGCGCGCCGAGCACAATGAGCAACTGCATGGAGGTGAGTCCGGCGGCGCCGGCGCCGAGACAGGTGATTCTGGCGTCACCGATTTTCTTGCCTTGCAGCTCCAGCGCATTGAGCAGGCCGGCGGCGACGATGACCGCCGTGCCGTGCTGGTCGTCATGGAATACCGGAATGTCGAGACGCTGTTCAAGCGCCGCTTCGATGATAAAGCAGTCGGGCGCGGCGATGTCTTCCAGGTTCACGCCGCCGAAGGTCGGCGCAATGGCGACCACGGTGTTGACGAACTCTTCCGTGGTCTTGGCGTCGACCTCGATATCGTACACATCGATGCCCGCGAAGATCTTGAACAGCACGGCCTTGCCCTCGAGCACCGGCTTCGAGGCCAGCGCCCCGGTATTGCCGAGGCCGAGCGTGGCGGTGCCGTTGGAAACCACCGCCACCAGGTTGCCCTTGTTGGTATAACGGTAGGCGGCATCCGCGTCGCGCACAATGGCGCGCACCGGCTCGGCGACCCCCGGCGTGTACGCCAGCGACAAATCGTACTGGGTCGTGCACGGCTTGCTCGGCACGACGCTGAGTTTTCCGGGCAACGGCAGCGCGTGATAGTCGAGCGCGGCGGTTTTCTGTTCGTCATTCATGTTGTCGGGTGCGCTGGTTAGTGGATGATCTTCACGAGTTCGCCGGGCGCGGGTTCGCCCTGCGGGTATTTTCCATTGAGCAGGCGCAGAATCGCTTCCGGCTCGTGTTTGAGCGGCGCGCGCCGCGCAAACTTGGTAAAGCTGTCGCCGGCGCGCGCCGTCGTCAGCTCGATGCGCTGGCCGCGGGCGAGGGCGCGCTCGTCGGGACGCAGACTGTGCAGGCTTTGCACCGTATCGAGGAAGGCACGTTCGATGGCGGCGTTGGCGTCGCTGGCCACGCCGAAAAAACGAAAGGCCTGCTGGCGCAGGAACACCACGGCCACGCGCGCGTCGCGCGGCCCGAACGGCGTCTGCATGCGGGTCACGCCGCTGTAGGCCGGCAGTCCGTTCACCTTGAGTGCCCGGGTGTCCTGCAGATCGCGCAGTTTCATGCCCACCACCAGGTATTCCTGCGGTGTGCGCGCCGTGCCTTTGTCGGTCGCCTGCATCTGCAGCAGTGCGCCGCCATCGGGGCTGGCTGCGAGCAGGCGTTCGGGTTTGTTGTCCACGCGCCAGCCGGGCGGGAAACGCACCGCGAAGCTGAGCCCCGCGTGATAGAAGTCGGCGCCACGCCGGATGCCCTGTGCCTCGCTGTCGCCCCAGGCGAGGCCGTCGAGCAATTTCAGATAGGCGGCGCGCTCCACGCGCCCGTTCGTGGCAGTGCGGTGCCGGTCGGCTTCGCCGACGACCTGCTGCAGACGCTGATCGGCGCTCGGGTGGCTGGCGAACACCCCGTGGTAGACGCGCGGCGCGCGCCTTTCCCTGGCGGCGAGTGTCTTTTCGAACACTTCCTGATTCTTGAGCAGCGTGATGACTTCGATCATGGCCTGCGGATCGTAGTCGCTGCGCGCGATGTACTCTGCGCCCAGTCGATCGGCTTCGAGCTCGTGGTCGCGCCCATAGCCGGACAGCAGTGCGCCGCCCAGGGTGTTGAGCAGCGACTGGCCGGCGCGCGACGCCAGTTCCGGCACCAGGATCGAGCCGATCGTGAAGCCGACGTTGGCCGCCATCGCCGCCGAGTACTGGCGCACGGCGTGGCGCGCGGTGACATGCCCGATCTCGTGACCGAGCACCGCGGCCAGTTCGGCCTCGGAGTTCAGATGCGCCATGATGCCGCGCGTGATGTAGATGTAGCCGCCGGGCAGCGCGAAGGCGTTCACCTCGGGCGAGTCGAGCACGGTGAACGTGTACTTGAGCTGCGGGCGATGGCTTTTTGCGGCGAGGCGTTCGCCAAGCTGCTGCACGTACGCCTGCAGAGGCGCGTTGGCATATACGCCGTACTGCTTGCGGACCTCGGTATCGTTCTCGCGCCCCAGCCGCAGCTCGTCCGCCTCGCTCAGCAGCGCCAGCTCGCGGCCGCCGCTCACCGGGTTGAGCGCGCACGCGGCCATCAGCGCCGCGGCCAGGCCGGTCAGCAGAAGAAGCAGGTATCGCCGTAGGTGAATGGGCATGGGGCTATTGTCTTACAGATTCCGGCTTCAGGGCAGCCGTTGCAGCATCGCCGGGTGGCCGATGCCGAGGTGCAGCCGTCCGTTCTGTTCGCTGATCCAGCCGCGCGCCTCGATCTGCGCGCCGCGCCAGTTCTCGGGTCGGCCGCGGAAATACTGTTTCCAGTCGGCGTGGCCGATGCGCACGGCGAATTGCGGGCCCAGGTCCAGATACATGTATTTCCGGCTGCGCCCGACATGGGTCACCCGGCCGCGCACAAAGCGGAAGCCGGTGTCAGCGCTGGTCAGCGATTCGGCCGGGACCGGTGTGGTATAGGCCACGCCCCAGATGCCGCGCCGCGTCGTGCGTGCCACGCTCTCGGCCGCGAACAATTGGCGCACCTGGCTGATGTTGGGCGGAATGGCAATGGCCGCTGCCAACCCTTCTCTTAGGAGGATTTCCTCGACGAGGATTTCTTCGACCCGCGTGTCGTCCGGCAGTCGCAGGTGCGCGAGCCAGCGGCCGTAATGGTCACGCTGCTCTTCCTCCAGCACCAGCCGCACATGCTTGCCTTGGACCAGTTCACGCAGCCGGTCGCGCGCGGCGGCGGCCAGCGGCTCGTCCGGCCGGCCGTCCTTGCCGAACTCCGGGGCGTTGATGCCAATCAGCCGCACTTGGCGCTGGTCGCTCAGGATCACGCTGTCGCCATCCACCACATACCGGACCGTGACGCCTTCGGTGCCGGCGATCGCCGTGAGCGATGGGAGCAATAACGCCAGGACAACCAGGAACGGCACGGGGAAGAACCGATGAGCACACCGGGAAACCAAAAAGGCGCCGGGTCGCGGCGCCTTTTGTGGAACTCGGGCGAACGGCTGCACCGTTACTTTTTCACGCCCATGCCGTACTTCTGGCGGAATTTGTCGACACGGCCGCCGCTGTCCACGACCTTCTG
>DATEYP010000308.1:0-14592 GCA_035256085.1 Acidiferrobacterales bacterium
ACTGAACCGCCTGGTGCGCCCGGGTGTCACGGTCTGGATCTTCGGCGGGATCTCGGGCGCCTGGTCACTGCCGGACACAACCAAAGCGGATCCGTTTTGGCTCTCCATGTTCCTGGTGGTGATGCTGTTCTGGTTCGGTGGTCGGCTGCTGCTGAAGGATCTACCCGCCGGCCTGGCGAGGATGGCGCTGGCGGTCATGGCCGCGCGAGGTAAACGGTGATGGACCTGCAGACCCTTGGGCAGTGGATCGTGTCCGGCGCTGTCGCCGGCCTGATCGCCTGGGGCGGTATGCGCGCCGACGTGAGCAGCCTGAAGAAAAGCAACTCGCGCCTGCACGAGCGGGTCGATGCGTTGATGCTGCTGCTGGCAGAGCATGGGCTGGTGTCAGGAAAAAAACTTGCCGCTGCAGGGCGGCGCGCACATCGCGAGGAGTGACGTTATGGAATACGAGGTGCAGGCCGGTGAGAGTCTTTCCACGATCGCCCGCGACGTGCTGGGGGATCAGAATCAATGGCAGCAGATCGCGGCCCTAAACGCCCTGGTGGCGCCGTATGTGATTTACACCGGCCAGGTGCTCGTGCTGCCGGATCCTGGAACGATCCAGTACGGGCCGGCCACCGCGGTGACAACGCCGGCGAGCTCGCCGGCGTTGTTCTCTTCTGAGCTTCTCAAGAATCCGTGGCTGTGGGGCGCGATCGCCGCGGCTGGTCTGTGGTGGTGGTCGAGCCGGGATTAGCGGTGACACGTGTCCTGGGCGGTGTGACACCGCGCCAGGTGCGCGACCGAACCGCCGGCAGCACCCGGCCGAGTATCGCGATCGCGATCTGCAGCGCGGCCACGTCGTCCGGGGAGAAATGGCAGGCGCGCGCATCGACCTGGCCGCGCAGCGTCTGCGCCTGGTTCCGCAGGTAGTCCAGTTCCACGGCCAGGCGCGCGAGCTCCTGGATCTCGCCGGCGGTGTAGGTGGTGCCGGCCGGGTCGATCAGCCGATACTCGCGCGCCTTGCCGTAGGGTCCGAAGTGCCACCCGTCCCAGGATGTTCCCCCGCGTGCGAGCGCCACGGGTTTTTTCTTTTGCATGCCGTCCCCCTTGCGGGAGAAAGTCTAGACGACGCCGGCCTGTGACACCGACCTGCAGCTGAGCCGGCGTGTCACAGCGGCCAGGCGCTGCCGCCACCGGCGCGCTACTTGACATAATATACACAGACCCGCTTCGGCCGCCCGGGCAGCGGGGGATGTGACAAGCGCGGATCCCGCTAATGTCACAGCGAACAGCACCGGCGCCACGATCGCCACGCGCGTGAGCTCGGCCAGGCGTTCCCACACCTTCTTGACCTTTATATCCTTCGAGCGCTCGGCGGCCAGGCAGGCGAGCACGTGGCCGGCATCGAGGTCGAGCAGCTCGGCAATGCGGAACCCGGTTTCCTCACTGAATACGTGACAAACGCCGGTCTTGTATTTGCTCATTGCCGACCGCGTGATTCTGAGAGTCTTTGCGAGCTGATAGTCAGACGTGATGCCGTAGCGCGCACGGATGGCACGCACAAAATCCCCTGATGTTTCCATGATTTAGCCCCTTGTTGTGTCACACCTGCGTCGAGTATAGGACAACGTCCGCCTTCTGCAACGTTGCACCGGGTTGACACGTGTCCACGTGGTGACTAGTCTTTCCCGTGTGCACCGGGGTCTGGCGGGTTTGTTCTCCCGCCGATGCCCTTCGGTTCGCACCGCCAGGCACCGGCCGCACACCTGACGCGATTAAGGGCGCTGTACAACGTGGAGAACTGTCATGCCGAGAAAAACACCCGCAGTCCCGCAGTCCGCAGTCTGTGACACCGCGCGATCGCGCACTGTCACACCTTCCCGCAGTTACCGAACATTCCAGCCCGCTCTGCTACCGCACGAAGAAACGCTCGTGATGTGGTGGCGCAGCGGCAACCGTTTCGACACGTTCGACCAATGGATGAACGTCAGCCACCGCTGCTCTGGCGCATCGTCGGCAGCGTCTGATTTTCTGCACGGCGTGCTGGCCGCTGCCGACTTCTCCATTGCTTCCGCGCTGGCGATCGAGCGGGCGATGCTGTCGCCTGTGACACCGGCGCCGGCGGACGTGTCACAGGAGCGCGACACCAAGACAATCGACATGTTCAGCCCAAGGGGGCGGGTATGAGCGCCGTTTCGCAGTACCTAGATTGCGGTTGCGCGATCCTGCAGGGCGGTGGTCGTGACTGGTGCCCAAGCTGCATGGCAGGGCACGCGCTGCCGCGGACTCGGGTTGCTCCGAAAATGGAAAAACCCCGGCCGGTCAGCAAGCAGCTTGCCGTCGATGCTGTGCGCTGCCCGCTGTGCGATCGCGTCGGGTCTGATTCGCGTGGGCCAGTGCGTAGCCGGTGCGGTGAAATCCGCGAACTGCGCGAGTGTCGCCACTGTGGCGAGCGGTACGTGGTCGATGATGACGGGGTGGCGCTATGACGCACGCCACGGGTGAGGAAATCCGCCGCGTGCGCCAGGCGCTCGGCGAGGATCAAACAGTTTTCGGGACACGCTTCGGCGTCCACCGCCGCACGATCATCCGCTGGGAGAAGGGCGGTCACTCTTTCAGTGAATGGGGATCCTGGGAAAGGCCGGACCGCAAGACAGAGGCGGATCTGTGGAAAGCGGTCGTAACGCTGGCAGAGTCGAGCGCCGCCAAGGCGGAGAAGAAATTAAAACGCAAAAGCACAACGGCGCTAGGTGCACGGAAGCCCAAGGCCGCCCGCCGTCGGCAGAGTGCTTCCAAAGCTGTGGCAGTGAAGCGCCGGCGGGGCAGTGTTGCTCGCCGGCGTTCTGTTTCCAGGGCGAAGAACCGGAGGGCAAAGAAATGATCTTAAAAATTATTCTCGCGCTGTTGTTGGTGGTTGTTTTTTTCTGGATCGGCTGGCGCGCTCATCTGTGCTGGTGGCTGAACAGTTTCGGATCGCAGGGGCTCAAGCGTCACGGCGTGCGCGTGCCGTTCGATGATGATCTGTGGATAGGGAGGTTGAGCGGTCCAGTGGTGGCGTTGTTCTCCTGGTGCGTGTTCGCGGTCTACGTTGGCGCGCGGGGGTGGCTGTGACTACCGCGGCCAGCTGGGGAGTTGAGCAGCTGCGCGTATTCGAGGCGCTGCGCGAGCACGTGCTGATGTGTCCGCTCTGTGAAGGGCCGGGCACGAGGATGCCAGCGGACGAAGTGCGTATCTCGAACAAATGCGAGCGCGGCATCGTGCTGTTGTCTGATTGGTTCATCGCCAAGTGCGAGGCGGACCGGGGTGGGGCATGACTGGTAACGCGACTACTCAGGGCAAGTGCACGCGTTGCCGGGTACGGTACGTCTGGCCGGATTTTTCGCCGCGTGTCCTGTTGCGCGATGCGCGTTGTCCGCGTTGTGGCGACGGCCTCAAGCAGACGGTGTATTTCGTGAACCTTCCGATATGTGAGTTGGCGGACCCGCGCGAACTGCTACGCAAGGCGGCGCCATGACAAAAGAAATCGATCTCTCTCCGTCCGCTCCCTGGCGCGAGCGCCGCGACGCGTCCATGCCGCAGCATGACGCGGCGATGGCGAAGGCCCGCATGCTCCTGGGCGCATACACTGTGCCGCACCAGGCGAAGTGGTGGGCCGATCTGAATCGCGCCGAACGCGCCACACTCGTGAAGCACGCCGGCCTCGCGCCTGAGCGTGCCAGGCTGCGCTGGCAGCAGCTCGATCTGACCGAACGTCGCGGCATCATCGAAGCTGCAGCGCGCGCCGCGTCCTGGGCGCAGAAGCTGCAGGGGCTGCTGGCGTGACCGCCGCAGGAACGGTTTGGTATTGGCGAGCGCGAGGCATGGACGCTGCCACTGCAACGGTCTGTGTGTTCCTCGGTGGTACAGATGAGCACGCAATGGTCCTGACGCGTGTGTACTGCCAGCGTTGCGAGCGCGAGGTCATGCCGCACATGGATTGTGGCGACGCGTCGTGCCCACGCTGCAGGCTGGTGCTGTGACCCCCGCGCGCCGGTTCTGCAGATGGATGGACAAGAGCGCCCCCGCCTGGTTCTGGATTTCATATCTGATCGGCTGGGTCTATGCCCTTTGTTATTTCTCTTCCTGGTGTGACTGGTGACAAAACAACCTGCAGCCTTCCCGGGCGGCGTGCACTGACGGAGTAGTGCATTTAAGCGGTGCGATTCAAGGGCATGCACACATGACTGATGCACGCCGCCCTGGGAAAACTCGTTACCGCCTGGATGGCCGCGCATCCGTTCTCGGATCGCGTGCCAGACTGGCTGACGCCACCACACCGCACGCTCGATGCGTTGCCGATCGATGCCGCGCAGGCGCGCGCCGTGGTCGCGCACCGCGCTGACATCGATGACCACGTCAACAAGGGCCGCGACGGTACACACACCAGTTTCCGCCAGCGTCGCGCGGTCGGTGAGCAGCTCGCCGGCTACCTGGAGGACAACGCACTACTGACCCCGGACCACGCGCTAAAGCTGCGCGCCTGCCGCCACGGTGGCGCCTGGGGTGTCGATGGCGGCACCGGCAAGGTGGTGATCGCCTGGGACTCTAAATGCGGCATGACGCTGCTCTGTCCGCACTGCGCGCGCACGGAGCAGCGCCGCCTGGTGAAGCGCTACAAGGAACCGATGAAGGTCTGGCAGCAGCAGCGCCAGACGCGCCGTATCCATTCCGGTGTGATGACCTGGCCGAATGTCACACCCGGCGATCTGGCCGTGTACCTGCGGCTGATCTTCAAGCACTTCGCGCGAGTCGCCAAGGCATTCCCATCGATCAAGGGGCACCTGGCGACGGTCGAGGCGCCGCTCGCGGAGCGTGGCGACTGGAATCTGCATCTGAATGTTCTGCTGTGCGTCGAGGGTCCGCTGCATTGGTCGGACTTCCGCGCCGCCTGGCACAAAAAAACCGTGCACCTCTTTCCCGGGTACGAGGGCACGAGCTTCCAGGTCGAGCTTCGGCAGCTGCCACGGTATGACCTGGACGCGCTCGATCAGGCGCTGCGCGAGTTGATCAAGTACCCGGCTAAACACGTGACGGAGAAAAGCAATGGAAATCGACATCGAGGAGAAAGTGGAGCGCTTCCAGGCAGCGGCGCACATCTGGGCGGTGATGGATCAGGATCAGCTGAGGGCGCTGCTGGAGAGCGAGACAGTGCCGTACTGGCTGTTCCGTTACGAGGACCGGGACACGCAGGAGGTGATGCTGAGCGCGGTGAAGATCGAACGCCTCTCGCTGGTGATCGAGGCAATGCTGATGACGGCACCGCCTGCTCTCCGCGAGCTGATGATGCAGGCGTTCATGCGAGTCGCTCAACGCATGGCAGCGGAGGCCATGGCCGGCCTGACACTGGAAGAGCAGATCGCGTTGGGCAAAAAGGGCAGGGAGATCGCGGACGCGATGCTGGACAAGGCGATGGATCCGAACGGTTCGCGCCCGCAATGATCGATTGGCCGCCTGGGCTCTTCCTAGAGTGGTGGGAGGCGCACCGGCGCTACCGGCGGACCCGATCGTACGGCTGTCTGTTCGGCGAGCACCTGGAGGATCTGAGCGGCGACATCGAGGACCGGCCACGCGGTGAGGTGACCTGGTACGGCCGGATTTGGTGGGAGGCCATGGCGCAAGCCTACGCGGTTTCAGGCGCCCGGGCTGTTGGCTTGATACAGGCGAATAAGTCGGCGGTCGGGGACCGTCCGCCGGGGGGTAACTACGGGCAATCGCGGAGCGGTCTGGCGCCTCCTCTGAGCTCAGGGCCGAAGCTGGACACCGAACCGAACAAGTCGCCGCAGGACCGATGAAAATTTGAGCAGCGCGAGCTGCCCGAAGGGAAGGCCACGCGCCCGGGCCAAGTCGGGCGCAGTTTCGAGGGCAAGACGATGACAATTTCAATCAGCTACACGGACGGAGCGAACCAGACAGAGCTGGAGATTATCCGCGCGCGCGCCGGCATCGAGCAGGACCGCTGCAGGGTCAAGAGCGACACGCACGGCGGCGTGCCTTTCTCAACGTACCTGGATGGATCGGAAACGCTGATCCTGCGCGAAGTCGCGGCCGCGGCGGATCTGGAGCCGAAGCCAGGCGAGCAGCGGCACGGCACGCTCGATGTGCCGATCCTGGGTAGCAGCCTGATGGCGGAGGCGGCGCGTCTGGACAAGGAAGCGCTGCAGCCTGGTGATTTCGATCTGACGCTGGAGCAGCTCGATGATCAGGAAACGGAGGCTGCCGACCGTGTGTATGTTGTCCTGGCGCAGTTTCTGGCGACGGAGGGGCAGCCGATCCAGCAGGAGCTGTATCACGAGTTAAGCCAGGCGCAGCGCGCGCACGCGGACGCGGTTGCCGCGCTGACAGCTTATCTGTCACAGGTGGCGGCGTGAGTGCGGAGTCGCGGACCTGCAGCAGCTGCGGCAACAGTGTGCCGGTGCCGGCGGCGCTCGGCCGATCGGTCGAGTGTCACGGCGCGCCGCCGCAGCTGGTGCCGACACCACAGGGCATGGCGTGCGTGTGGCCGCAGTGTTCGCCTGGCTGGTGGTGTGCGGTCTGGATCGCAAAGCCGGTGCAGGTGTTCACGTTGAAACCCACGGAAAAACCCACGAAAAACACCACGGAGGATACACATGGCAAGGCGTAAAACGGTGGTCCTGGACACGGGTCCAGATGATGACGACGAGCAGCTGCCGCCGGATGATGAACTGACGCAGGTGCTGGGCGAGCTCGATGCGGTCGGCGGTGGGTTCGTGAAAGTCGAGCGCGTGCGCGAGGGGAAGCGCGCGGAGTTCGTCGGCCAGTTATCGCCAGCAGAATTCTCGCTCTCACTCCTGCAGGAGCGTTTCGGCGGCGGTGAGTACGCGGTAACGGTGTTCGATAGCGCGCGCCGATACGTCAAGCGGTCCACGGTGGCGGTGGCGCAGCCGTTGCGGCCGCCGGCCGCGGAGGCGCCGCCTTCCGCGATCGAGAAACTGGTAGAGGCGATGCAGGCGAGTATGAAGCAGCAGCAGGACATGCTCGCGGCGCTTGTGACACGCAGCCAGGCGCCGGCGATCGCGGCCGCGGATCCGCAGGAAATGCGCCGCGGGATCCTGCAGGATCTGGCGCTGATGAAGCAGCTGGTCGGCGGTGGTGAGGGTCAGCAGCTCGGGCCTGACAAGATCCTGGAGGTCTTGAGGACCGGCATGCAGATCGCCAAGGATGCGGCCGCCGGTGGCGAGGTCGATGTGATGACGGTCCTGGGGAAAGCGGTCGATGTGCTCGGCGAGCCGTTCGCGGATCTGTTGCGCGCGCGGGCTGTGCTGCCGGCGGCGTCGAGTGGCCAGATGGATCCGCGCCGTCTGCCGGTGGCAGGCGCCGCGCCGGCAATGGTTAAACCGAAGCAAGGGGGCAGTATGAACATGCAGCAAGCGGTTGCGTTCCTGGTCAGTAAGGCCGCCGCGGGTGCGGATCCTGGGCTGTATGCCGACCTGGTCCTGGATAACGTGCCGGAGGCAATGTTAAGGCCGGTCCTGGCCGGCGACGTGGTGGCGACTTTGTCACAGATTGACCCGCGCGTGGCGAACCATGCACAATGGTTTCGCGACCTTGGGGCAATGTTGAGTGAGGCGCTGCGCCCCGATGATGCTGGAACTGGGTCCACAACTCCCGCCGCTGACGGCAACGCTGGCGGCGATCCCGTCGGGTCGTGAAGGTGTCCGCGCTACGCTGCGTTTAATGGCGGGTCTGACCAGGGAGGGAAAGAAAGCCCTTTCTGTCAGGCTCGCCGCTCTTCAGATTGTCGAAAATCTCCCACAACGTGACTGGCCTGCAGAGGTAGCGGCGCTGCATGCGTTCGTTCGCGATCGCATCCGCTACGTGAAGGACATCCGCGGCGTCGAGACTCTGCAGCAGGCGGAGCGCACGCTGCAGCTCAAGCAAGGCGACTGTGACGACAAGGCGGTGTTGCTCGCGTCGCTCCTGCAGGCCATCGGACACCCGGCGCGTTTTCACGCGATCGGATTTAAGCCAGGCAACTATTCGCATGTGTACGTTGACACCCTGCTGGGTGGCAAGTGGGTCGCGCTCGAAACGACGGAGCCCTGGCCGCCGGGTCGCGCGCCGGACGCGCCGGTGCACATGGTGCTCACTGTTTAGGAGGATGTGACATGGCGCAGTTTTTAATTAATGACGGTCTGGATGGTCTCGGGAAGTTCAGCCTTAAAAAGCTGATCAAGAAAGTGGCGCCGCCGGCGATCGTGAAAAAGCTGGTGCCGCCGGTGCTGGTGCCGAAGCAGATCCTGGAGGTGGCGCCGATCTTAAAGCAGCTGCCGGGCGTGGTGCAGATCCCGACCACGATCAAGGAAGCCAAGGCAATGCAGAAGGAGGACATCAAGGAGGCGCGCACCGCCTACGTGGATTATGTGATGAAGCCTCTGGCCAAGGTGGATCCCACCATGAAGCTGCATTACGAGCACGAGCTGCGCGACAACGAGATGAAACGGCTGCGGGTCGAGATTGCGGCCACGGAGGATCCGGTAAAGCGCCAGGCGCTAGAGGGGCAGCTGAAGCGCTTGGAGAAAAAGGAAGCGGCCTATCAGAAGCAGGGCGCGATCGTGCGGACCATTGTCAGCATCGCGGCGGTGGTGGTGCCGGTGCTCGCGCCGATCGCGATCTACCTGCAGGCGGCGAATGCGGCCTACGCGGCCGCGATGGCGAAGCGTGCTTACGACAACGCGCGCGAGGCGAAAAAGAACATCGAACGCAGCGAGGCTGAGGTTGTGGCGGTGCTGGTGAAAAATGATGTGCCACGCGACCAGGCGCTGCGAATCGTCGCGCTGATCCGCAACGGCATGCCGGTCGATGCCGCGTTGAAGTCTGTCCTGTCCGGCGCCCCCGCGCCGGCGACAAATCAGCAGGAGTGGAAACCCGTGAAACTCGAAACCCCCGAAGCAGCACAACAGGCGTTTATGAACTGGCTCAAGGGCTGGCGGCCTGAGGTCTATGACGCGGTGATGGAAAAAATTAACCAATCACAGTCCCTCAACGGTTACGCGGTCGATGATGACACCGGCGAATTCGTGCACCAGATCAGTGGCCTGTCGGGTCTCGGGTTTTGGGATTCGTTCGCGACCGCCGCGAGCTCCATCGTGTCGGTGGCCGGGTCGGTGCTCAAGACCATGAACGATCAGAAGGTGGTCGAGCTGCAGCTAAAGCAGCTGAAGGCGCAGCAGGCGCCGATGCCGACCCCGGTCGCGGAGAAGGCAGCTGCGACCGGACAAATGCCGGTGGTCAGTGGTGTTCCGAGCTGGCTGCTGCCGGCCGGTCTCGGGGTTGCTGCCCTGGGGCTCGGCGTCTGGTTCTTCATGCGTCGCCGCCGCGGCCGCGGCCGGAAGTAGTGCGCCATGCTCGCGCAAACGGAGGGGGCTGAGTGGTGGAACGCCTGGGGGCAGCTAAAGCAGATCGTGCTGCAGCTCGATCAGGCGGTGGCGAAGCTGGAGGCGTCGCGCAGCTATGCGCTGGCGCGTCCGAACCTGAGCGGCGAGTACCTGGCGAAAATGGACGAGGTCCAGGGCATGCGTTCCAAGGCGGTGTGGCTGCGCGATGCGATCAAGAGCGCGGCCGATGCGATCGGGATGCAGCTATCCGGCCTTGGGTTCGCACCGGCGCTGCTGTTGTGGCCGGTGGTCGCCGCCGGCGTCGCCTGGCTCGGCGGCAAGTCGCTGGACCTGTGGCAGTTCGCGCAGCGCATCGATGAGCAGCGCCGCCTGGAATCAACGGGCCTGAGTCCGACCGCGGCCGCGGCGCTGGTGAAGTCCACGGCAACCGCCGGCACGCTGTCCGACACGGTGAAAACGGTTGTGCCGCTGGTGGTGATCGCCGGCGTCGCCTGGTGGTTCTTCACGCAGCGCAAGCGGGGGTAGTGGTGAAACGCAAAAAGAAACGAAGCCGCCCTGTGACACCACGAGCTCGTCGTGTCACAGGCAAGGTGGTGCGCGACTGTGGCGGCGCATCGGGCCTCAAGAAAAAAGCAAAGGGCTGCCGCAAGGTCGAGGACCGCGGCGCCCGGGTCGGGCTGCGGCGCATGAAGCAAAACCCGGCTGTGGATCGGCAGATGAGCGAGGCAGTGGCGCGCTTTACCGGCTTCCGTGGCGACGTGCCGCGGCGCGTGGACAAGGTGCGACTGCCGGACCCGCCCAAGGTCATGTTGCATGTGGGGGAGTGTTTGGGCATCATGTATCGCACTGAGCGCGATGGCGAGGTAGCGGACTACCTGCATCGCTTCAAAAAATCATCCCGGCCGACCCTAGCAGTCAACTCAGACGGGAAAACACTGTACCTGCTCGGCGGTGCGTACAGAGTCACAGATCGCGGCATTGTTGATGCCCGATAGGAGGCTCTGTCATGGTCGCTGAAGTTCTGCTCGTCAATCCGTCGTCCCGCAAAAAGAAACGCCGCTCGATGTCGGCGCTCCAGGCCAAGTATTTTGGCAAAAAGAAACGCCGCAGCCCGAAGCGCCGCAGCTCGGCGCGTTCCCTGCGCCGCAACCCCATCGGCTTTGCCGGTAACCCGCGCCGCAAGCGCCGGCATTCGTTCCGCCGCAACCCCATCGCTGGCCTGCGTGGCATGACGCTGCAGGGCACGATCCTGCCGACCGTAATCGGCGCCGGTGGTGCGATCCTGACCGACCTGGCCATGGGCTATCTGCCGATTCCCGACACCCTTAAAACCGGCATGATGCGTCCGGTCGCTCGGGCCGGTGCCGCGGTCGGCATTGGTCTGCTGGTCGGCATGTTCACCAGCAAGGCCACCGGCAACAAGGTGATGGCCGGTGCGCTGACCGTGGTTGCCTATGACACGATCAAGGGGTTCCTGGCGGTGAACGTGCCGCAGCTGCCGCTCGCCGGCGTCGGTGAATTCCCGCTGATGGAATACGCGCGCAACGGCATGGGCGAATTGGTCGATGAGTCCAGTATCAACGGCATGGGCGAATTGGTCGATGAGTCCAGCATCGATGGCGTCGGCGCCATGTTCGACACCGACGGCATGGGCGCGATTTTCGATCAGACGGAGTATTGACCCGCTGTGACACGGCGGGATCCCGTCGTGTCACAGGTTACCCGGCCGCCCCTCTCTTGACGGATAACTGTCCGCAGCTCGGCGATGCTGCGGCGCCACCGAAACCTTAAAAGGTGAAAATGTATGAGCTCTGCAAATCTGAAAAGTCTGTACCGCCGCAGCCTGGTGAATCCGAACCAGAAAGAGGGCATCCGCGAACCGCTCTATGACTTCCTGACATACAACAGCGGTGGCGATCTGTCGCTGCGCTTCTTCCAGGATCCGGTCAGCGGCAGCAAGACCAAGGCCGACACGAACATGACCCTGAACGGCCAGCTGCCGGGCGGCCACAAGCACATCGTCGAGACATGCGAGATTCACGTGCTGCCGGGTTCCAACGCCAGCAGCTACGTCCGCCAGGATGCGGTCAAGACCGGCGTCGCGCTGGCCGCGCCGAATTTCGCCAATGACGTGTGGGCGCTGCTGCAGACCGGCTACCTGATCTTTCACATCGGGGACAAGGATTACATCACCGCGCCGCTGCTGTCCTTCCCGCCGTCCACGGGCATGTCACTCTCGGTCGCGGCCGCCGTGGAAAACACGAACACCACGGTGCTGAACCAGATCACGGCCGACTATGGCCGCCTGGTCGGCCGCCCGTACGTGTTCAACCCGGTGCTGCCGATCCCCGCGCAGACCAACTTCGATGTGACGCTGGCCTGGCCGGCGGCGGTAACGCTGCCGTCCGGCTTCGATGCCCGCATTGGCGTGGTGCTCAACGGGGTGCGGTTCCGCAACTGATCATTGTGCGTGGTGATTGCCCGGGGTTCGCCCCGGGCCTTTTCTGAGCCAGGAGAAAAAAGACATGCAGCCGACTAAGCGATTTTTCACGTATGAGGTAACGCTGGGGCCGATGGCCGCGGCGACCGGCACCGACACCGACACTTTCCAGGTGAAGGCCGATTATGATTTCTATTGGTTCAAGTCTGAGGCGTTCGTGTATGACTCGAACAGTCTCGGCGTGGCGACGACGCAGTGGCCGCTGATCGAGGTCATGCTGCAGGATGGCGGGTCCACCGAGCAGCTGATGAACCAGGCCGCCGCGGTGAATTCGGTTTTCGGCACCGGCGCGATTCCCTACATCTTGCCGCAGCCGCACAAGGTCCCGGGCGGTAGCACGTTCAACGTCACGGCCACGAACAAGCACGCCAGCATTGCCTACAGTGTGCGCCTGGCGTTCTCGGGCGTGCACGTGTTCAAGGGGCAGTCGTTGTATGAGCAGGTTGCGCGCAAGCGGTAATGTGACATGAAGCGCTCGCGCGAGTTTTCCGAACGCATGCACCTGGGGGATCTGCCCGCGGATCTCGGCACGGAGCACGGCGTGCAGCTGCGTGCCGGCGTGCCGGCTGTGACACGGCGCCAGGTCCAGGGCGCGCCCGGTGGGCGACTGCTGCCGCCTGGCGCGCCGCCGTCCTATGGGCGAACGGTGCGGTTCATTCCGTGGCGTTTTGCAACGGTCGCCGGCAGCCAGCAGTTCCTATCCACGAACGACAACCGGCACTATCTGCTGTCGCAAAACAACACCGGCGCCGACCTGTGGATGAATTTCGATTCAGCCGCGGGTGTCGGTATCGGTATCAAGCTGCCGGACGGCTGGTCTGCAGAGTGGACCCTGGTCATTCCCTCCAATGCGTTGCACTTCTATGCCGTGGCCGCCGGTGGCGCGTTCACGGTGCTGGAGGGTTAGGGCGTGCCGATCTTCGGGCCTCCTGGATCCGCCGGCACGGTCGCGCTGCTGACTGGCCAGGCGTCGGCGTTCGCGCAGAACACGGACCCATTGACCTGGCAAGCAAATGATTCGCTGACGCTGGTCTCGCTCACGGGCACAGGCATTTCGGTGCTCGGGAGCACGGTCAATTTAGAGGCCGGTTTTGATTGGGCAGAGTATTGGCTGCGCGCTGGGTTCGGGCTGCCAGCCGACAACTCGGACAACGGCGTAGGCTATCGCGCGATCTCGATCGACACCGCCGGCGGAGCTCTTAACCGCGTTCCGGCGGTGTCGGTCATCGCCGGCACGTTCACGGGGTATAACGCGACGGTCTGCTCTGGGCATGCGCTGGTTTTTCTGAATGGAAGCATTAATTCTCTGGTGCCGTGCTTCCAACACACCGCCGGCGTGGCGGTCGATCTGGTGGTTTATTTCGAGCTGGTTGTAAAACTTTATTAATTGGGGTGTGACATGTTCAAGGCGGGGCGATTCAACAAGCAGGCAGCGCAGTCGATCCCGGCAGGGGGTAGTGATTACCTGCAATGGACCGTGGACACCTTCAGCGCTGAAAATTACAACCCCGATGCCTGGCCGATCTTGACGACGGCGCCGTACTCCGTGCAGCTGCCCTGTGGCTTCGAGTGGATCGAGGCCAGCCTGGTGCTGCGGTTTACCGACGAGGTGGATGGCGCTTTCGATCTGTCGCTGTCGCTCGGTGTGCCGGGCATGTCCGCGCAATACGGCCGGCCGCTCGCGCGGGATCTGTACAGCGCTCGCTATCCGCAGGGCGGCTTTGTGCTGCCGCCGGTGCTGTATCCGAACCCGGGGCGCGCGCCGCGTGCAATCAATGCCTTCCTGGAGAACATCGGCGGGACTAAGGCCGTGTACTTCGAGGCGGCGCTGCAGATCAAGGCGTGGTGATGGAATGCGCTTCCCCTGGTGGTTGCTCGCGCTCGGTGCGGTCGCCATGCTCGCCGCAGGCGGCGGTTACGTGATGACCACGCAACGGCAGAGCGGGACGCGCTGGACCAGGCTGCTGCCGGAGGCGCGCACCAAGGCGCAGCAGCTCATCGACCAGGCGCGCGCCGCCGGCCTTGACGTGATGTTCTGGGATGGCTGGCGATCGCCGGAGGACTCCCAGAAAAACATCGATGCCGGCACCTCCAAAGTCAGTGACCCGTTCAATTCCCTGCACGTGTGGGGCGCCGCCTTCGATATCGTTTTTCGCAACGCGGCCGGGCTCCCGGTCTGGCCGCCTGACACGGATCCGCGGTGGCGCCAGCTCGCGGAGATTGGCAAGCGCCTGGGGCTGTTCAACGGTGGACTTAATTGGGGTTGGGATTGGCCACACTTCCAGCTGCCGGGCTACACCGCCGGCGTGCTGCGCGCGTCCTACGGCAACAACTACCTGGCATTCCTGTCACAGCGTGGCGTTGCGATCGCATGAAGTGGCTAAATAAACTTTTCGGCGGCGGCACGATCGAGGCCGGGGCCGCTGCGGTCGGCAAGGTCGCCGACGTGGCGGACAAGGCGTTCTACACCGGCCAGGAGCGCGCCCGCGATGATGCCGACGACGTGGCCGGCGCGCGCGCATTCGCGGCACCTGGTGCGGGCGGTGGTGGCTGGTTCGATGGCCTGGTGGATGGACTGAACCGCCTGGTGCGCCCGGGTGTCACGGTCTGGATCTTCGGCGGGATCTCGGGCGCCTGGTCACTGCCGGACACAACCAAAGCGGATCCGTTTTGGCTCTCCATGTTCCTGGTGGTGATGCTGTTCTGGTTCGGTGG
>DATEYP010000309.1:0-3000 GCA_035256085.1 Acidiferrobacterales bacterium
GCCTCAACCCACACTTGAATTATTAGAGGTTCCCTTATGTCAGCCGTCACCGGCGCGCTTGGGGGCGAATGCACGTCAGGTGCATTCACCAATGACCGGACTCTCCCTCAGCTGTTGCAGCAAACGTTTGACAGGCGCCGCCAGACCGCGTGTGTCCGGCTTGTCGAGGTTATACCAGACTGACGGGGCGTACTCCATCGCCGTACGGCTAGTCCCCGTATGGTGTGCGGGTATCGGCGTGATGTGCAGCTGGAAGTGACTGAAGCCGTGGCGCTGTACCGGCCAGGGTGCTTCGGTTTTGACCTTCAGTCCGTACGCGTCGCGGCAATAGTCGCGCGCCGGTGTGTCCAGCGCGCATTCCGGGAAACCCCACAACCCGCCCCACATGCCCACCGGTGGACGTTGCGCGAGCAGCACGTGGCCGCGCGCATCGCGGATCATCAGCATCGCGATCTCGCGCACCGGCAATGTCTTGCGCGCGGTACGCACGGGAAATATCTCCGGCTGCCCCTGTGCGTGGGCGGCGCAATCCTGTTGCAGAGGGCAGACCGGACAGGCCGGTTTGCGCGTCCGGCACAGCGTCGCACCCAGATCCATGATCGCCTGGGTGTATTCGGCGACGCGTGTCTTGGGCGTGTAGCGCTCGGCGAGCGTCCAGAGGGCCTGCTCGGTGTCGCGCTGTGCGACCGGCGTTTCGATCGCGTGCAGGCGCGTAAGCACGCGTTTCACATTGCCGTCGAGTATCGGGTGGCGCTGCTGGAAGGCGAATGCCAGGATCGCACCGGCGGTGGAGCGGCCGATGCCGGGCAGTGCCGACACACTTTTGAAATCGTGCGGGAAACGCCCGCCGTGTTCGCGCACGATCATCTCGGCTGCCTTTTTCAGGTTGCGCGCGCGTGCGTAGTAACCAAGCCCGGTCCAGTGGTGCAGTACGCTGTCGAGTTTGGCGCGCGCCAGGGTCTGCACGTCCGGGAAGCGTTTCAGAAAGCGCTCATAGTAGGGGACGACCGTGCCCACCTGGGTCTGCTGGAGCATGATCTCCGACACCCAGATACGATACGGGTCGCGTGAGCGCTGCCAGGGAAGATCCTTGCGGCCGTGGCGGTCGAACCAGGCAAGCAAGCGGCGACGCAGCGCGCGCGCATCGATGGTTGCGGAATGCCGCATGAGAATTACTTTTTCTTTTTCGGTTGCAGTAGTTTTTCCAGACCCTTCTGCAACTCTTTCTCGATTTGCTTCTCCGCTTCTTTCTTGAGCAGCGCGCCGAAGTCGACGTTGAAGCTGGGATTGGCGAAGCTACCGGAAACAAGCACCGGGACGGTCGTGCCGCGGCGCTCCGCGCCTTCGGCGACCGTTGCATTCAGGCGGTAGTCCAGGGTCTCACGCGCCAGGTCGGCCGTGCCCCGGCCGGTGGCGCGCAGGTTCGGGCCATCCAGCACCAGATCGTTGTTCTGTGCTACGCCGTTCACCACGAGCACGTTGGCGGTGAGCGACTTGAACACCGTGGTATCGCTCTCTTTGGCCTTCACGCTAACCGGCTTGCCGCGCGCTGCGTCACGCAGGGCGCGCGCCTGCTCGATGAGTTTGATCAGGTCCACGCCTTCGATCTTGCCGTCGCGGAACGCGATCGCAACTGTGCCGTTCAGGCTTCTCTTGATCTGGTCCGCATTAAAACCCTGCGCGGTCAGCTTGAGACCGATGTTGCCGGTACCGGTGTAGTTGTCGAATAACTGCATGTCCTTGAGCAGCGGGCCGATCTGCACCTGTTCCAGTTTCTCGTCCATTTTCAGTTGTGGCGTTTTGCCGCGCACATCCAGGGCGGTTTCACCGCGGTAGCTGCCGCCGTACAGCTTTGCCTGATTGGGACCGAGGGCAATGATGCCGTTCTTCGCATTGAGCTGAAGCTGTGCATCTTTCGAGCGCAGGCCGAGTGCCTTCATTTCCTGTATGCGGAACTTGCCTTTCACGTCCAGGCTGCGCAGCGCCGAGAGCGGCAATTCCACCGGTGGCTGTTCAGTGGCTGGCGTTGGTGTGCTTTTCGCACCCGCGGCCGGCGTGCCCGCCGGTTTCTGCGCGACGAGATAGTGGTCGAGATCGATCTTGTCGAGCGCGAGATCGAAACGCACCGCCGGACTGGCGAAGTTCTGGATTTCCATCGAACCGGTCAGTCGGCTGTTGTCCACCTTGAGGTCGAGCTTGGCGAGCTTGAGCGCATCCGGCGAGGCGGTCAGCCGGCTCTGCAGCGCGGCCTTGATCGGCGCCGCCTTGTCGCGTGCCAGCTCGAAACCGAGGCGCAGATCCAGCGGCTCGCCGGAGACGAACCGGCCGGTGGCAAGTTCCAGGTTGCGCACGGCGAGCAGGCTGCCGGCGGTGTCATCGCGCCATAGAATGTTGGCGCGCCTGATATCGAGGCCGCCGATGCTCAGGGCCTCGATCGGCAGCTTGCCGGGTGTCTTCTTTTCGGTTTCCGGCGGCGCGGGTTTGGCGCCCTTCGCCAGCATGTCTTCCCAGTTGTTGCGGCCGGCGGCGTTTTTGGCGAGGTTCAGGTTGAGGCCGTGCACGAACACCTTGTCCACTTCGATCTGACCGCGCAACAACGGCAGAAACTGAACGTGCACGCCGGCGGCGTCGATTTTTGCGAACGCTTCCTTGCCGAAACCCGGCGCGTTGGCGAGCTCCAGTCCGCCGGCCTCGACTCCGAGGCGCGGGAAAAACGACCAGCCGATCTTTTTTTCGATTTTCAGGTCGCGCCCGGTTTGTTCCTTCACCAGGCGAATGATCTCGTCCTTGTATTGGTTGGGATCGAACACGAACGGCAGAACGACCGCAGTAGCGATCAGCAGGCCGACCAATACGGCCACGGCCAGACCCACAATCTTCAAGGTTTTTTTCACTGTGCCTCCGTAGAGGAAGGATGGAGCGGGCGATGGGAATCGAACCCACGTCTCTAGCTTGGGAAGCTAGGGTAATACCATTATACGACGCCCGCGTGGCTGCATT
>DATEYP010000310.1:0-2095 GCA_035256085.1 Acidiferrobacterales bacterium
TTCCAGTGCCTCGTAGCCTTCCTTGAGGTCGCGCACCTCGGCCTCGAGCGCCAGGTTGCGTTCCTTGAGACCCGCATTCTCCAGCTTCTGCGCGGCGATCTCCCGTTTTAACTTCCAGAGCGCCAGCACCCCGCCATCCCCGAGCCACAATGGGTATTGCAAGCCAAGCAGGATGCCGGTGAGCATATAGAGAACGATCTTCACGCCGGCTGAAGTCAACGAAAATCGGCCGCAGATGAACGCAGATGAACGCGGATGAAAAGACCGGCTCTGAATGTTTTCAATCTGCGTTTATCTGCGTTCATCTGTGGCCAAAAATTATTACAACATCTTGAACGCCTTGCGGCCCGGATAAACAGCCGCCGACCCCAGCTCTTCTTCGATACGCAGCAGCTGGTTGTACTTGGCGACGCGATCGGAACGCGACAACGATCCGGTCTTGATCTGGCCGGTGCCGGTGGCCACCGCCAGGTCGGCGATAAACGCGTCCTCGGTCTCGCCGGAGCGGTGCGAGATGACCGCCGTGTAGCCGGCCTGGCGCGCCATGCTGATGGCCGCCAGCGTCTCGGACAGGGTGCCAATCTGGTTGACCTTGATGAGTATCGAGTTGGCGATGCCGTTCTTGATGCCCTCGGCCAGAATCGCGGTGTTGGTCACGAACAGGTCGTCGCCCACGATCTGGATCTGCTTGCCGAGCTTGTCGGTGAGCATCGCCCAGCCGGCCCAGTCGTTCTCGCCCATGCCGTCCTCGATAGTAATGATCGGGTACTTGGCAACCCAGGCGGCGTATTTGTCGACGAGCTGGTCGGGGCTGAGGCTGGCACCTTCCGAGAGCAGCTCGTACTTGCCGTTCTTGCTGAATTCGGAGCTGGCGGCGTCGATGCCGAGCGCCACGTCCACACCAGGCTGGTAGCCGGCCTTCTCGATGCCCTGCAGGATCACCTGTAACGCTTCTTCATTCGACTTCAGGTCGGGGGCAAAGCCACCCTCATCGCCGACCGCGGTATTGAGCTTCATGCCCTGCAACACTTTCTTCAGGGCATGGAACACCTCGGTGCCGGCGCGCAGCGCCTCGCTGAAACTCGGCGCGCCCACCGGCAGGATCATGAATTCCTGAAAGTCGATATTGTTGTCGGCATGCGCGCCGCCGTTGATAATATTCATCATCGGCACCGGCATCTGCATGGGCACGGCGCCCGCCAGGCCGTTCAGATAGCGGTACAGCGGCAGTTTGGCACCCGCGGCGGCGGCACGCGCCGTGGCCAGCGACACGGCCAGCAGCGCGTTCGCACCCAGGCGGCTCTTGGTGGGCGTTCCATCGAGCTCGATCATGGCCGCGTCGATCGTGCTTTGTTCGCGCACATCCATACCGATCAGCGCTTTCTTGATCTCGCCATTCACATTCGCACAGGCCTGACGCACGCCCTTGCCCAAGTAACGCTTCGGTTCGTTGTCGCGCAGTTCGAGCGCCTCGCGCTCGCCGGTCGAGGCACCGGATGGCACCGCGGCGCGCCCGCGCGCGCCGTTCTTGAGGATGACATCGGCTTCAACGGTGGGGTTACCACGCGAATCGAGGATCTCGCGGGCATGCACATCAGCAATGATTGTCATAACGAACGTCTTGTTGTTAAAAGGATATTATTGCTAGCCGCAGATGAACACAGATAAACGCAGATCAAGAATTTTCAGGCCTACGCCTTTCATCCGTGTTCATCTGTGGCTAACTTCTTTAGCTTTTCGAGACCAGCGCCATCTCGGCGAAACCATGACGCTTGACGGTTGCATCCAGCTCCTTGAGCGTGGTCAGTAGCGCTTCCATGTGGCCGAGCGGCCAGGCGTTCGGGCCGTCGGAGAGTGCCTTCTCCGGATTCGGGTGGGTCTCCATAAAAATACCGGAGATGCCCGTGGCGATAGCGGCACGCGCCAGCACCGGCACGAATTCACGCTGGCCACCACTCTTCGTGCCCTGCCCGCCCGGCAACTGCACCGAGTGGGTGGCATCGAACACCACCGGGCAGCCGGTGTCGCGCATGATCGCCAGCGAGCGCATGTCCGACACCAGGTTGTTGTAGCCGAACGACACGCCGCGTTCGCA
>DATEYP010000311.1:0-5952 GCA_035256085.1 Acidiferrobacterales bacterium
GGTCGTGGGCCAACTGCCGCAGCACCTGCCGCCGCTCAGCATGCCGGATCTGCACCTCGCCGCGCTCAAGCAGCTTGGCAGCGCGGCACTGGCGATTGCCATGCTCGGCCTGGTCGAGGCGGTGTCGATCGCACGCTCGGTTGCCGCCAAGTCCGGGCAGCGCATTGATGGCAGCCAGGAGTTCGTCGGCCAGGGTCTGGCCAATGTCGTCGGCAGCTTCTTCTCGAGCTACGCCTCGTCCGGCTCGTTCACGCGCAGCGGCCTCAATTTCGCCGCCGGCGCGGTAACGCCGCTGTCGGCCATGTTCGCGGCGCTGACGCTGGTACTGATCGTGCTGCTGGTGGCGCCGCTCGCCGCGCACCTGCCGATCGCTGCCATGGCGGCGGTGTTGCTGGTGGTGGCCTGGCGGCTCATCGACTTTCACCACATCAAGACCATTCTCACCACCAGCAAGCGCGAGACGTCGGTGCTGCTCACCACCTTCTTCGCGACCCTGTTCGTGGAGCTCGAATTTGCGATCTACGTGGGTGTGATGCTGTCGCTCATCATCTATCTGATGCGCACCTCGCAACCGGCGGTGATCGCGCGCGTGCCCGACCCGGGCAGCCCGAACCGGCATCTGGTGACCGACCCGGCTCTGCCGGAATGCCCGCAGCTCAAGATCGTGCGCATCGACGGTTCGCTGTATTTCGGCGCGGTCGACCACGTGCAGGAGCAGCTGCACCACATCAACGAACAGAGCCCGCGGCAGAAACACCTGCTGCTCATCGGCAACGGTATCAACTTCGTGGACATTGCCGGCGCCGAGCTGCTGGCCGCCGAGGCCCGAAACCGCAGGGCGCGCGGCGGCGGTCTGTACCTGGTCAAAATCAAGGAGGAGGCCTGCAACACGTTGCGCAAGGGCGGCTTCCGCGACCTGATCGGCCCGGAAAATATCTTCCAGACCAAGACCGATGCCATCGAGACGGTGTTCCGGCGTCTCGATCCCGATATCTGCGCGCATTGCGACAAGCGCATCTTTCTCGAATGCGGGCAGGCACCCTACGCGGGGCCGGAAGCCGGGCAAACGGAGGATGCACCGCACGCGCAACCGACTTGAGCGTCGCTTGCGCTGCATCGGCCTTCATCACCCGCCGGCGGCGCGCGCCAGCGCCGTACGCCATCACCATCTTGCTGGTCTGGACATGAGCTGTCATATTTATTCAATGACAGCCGCGCGTTAAGCCTGCCCTCTCTGCGTCCATGAGCTCCGATCCGCCCAAACCCCATTCCGGCGCCACCGCCGCCCGGGTCACGCCCAGGTCCGAACCCACACCCGTCCGTGGTTGGCAGGCGCTGCCGGTACGGCTGGCCAACAGCATCTGGGCGCGGGTTTTTCCCTTTTTGCGCTGGTTTCCGATTGGCGCCGAAGTCCTGCGCGCCGATCTGATCGCCGGCATGATCGGCGCCCTGGTGCTGGTGCCCAAGGCCATGGCCTATGCGCAGCTGTCCGGCCTGCCGGTCTATTTCGGCCTGTACGCCGCCTTTATTCCCGCCATCGTTGGCGCGCTGTGGGGTTCTTCGCGCCAACTGCTGACCGGCCCGGTCGCGGTGATCTCGCTCATGACCGCCTCGGCGCTCGCCCCATTCGCCCTGGCCGGCACCGATCAGTACATCGCGCTCGCGCTGCTGCTCGCGCTGCTGGTGGGCGTCATCCAGATCGGCATGGGCGCCTTCAAGCTCGGGATGATCGTGAACTTCATCTCCCACCCGGTGATCATCGGCTTCATCAACGCCGCCGCGATCATCATCGCCCTGTCGCAGCTCAACAAGCTGCTTGGCATTCCGCTCGGCCGCAGCGACTCCTTCCTGTACGACATCTGGGTGATGCTGCGCCAGATTGGCGACACGCACCTGCCAACCCTGGCGATGGGGCTGCTGGCCTTCGCCATCATGTGGGGCATGAAGAAGTTCACGCCCGAAAACATCGCCCGCACCAGCGTGCTTGTGGCGGTGGCGGTCACCATCCTGGTGAGCTGGGCCGCCGGCTTCGAGCACAATATGAGCGCGCGCATCGAGCAGGTCAGCGACAAGAATGCGCGCGAGTTGCTTGCCAATCTGTCACGCGTCGAGCAGCGTATCGGCGAGCTCAACGCCCAAGTCACGGACAAGTCCGCGCAGCTGCGCGTCCTGCATAAGGCCGAACAGGAACACACGCGCAGCGCGCTCGCGCTCGAGTACGACATCAACCTGCTCCGGCTCGAAGTCGCGAACAAGGAACAGGAGAACCTGAAACACCTGCGTGACATTCGCGGCCTGACGTTTGAGTATGCGGCGGGAAAAGCTGACCAGGCCGGCGCGCTCTACCTGTCCGGACAGGTGCCCGCCGGATTGGACACCGACGGCTACCGCTACCACGTGAAGAAGGTGAGCGGCCAGGAACTCAAGCTCGTCGGCGGAGGCGAGGTCGTCGGCAAGATCCCAGGCGGACTGCCGGGCCTGAGTATTCCGCGGCTCAGCTGGGACGGCATCGTGCAGCTCGTGTCGGCCGCGTTCGTGATCGCGCTCGTGGCCTTCATGGAATCCATTTCCATGGCCAAGGCCATGGCCACCCGCACCAAGCAACGCGTCGACGCCAACCAGGAACTCATCGGCCAGGGGCTGGCGAACGTGAGCGGCAGCTTCTTCCAATCCTATCCCGTCACCGGCTCGTTCTCCGGTTCGGCCATCAACCTGCAGGCCGGCGCCAAGACCGGTTTCGCCGGCGTGTTCAACGGTCTGTTCGTCGGCCTGACCTTGCTGCTGCTCACCGGTTATCTGTACCACCTGCCGCAGGCGGTGTTGTCGGTGATCATCATCCTCGCGGTTGGCAGCCTGCTGCACATCAATTCCATCAAGCGCGCCTGGCAGGCCAATCGCCACGATGGCATCGTCGCCGTGACGGCGTTCGTCCTGACGCTGGTTTTCGCCCCGCACCTCGACAAGGGTGTGCTCGCGGGCGCGGTGCTGGCACTGATCCTGTACCTGTATCGCACCATGCAGCCGCGCGTGGCGGTGCTCGCGCGCCACCCGGACGGGACCCTGCGCGACGCCGAGACCTACCACCTCCGGACCTGTGACGAGATCGCGATGATTCGCTTCGACGGCGAGCTGTACTTTGCCAACACGTCCTACTTCGAAGACAAGATCATGGAGCGCGCGGCGCTCAAGTCCGGATTGCGCTATGTGATCGTGGTCGGTGACGGCATCAACAACGTCGATGCCAGCAGCGAGGAAATGCTCGCCCACCTGACCGAGCGCCTGCACGCCACCGGCATCGAGGTGCTGTTCGCGGGCCTCAAGAAGCAGGTGACCGACGTGTTCGCCCGCACCGGCCTATACAAAGAGATCGGCGAGGCACGCTTCTTCCGCACCGTCGAACAGGCCCTCGATCATGCTTGGAAACAGCTCGGCAATGATCACGAGGCCGACTGTCCGCTCAACATCGTCTGCCCGGTTAAACCCGCATCGCACTGACCTGCATGACCACGGCTCTGGCCCCGTGTCGCAGCGGGGCTTATAATCAGCACTTCGACGCAGGCTCTTGCATGGCGACACCCCTCACAATGCCGAGCGTGGCCGTGGTCCGATAGTCCCTAACAAGAATGACTGTATACACAACGATCCTGTCGCGCTTCACACGCTTTCTCCCGTTTCTCGCCTGGCTGCCGGAGCTGCGTGACAAGCAGACGCTGCGCGCCGACCTGATCGCCGGCCTCACCGTGGCCCTGGTACTGATCCCGCAATCCATGGCCTATGCGCAGCTCGCCGGACTGCCGGCCTACTTCGGCCTGTATGCCGCGTTCCTGCCGCCGATGGTCGCGGCGCTGTTCGGCTCCTCGCGCCAGCTCGCCACCGGCCCGGTGGCGGTGGTCTCGCTGCTGACTGCCGCGGCCCTGGAGCCGATTGCCGCCGCCGGCAGCGCCGGCTACATCGCCTACGCCATCACCCTGTCGCTGATCGTCGGCCTTTTTCAGCTGGGGCTGGGCCTGCTGCGCCTGGGCGTGGTGGTAAGCTTCCTGTCGCACCCGGTGATCATCGGCTTCACCAATGCCGCCGCTATCATCATCGCCACCTCGCAGCTCGACAAGATCTTCGGCGTGCGCGCCGAAAAGGCGGCACATCATTATGAAACTGTGTGGAACACGATCGTCGCCGCATCCCAGCAGATCCACTGGCCGACGTTTTTCATTGCCGTCGGCGCCTTCGGCATCATGATCGTGCTGCGGCGCATCAACCCGCGCATCCCGAACGTGCTGATCGCCGTCGCCGCGACCACGGTGCTTGCCTGGCTCTTTCGCTTTGAACACATCGAGACCGCGACGCTCGATCAGATCCAGAGTGAGGCAGTGGTGGAGGTGGTGCGCGAGGAAGCCACGCTGCGGCGCGAGTTGCCGGCGCTCGACAAGGCGGTGGCGGCGGCCGAGAAGAAGCACCGCGAGGCGGTCGAACGCTACGGGTTTGACGACTCGCGCACCCTGCTCGCCGAGCATGCGTGGAAAAATCTCAAGCTGCAACGCGACCGGCGCAGCAAGCGCATCAAGGCGGATGTCGATGAGCTGAAAAAGAGCCGGTTCGAATTCGTGCCCGGCGTTCAGGATCAGCCTGGCGGTTTCTATCTGCGCGGACACGCGCCGGAAGGCGCCAAGACGGATGGACGCACCTGGCGTATCCGCAGCGTGGAAGGTGAAAGGCTGGCCATGAACGGCGGCGGAAACGTGGTCGGCCATGTCCCGACAGGACTGCCGGCGTTCTCGTTGCCGAAGTTCGATCTTGGCGTCATCCTGCAACTACTCTCGGCCGCGATCACCATCTCGCTGCTCGGCTTCATGGAGGCAATCTCGATCGCCAAGGCCATGGCCACCAGGACCCGCCAGCGGCTGGACGCCAACCAGGAACTGGTCGGTCAGGGTCTCGGCAACATCCTCGGCAGTCTCACCCAGAGCTACCCCACTTCGGGATCGTTCTCGCGCTCGGCGGTGAACATCAGTGCCGGAGCGGTGACCGGCTTCGCGTCGGTGGTGACAAGCGTGATCGTCGTGGTCACGCTGCTCTGGCTTACGCCGCTGCTCTATCACCTGCCGCAGGCGACCCTGGCCGCGGTCATCATGATGGCGGTGGTCGGCCTCATCAACGTCAAGGCCATCAGGCATTCCTGGCAGGCCAACCGCCAGGACGGCATCGTCGCCATCGTGAGCTTCGCGCTTACCCTCGCCTTCGCCCCGCACCTCGACAAGGGCATCCTGATAGGCGCCGGCCTGGCGCTCATTCTGTACCTGTACCGCACCATGCAGCCGCGCGTGGCGCTGCTCGCGCGTCATCCGGACGGCACGCTGCGCGATGCCAGGATCTTTGGACTGGAGACCTGCGCCAACATTTCGGTAATTCGCTTCGATGGCTCACTGTACTTTGCCAACACCAGCTACTTCGAGGACAAGGTGCTGGAGCGCGTTGCATTCCGGCCAAACCTGCGCTTCATGATTATCGTCGGCGATGGTATCAACCAGATCGACGCCTCCGGCGAGGAAATGATCACGCAGCTGGCGGAACGCCTCGACAAAGTCGGAATTACGCTCCTGTTCACCGGATTGAAGAAACAGGTGCTGGAGGTGTTTCAGCGCACCGGATTATTCGGCAAGCTGGGAGCCGGGCGTTTCTTTCGCACCGATGACCAGGCGCTGGAATATGCATGGGCCCAGATCGGCAACAACCATGAGGCCGATTGCCCGTTGAACGTGGTCTGCCAGATCAAGCCGGCCGGCTGAGCAGGCAGAAGACATAATTCACAAAGGTAAACCCCCGGCTCTGCCCTGATCGTGTCCCACATTTTTTGCTGGACACGGGACGAAGTTTTCGCTAACCTGTTTTCATGCTGGTTGCAGGCCGTGATTTTTCCGAAGAGATACTTGCGCGAATTCGTTTGCGGGTAGAGGG
>DATEYP010000312.1:0-14382 GCA_035256085.1 Acidiferrobacterales bacterium
GGGGAAGAGCTATCGATTGAAGGGGCGCATCACGGCGCGTGAAGTTGACAGCACGCTTCGTAATCCGTAAAAGCAGTTATCCGGCGGCGTGGCCCCGATTAGGTGAGATGGCGGTGGCCCCGATTAGGTGGGACGGGACACGCGGTCGCGATATCGGGGAATCGTGCAGGACGATTAATGCGTAAAATGCGTAAAATGGGACGCTACCCTTTATAATTTATAATTTCGCTGACAGCGGGTTTAGCTGCCAACCGAATGCTCCGGAGTGAGTACCGTGTCGCACGCCTCGGGCGCAAGCTGCGGATAGTCGCGCGAGTAGTGCAGGCCGCGTGATTCGCGGCGTTGCTGGGCCGAGCGGATGATGAGTTCGGCGACCAGCGCCAGGTTGCGCAGCTCGATCAGGTCGCTGTTGATGCGGAAGTTGCTGTAGTACTCGCGGATTTCTTCGCGCAGCAGCTTCACGCGATGCTGGGCGCGCTCCAGGCGCTTGTTGGTGCGTACGATACCGACGTAATCCCACATGAAGCGGCGCAGTTCATCCCAGTTGTGCGAGACCACCACCAGCTCGTCCGCATCCGACACGCGGCTTTCGTCCCACAACGGCAGGTCGGTGGCGGCGGCCGGCGCCTGCGCGAGTTGCGCGCGGATGTCTTCGGCGGCGGCCTCGGCAAACACCAGGCATTCGAGCAGCGAGTTGCTGGCGAGGCGATTCGCGCCGTGCAGGCCGGTGAAGGCGCATTCGCCGGCGGCGTACAGGCCGGGCAGATCGGTGCGCGCGCGCAGGTCGGTCATCACGCCACCACAGGTGTAATGCGCGGCCGGCACCACCGGGATCTTCTGGCGGGTCATGTCGATGCCGTATTCCTTGAGCCGCGCGTAGATGGTCGGGAAGTGTGCGCGCACGAAATCCGCCGGCTTGTGGCTGATGTCGAGGTACACGCAGTCGAGGCCGCGGCGTTTCATCTCGAAGTCGATGGCGCGCGCCACCACGTCGCGCGAGGCGAGCTCGCCGCGCGGGTCATGTGCCTGCATGAACGGCTTGCCATCCGGCAACAGCAGCCGCCCACCCTCGCCACGCACCGCCTCGGTAATCAGGAAAGTGCGTGCCAGCGGGTGGTACAGGCAGGTCGGATGGAACTGCACGAATTCCATGTTCGCCACCCGGCAGCCGGCGCGCCAGGCCATGGCCACGCCGTCACCGGTCGAGGTGTCGGGGTTGCTGGTATACAGGTAGACCTTGGAGGCGCCACCGGTGGCGAGCACCACGAAACGCGCAGCGAATACCTCGACATGACCGCTCGGCTTGTTCAGGGCATACAGTCCGAGGACGCGGTTATCGCCGATGGGAGACGTAATAGGCGGGACGTCAGGGACACGTGTCCGAGGGCCGCGCGCCGATTCGGAAGCCCTACTCGCTTCGCTTGTTCGTCCTGTCATACGAGCAGGCGCGCCTGCGGTTTCGCCGCCACGCCCCAGCTTGCGGCGCGTAATCAGGTCCACGGCGATGTGGTTTTCCAGCAGGGTGATATTCGGGTGCGCGCGCACCCGGCCGGCGAGGGTCGTTTCCATGGCCTTGCCGGTGGCGTCGGCGGCGTGAATCACGCGCCGGTGGCTGTGCCCGCCCTCGCGGGTCAGGTGATAGTGCGGCCGCCCGTCCGGACCGAGTTCGCGGGTAAAGCCCACCCCCTGGTCGATGAGCCAGCGAATCGCCGCCGGGCCGCGCTGCACGGTGAATTCCACGATATCGGGGTGACACAGCCCGCCACCGGCCTGAAGCGTGTCCTGAATGTGCGCGCTGAACGAATCGGCATCATTCAAAACCGCGGCCACCCCTCCTTGGGCATAGAGACTCGATCCCTGGGTGAGGTCGGCTTTGGCCAGCACGGTGACTTTGGCGCTATCGGCCAGGCGCAGGGCCAGACTCAGACCGGCCACACCACTGCCCACGATCAGAACGTCCGTGGCGTGAATAGGCTGGGTTGCGGGCATGGATGATGGTGAGGCGGGTAGAGTAGGTGAATTTTAGGGTATGATCTCGCCGGCCGTGACGTTGTCCATGAGAAAAACCATCAACGGCAACTATAACCACGGTCGATGCGGCAGGGCGAACTTTATTTTCCCGCCGTGGTCTTTAATAACCGGTAGCACAATGTTGCCGGGCAGGGGGAAGGGGACAGGCCCGGATGGTCGGCGAGCGCGGTATTGATCAGCAACTGGTGGTGCGGGTCCAGAAGGGCGACAAGTCGGCCTTCGACCTGCTGGTACGCAAATACCAGCACCGCATCGCCAAGCTGGTGTCACGATACGTGTATGACCGGTCGGAGGTCGAGGACGTCACCCAGGAGGCCTTTATCAAGGCTTACCGTGCCATCAAGGGTTTTCGCGGCGAGAGTGCCTTTTATACCTGGCTCTATCGCATTGCGATCAACACGGCCAAGAATTACCTGGTGGCGCAGGGCCGCCGGCCGTCGATCGCCGATGTCGAAACGGAAGATGCCGAGGCGAGCGATATCGGCACCAACCTGCGCGATGCCACGACGCCGGAACGCCATCTGCTGGCCGACGAGATCGGCCGTACCGTGGAACGGGTGTTGACTGCGATGCCTGAGGATTTGCGTACCGCCGTGACATTGCGCGAGATCGACGGGTTGAGCTACGAGGAGATCGCCGAGGTCATGGATTGCCCGATCGGTACGGTGCGCTCGCGCATCTTCCGGGCACGCGAGGCGATCGACAAGGAATTACAACCGCTCCTCGAAGACTAGGGACACACTAACGATTTTCAGTCAGGACTGGATGAGCATGAAAGAAAATATTTCAGCTTTACTGGATGGCGAAGGCAACGATCTGGAACGTGAGCACGCGCTGCGTGCGTTGGGCACGGATCCGGCACTACGCGCAACCTGGGAGCGCTACCACCTGGCGAGTGCAGCCATACGCCGCGAACTCGATGTCGTAGTCAGTCCCGGCCTGGTCGACCGCATTCATGAGAGTTTGCGACATGAGACCCTGAATGAGCCGACTCATGCTTTTTTCACACCGCGCCTGCTGAAATTCAGTGCCGGCCTGGCTATCGCCGCATCGGTTGCCGTTGTTTCCCTTCTGAATCTCCCGCCGCTGGTTTCTCCCTCCGCCGTCCCCGTCGCCCGCCAGGCCACCGGCAAGAGTACCGTGGCGGATGCGCGCCAAATGCCACCCGAACAGCGGCGCGCGCTTAACCCGTACCTGGTGCAGCACGGGGAGTTCACACCGGCCGCGGGCATGAACGGCATGCTGTCGTACGTGCGCGTGGTCGGCCGTGACAGCGTTGCCACGGACAATGCGAACGCCGAATGACCGGGTTTCCCCTTCGCCGCGTTACCCTGGCGCTGTCACTCGGCCTTGCGGCCCCGCTGGTGCAAGCCGCCGATGCGCAGGCCTTGTTTGCGCGCATGCATCAGGCCGGACGTAGCCTCGATTATGAAGGCACATTCGTCTATCAGCGCGGCGATCGGATGGAAAGTCTGCGCATTATTCACAAGACCGGTGTGCGCGGTGTGCGCGAACGGCTGGTGTCGCTGAATGGAGCGCCACGCGAAATCATCCGCACCGACAGCGAAGTACGTTGTTACCTTCCGGACGAGAACGCAGCCCTCATCGAACACCGCCGTGCCGACAACCGCAGCTTTCCGGCGCTTCTGCCCGACTCGCTCGCGCAGCTGAAGGACAATTACAACATTCATGTCGGCAATCAGGGACGCGTGGCCGGTCGCAAGACTGTCTCGATGCATATCATGCCGCGCGATGCCTATCGTTACGGTTACCTGTTGTGGGCGGACGATGCCAGCGGCCTGCTGCTCAAGGCCAGCCTGCTGGATGAGCGCGGCGGCGTGGTCGAACAGTACATGTTTACACAGGTGAACATCGGCAAACCCATCTCTGAATCGGATCTCAAACCGCAATACCCGACCAGTGGAATTGTCTGGCAGCGTGCCGGCGACGCGACGCCGGCACCATCGGCCGGGAAGTGGACGGCCGAACGCCTGCCAGCCGGATTCACCCTTAGCGCACGCATGATGCGCATGCTGCCGGCGCGCCAACAGCCGGTCGAGCACCTCGTGTATTCCGATGGTCTCGCCGCGGTCTCGGTATTTATCGAGCAGGCCGGGAGCGGTGACAAGTCCAATGTGCTCTCGGGCCTGACCCACATGGGTTCGGTGCATGCCTTCGGCAGGATCGTCGATGGACACCAGGTCACTGTCGTTGGGGAAGCGCCCGCCCTGACGGTGGACATGATTGGCGGTTCAGTGAGGGTTGGTCCGTGAGCACAAGCGATATGTCCCGTTCGCAGGAGTGTTGTGTTCATCGTTAATCAATTTCAAACAGAATGAAGCATCACGCCGGCGCAGTTGCCATGCTCTTCGGCCTGTGGTTGCTGGTGCTGGGTGTGCCCGTGCCGGCCGCTCCGCAGTTGCGTGCACTGCCGGACTTCACACCGCTCGTGGAAAGCAATGCCCCGGCGGTGGTGAATATCAGCACCACCCAGCTGGTGAGACGTCCAGCCGGGCCGGGTGCGGAAATGCCGCAGGCCCCGGAAGGAAATGCCCCGTTCAATGATTTCCTGCGCCGTTATTTCGGCGAAGACGAGCTGCCCCCCGAATTTTTCGACAACAAATCGCTCGGTTCGGGTTTCCTGGTCTCGCCGGACGGTTACATCCTTACCTGCGCGCACGTAGTGGAAAATGCCACCGAGATCCTGGTGCGTCTGACCGACCGGCGTGAATTCACCGCCAAGGTGATCGGCGCCGACCGGCGCAGCGATGTAGCACTGCTCAAGATTGACGCCACCGGTCTGCCGCAGGTACGCATCGGTGACCCGGAGAAGGTGCGGGTCGGCGAATGGGTGCTCGCCATCGGCTCGCCGTTCGGTTTCGAAAGTTCCGCGACCGCCGGTATCGTCTCGGCCAAAGGCCGCAGCCTGCCGCGCGAGAACTATGTGCCGTTCATCCAGACCGACGTCGCCATCAATCCCGGCAACTCCGGCGGGCCGCTGTTCAACCTGCGGGGCGAGGTGATTGGCATCAATTCGCAGATCTACAGCCGCACCGGCGGTTTCATGGGACTGTCGTTTGCGGTGCCGATTGACATCGTCATGCAGGTGGCGAAACAGCTCAAGGCCTCCGGGCACGTGAAGCGCGGCTGGATTGGCGTGTCCATTCAAGATGTCACACGCGAGTTGGCCGAATCGTTTGGCATGCAGCGTCCATCCGGGGCCCTGATCGCCGATGTCCTGGCGGACGGTCCGGCAGCCAAATCCGACCTGCGCGTGGGAGATGTGGTGGTGGAATACGAAAGCCATCGAATCAACCTGTCTGCCGATCTGCCGCCCCTCGTCGGCCAGACCGCACCTGGCACACGCGCCAAGCTCGGCATCATCCGCAATGGCCAGGCACAGACGCTGTCCATCGCCATTGCCGAGCTGCCGGAAGAAACCGGCGGGGTACGCCCCGCGCCTCCGGCCGGGCCGGAACGGCCGGGAGTGCTCGGCATGCAGCTCAAGGACCTCACGCCTGCGCAGCGCAAACAGCTGGGGGTGAGCCAGGGCGTGCTGGTGGAGAGGGTGGACGAGGGACCGGCGCACAAGGCCGGGGTTCGGCCGGGTGATGTGATCCAGCAGGTACAGGGCCGGCCGATGCGTTCGGCCGCCGAGCTGCGCGATCTTGCGCCACAGTTGCCACGCAAGAAACCGGTGCCGGTGCTGGTGCGGCGCGGGGCCGCGGCCCTGTTTCTGGCGCTGCGCATCTCAGAATAAGCTGGGAATAAGCCGGTACAAGCACCCCTGAAACCGGTTATGATGCATATTCTATCCGATCCGCAGTTGTCCTTTTGAGCACATGGCATTATTTCTTCTGAACGGTGCAGGAAGGGCGCCCGCGGTGCCCTTTTCTTGTCCCGCGAATCCCGGCGCAGGTCTTTCCGAGGTGCTGGCATGAGTGGCTGGGATCCGCAGCACATCCGCAATTTTTCCATCATCGCGCACATCGATCACGGCAAGTCGACGCTTGCCGACCGCTTCATCCAGTTCTGCGGCGGGCTCGAGGAACGCGAAATGCAGGCGCAGGTGCTCGATTCGATGGACATCGAACGCGAGCGCGGCATCACCATCAAGGCGCAGACCGTGGCGCTCAACTACAAGGCAAAGAACGGCCAGGTCTATCGCCTGAACCTGATCGATACGCCGGGGCACGTCGACTTCTCCTACGAGGTGTCGCGCTCGCTCACCGCCTGCGAGGGTGCGCTGCTGGTGGTGGACGCCTCGCAGGGCGTGCAGGCGCAGACCGTGGCCAATTGCTACACCGCGTCGGAATTGAACCTGGTGATCCTGCCGGTGCTCAATAAGATCGATCTGCCACAGGCCGATCCCGAGCGGGTGATCAAGGAGATCGAGGACATTATCGGCATCGACGCCACCCATGCGCTTACGTGCAGCGCCAAGACCGGTGTCGGCATACCCGGGATACTCGAGGCGATCATCGAACACATTCCGGCGCCGCAGGGCGACGCCGAGGCGCCTCTGCAGGCGCTGATTATCGATTCCTGGTTCGACAACTACCTCGGCACGGTGGTGCTGGTGCGCGTCATGCAGGGCACGCTGGCACCGAAGCAGAAGATCCGGCTCATGGCCACAGGCGACGAGTTCCCGGTTGATCAGGTCGGGGTGTTTACCCCGAAGCGCACGCCGACCGAATCGTTGGGCGTCGGCGAGGTGGGTTTCATTATCGCCGGCATCAAGGACGTGCGCAGCGCACGCGTCGGCGACACGGTGACGCGTGCCGATAAACCTGCCACCAAGCCGCTGCCGGGCTTCAAGGAGATCAAGCCGCGCGTGTTCGCCGGCCTCTATCCGGTGGAGGCGAGCGATTACGAAGCGTTCCGCGATGCGCTGCAAAAACTCACACTCAACGATGCTTCGCTGCACTACGAGCCCGAGACGTCGCAGGCGCTCGGCTTCGGCTACCGTTGCGGATTTCTCGGCATGCTGCACATGGAGATCGTTCAGGAGCGTCTGGAGCGTGAGTACAATCTGAATCTTATTACCACCGCGCCGACTGTCGTCTACGAAGTACTGACCGTCAAGGGAGAAGTATTGCAGGTCGAAAACCCGGCCAAATTGCCAGAACCGACGCTGATTGAAGAAATCCGCGAGCCGATTATCCGCGCCAATATCCTGCTGCCGTCCGAGTACATCGGACCGGTGATTGCGCTGTGCGTGGAGAAGCGCGGCATCCAGAAGAACATGCTGTACGTCGGCCGGCAGGTAATGCTTACTTATGAGATGCCGCTGGGTGAAGTGGTGCTGGATTTCTTCGACCGGCTGAAATCGGTGTCGCGCGGCTACGCGTCGCTCGACTACGATTTCCTTGAATTCCGGCCGACCGACGTGATCAAGCTTGAGGTGCTCATCAACGGTGAGCGGGTGGACGCCCTGTCCAGCATGGTGCACCGCGCGCAGGCGCAGTACCGCGGGCGCGATCTGGTCACCCGGCTGCGCGGACTGATCCCGCGCCAGATGTTCGACGTCGCTATTCAGGCGGCCATCGGTTCGCATATTATTGCGCGCGAAACGGTCAAGGCATTGCGCAAGAACGTCATTGCCAAGTGCTATGGTGGTGACATCTCGCGCAAGCGCAAACTCCTCGAGAAACAGAAAGAAGGTAAAAAACGCATGAAGCAGGTCGGGTCGGTGGAAATTCCGCAGGAAGCATTCCTGGCGGTGCTGCGCGTGGACGAGAAATAGGCCATGGACTTCGCGCTCATCATGTTTGTTGCACTGCTGGCGACCGGCATCATTTGGGCCGCCGACCACTTCATTTGGGCACCGGCGCGCGCGCGTACCGCCGCGGCGCTGAAGAAGGCCGGAAAGCCGGAAGCGGTTGTCGACAGGGAGCGGCACGAGCCGCTCATCGTCGAATACGCGCGCGCGTTCTTTCCGGTGATCCTGTTCGTGTTCCTGCTGCGCTCGTTTCTGGTCGAGCCATTTCGCATCCCGTCGGGCTCGATGATGCCGGGCATGGTGGCCGGCGACTTCATCCTGGTCAACAAATACACCTATGGCCTGCGCCTGCCGGTGATCAACCGGAAAGTGCTGGAGATCAGTGCGCCCAAACGTGGAGAAGTCATGGTGTTTCGCTTTCCGCGCGATCCCTCGGTCAATTACATCAAGCGCGTCATTGGCCTGCCTGGCGACCACATCGTGTACCGCGACAAGAAACTGATCATCAACAATCAACCGATGTTGCAGACGCCGGCAGGCGACTACACTTATACGGAGTCCGGTGACCACATGATCTTCGCCCGGATTCTAAAGGAGCAGCTCAATGGCATTGAGCACACCATTTTGCACGGAGAAGGCCAGAACCCGGGTGTACTGGAGTTTAGCGTGCCAGCGGGGCATTATTTCACGATGGGCGATAACCGCGACCGCAGCAATGACAGCCGTTACTGGGGCATGGTGCCGGAGGCAAACGTGGTCGGCCGGGCATTCCTGGTCTGGTTCAGCTGGGACTATGAGAATGAAGGACTGCTGTTCAAATTGGGCCTTGGTAAAGGCGGCGTGTCCTGGACCCGGATCGGCAGTTCCATACAATGAATGAAACAGATATTTGGAGGCGCAGGATGCTGAACAGAAACAGGCAGAACGGCATGACCTTCTGGGGACTGCTGGTGATCGCGACACTATTCATATTCTTCGTTGTGCTTTTCTTCAAATTGCTGCCGCCCTATATGGAATACGCCAAGGTCAAGAAAGCGCTGGAGGGCATTGCCAAACAGCCGGGCATCAGCGAGATGGATAAGACCCTAATCAAGGCGGCGTTTGATCGGCGTTTCAATATCGACAGCGTCGACAATATCGACTTGAACAAGGCCCTGATCGTGGAAAAAAAACCCGGCAGCATGACCATCCGCATCACATACGAACGGCGCGTGCCACTCGCCTACAATATAACTGCCTTGATCGAGTTTGATGACACCGCACAGGTCACTGTCCGTTGAGCAGTGCCCACAAGGAACTCACCAAGCAGTTAGGTTATGCTTTCCATGATGAGGCGCTGCTCGCGCGCGCCTTAACCCATCGCAGCCACAGCAGCCGGAATTACGAACGCCTTGAGTTTCTCGGCGACAGCATCCTGAGTTTCATCGTCGCCGATGTCCTGTACGACCAGTTTCCGCAGCTCAGCGAAGGCGAGCTGACGCGTTTACGCGCGACACTGGTGCGGCGCGAGACCCTGGCGACACTGGCACGCGCACTGGATCTCGGCAACTGCCTCGATTTGGGCAGCGGGGAGCTCAAAAGCGGCGGCTTCGACCGCGATTCGATACTGGCCGATGCCCTGGAGGCCGTGTTTGGCGCTGTCTACAAGGACGGCGGCATCGAGGCAGTCCGGGGTGTCGTGTTGCGCCGCTATCAGCCGATTCTGGACAACATCGACCCGAACAGTATCCTCAAAGACCCCAAGACGCGTTTGCAGGAGTTTCTTCAGCGCAAGTCTCTGCCCACGCCGACCTATAACGTGCTGGAAGTCAGCGGTGAGCCGCATCAGCAGCACTTTGTCGTGGAATGTCGCGTGCCAGGCCTGACGCAAGCCGTGCAGGGCGAAGGCAGCAGCCGTCGTTATGCCGAGCAGGCAGCCGCCACGCGCGCTTGCGAACTTCTGAAGTGCGAAACCGATGACTAAGGGCACGTCTGCGCTAACGCAGCCACACGACGGCTTCCATAGCGGGTTCGTTGCGATTATCGGCCGACCGAATGCCGGAAAATCCACCTTGCTCAATCGCCTCGTCGGACAAAAGGTCAGCATCACCTCGCCGCGCGCCCAAACCACGCGCCACCGTATACTCGGCATTCACAACACGCCGCAGGCCCAGATTATCTACGTGGATACGCCGGGATTGCACCGCGGTGAAAGCGACAAGCAGCTCAGCCGCCTGATGAACCGCGAGGCACGCACGAGCCTGGAGGGCGTCGATGCCGTGGTGCTGGTCATGACGGCAGACGGCTGGACAGAGCGCGACGAACCGGCGCTTGAAGTGGCGCGCCAGGCCCGCTGCCCGGTGATTCTCGTGATCAACAAGGTAGATCGCCTGAAGGTGCGCGAACGCCTGCTGCCGTTGATCGAAACGATGCAGCAACGCTACGCGTTTGCAGAAATCGTACCCCTGTCTGCGCAGGACGGCGATAACGTGCCGGTGCTGGAGAACATTCTGCTACGGCTGTTGCCCGAACATCCCGCCTATTTCGATGCCGAGCAGATCACCGATCGCAGCGACCGGTTTCAGGCCGCGGAGTTTGTGCGCGAGCAGGTATTTCGCAGCTTCGGCGAGGAAGTCCCTTATGCGGTGGCGGTTGAAATCACCGAATTCCGGGATGAACCGAAACACCAGCACATTGAAGCCGTGATCTGGGTAGAGAAGGAAGGCCAGAAGGCGATTCTGATCGGCAAAGGCGGCGCAAGTCTGAAGGAAATCGGCAAGCGTGCGCGTCTTGAAATGCAGAAGGCCTTCGGACGCAAGGTCTATCTCGGGCTCTGGGTCAAGGTGCGCGAGGGCTGGTCGAATGACGCGCGCGCCCTGAAGAGCCTCGGCTACAGCGAGGAGGGCTGATGCGCGTCAATCAGGAATCGGCCTATGTCCTGCATCATCACGACTACGGTGAAACCAGTCTCCTGCTGGAAATGTTTACCCGCCGGCACGGACGCCTGGGGCTCATTGCCAAAGGCGCGCGCCGTGCGCGCTCGCCACTGCGTGCCGCGCTCATTCCCTTTCAACCGCTGGTGGTGGGGTTCAGCGGACGGGGCGAACTCGCGACGCTGACCGGTGCGGAATCCGCCGGCCCGGCGCCGGCCATATCCGGCGAATCGCTTTTTTGCGGCCTGTACCTCAATGAGCTGCTGTTGCGTCTGTTGCATCGGCACGACCCGCATGAGCGCCTGTTTGAGCGCTACAGCGAGGCACTCGGCCGGCTTGGCGAAGGCTGTGATACGGAGGCGGTGTTGCGCGTGTTCGAGAAGCGCCTGCTTGAAGACATCGGTTTTGGTCTGGTGCTCGATCACGATATGGTTGACGGTGCGCCGATACAGCCAGAGCAGCTATATCGATATGTCCCGGAACGTGGACCAGTGCCAGCGCATGCCGCAGATGGCGAGGGCCTGGCCATTCAGGGCGCCAGCCTGCTGGCACTGGCGTGTGAGCGCCTCGTCGATGAAGCTGTGCTGCGTGAAGTGAAGCATTTGATGCGCGCCCTGCTGGCGCGCCACCTCGGTGAACGACCGTTGACCAGCCGCGGCCTGTTTCGCCCGCGCTTGGCGCAGAACGCGCTAGAATACCCGCAGACCGCAGCCGATACTGAAAGGAGCAAGGCGTGATCAAGCTGGGCGTGAACATCGACCACGTGGCGACCTTGCGCCAGGCACGTGGCACGCGCTTTCCGGACCCGGTGCAGGCAGCCATCGAGGCCGAGCAGGCTGGAGCGGACGCCATTACCTTACACCTGCGCGAAGATCGCCGCCATATCCAGGAACGCGATGTCGAGCAGCTGGGTTCGATTCTGCAAACGCGCATGAATCTGGAAATGGCCGCGACCGGGGAAATGCTGGTGTATGCGGTGCGCCTGCGGCCAGCGGAATGTTGCCTGGTACCGGAGCGTCGCCAGGAGCTCACCACCGAGGGCGGCCTGGACGTGGTTTCGCACGAGAAGAATATCAGCGCCGCATGCAAACATTTGGTAGATGCCGGCGTGCGCGTGTCGCTGTTCGTAGACGCCGAGCCCGAACAGATCGATGCTGCGCTGCGCACCGGCGCGCCGGTAATCGAAATCCATACCGGACGTTATGCGGACGCCGCGGGTGCCGATGAGCGCGGTGAAGAACTGGCACGTATCGAGCTTGGCGTGCGGCAGGGTCTGGATCTGGGGTTGCAGGTGAACGCCGGTCACGGCCTCAACTATCACAATGTGCAAGCGATCGCGGCCATCCCCGGTATCGCCGAGCTCAATATCGGACATGCAATCGTGGCGCGCGCGCTGTTCAGCGGTTTGCAGGAGGCCGTGCGCGAGATGAAGCGGCTGATGCGCGAGGCGGCGGCAAGGTGATCTTCGGCATTGGCACGGACATCGTGCGCGTGGCGCGCATGCAGAAGAACATCGAACGCTACGGGGAAAAATTCGCGGAACGCATTCTCACGCCCGCCGAGCTTTTCGAGTTCCGGAAGGAATCGCGTCAGGCGCATTTTCTCGCCAAGCGCTTCGCCGCCAAGGAAGCCGCTGCCAAGGCCATGGGCACCGGTTTCCGCGACGGTCTGATGTTGCATCACATTGGCGTCACGCACGACGCCGCCGGCAAACCACAGCTCGCGTTTACCGATCAGGCCGCCGACTTCATTCAGGCCAATCGGATTATCGGCGTGCACGTGAGCCTGGCAGACGAGGAAGATCACGCGGTCGCGTTTGTAACCCTCGCGACCGGATAGGCAAATGGCTTAATGAACCGGGAAAAAGCAGTTAGCCGCAGATGAACACAGATAAACGCGGATATTCAATGCGCTGCCTGTATTCGCCAGCCCACCAAAAGGATGAACAGCTTCGCTGCATCAACGGCATAATGCATTTGCATTAATCTGCGTTCATCTGTGGCTAAACGCCATTTTTAGTCGGGATGAAAGAACGATCGAAGGCCGCTCCTGCGCATCCTGCGCTCGCGGCATTCGTACTTCCCTGTACAGCACAGGGCCTCAGATTACTTCTTGCGTCTCGGCGGACTGTAGCCGGCCGGAAAATTGCCGAATTCCCCCTCACCGAACAGAAATCCGAGCATATGCTGCTCGATGATTGCAATGCTCACCGGATCGGCGGTGCTTAAACCATGGTCGTTGATCAGAACCGTGAGATGCGTCAGCCAGCGCTGCCAGGCTTCACGCGAGATATTTTCGTAGAGACGCTGACCGAGCGCGCCTGGATGGGGAGGGAAGTCGAGACCTTCGGCCTCGCGTTGCAGAACATGGCAAAAGACAATACGTGACATAGGGGCTTCCTGTGGTCTCTGTACGCATTGTACCGGATAGGCGCTGAATAAAAGAACCTGTTCAGGCATCCCGTTGGCGCATCAGCGGGCACATTGCTACAATGTGCACATTAGCCAACTCAGCGGAGTCGCCACATGACAGCCCTAGTCCAGACCGAAAGCACGGATGCGAGTGCCAAGTCCCTGTTACAGATCACCGCTACCGCCCGCAGCAAGCTGGCCGAGCTGCTGGCCGAAGCCGGAGATGAGGCATCTGCCATTCGCGTGTTCGTTTCCGGCGGCGGCTGCGGCGGCATGGCTTACGGCATGACCTACGCCGACCAATCGACCGACTATGACCACGTCATCGAGACGCCGGAGCTGAAGGTCGTGGTGGATGCGGTGGCCCTCAACTTTCTGCATGGCGCCGAAATTGACTTCATCTCCGATGGCCCCAATCCGGCATTCGTGTTCCGCAATGCCTACCAGGCGCCGAAAACAGGCGGTGGCGGTTGCGGCAGTGGCGGTTGTGGCGGCGGGGGCTGCGGTCGCTAAACCGCGCGTTCTGCTGGTCGCCCCGCGCGACAGTTATCGCACGGCGCCGTATATCGCGGCGGCGCGTGCACAAGGCGTCGATCTGCTGATTGCCTCCGAGGGCAGGCATACTCTCTCAGGACTGGAGATGCCCGGTGTGCAGGTGAATCTGCACGATATGCCGGGCTCTCTGCAGGCGCTGCTCAGCGCAGCGCAGGTGCAGCCGTTTAATGGCGTGATCGGCACGGACGACGCCAGCAGCGAGTTTGCCGTGCAGGCCGGCATGGCTCTGCAGCTTCCGCATAATTCACTCCTCTCGGTACGTCTCGCACGCCGCAAAGATCTGGCACGCCGTCACCTGGCGAGCGCCGGGATCCCGGTTCCTCGCCACTGGAAGATTGACCTGACAGGCCCGCTTGCAGCGCAACTTTCGTCTGTACGTTTCCCGTGCGTCGTCAAACCGGTGGCATTGTCCGCGAGCCGTGGCGTGATTCGTGTCGATGACGGCGCGCAGCTTGAAGAAGCTATCGCGCGAATCGCCGGCATGCTGGCCGATATTCCGGATCGTGAGGAACGCGAGACGCTGCTGATCGAAGAATTCATTCCCGGTTCCGAAGTTGCCGTGGAGGGACTGCTCAGCGATGGACATCTGAAAATTCTCGCCATTTTCGACAAGCCCGATCCGCTCGATGGACCGTATTTCGAGGAAACCTACTACACCACGCCCTCGCGACACGCACCGGCTGTCCAGGCGCGGATCGCGCAGCGTGTTGCTGAGGCCTGTGCGGCCTATGGCTTGCGCGAAGGGCCCATT
>DATEYP010000313.1:0-11443 GCA_035256085.1 Acidiferrobacterales bacterium
CGCGCCATCGGTTGCGCGCCGGTGGTCGTGCCCAGCCAGAAACCGATGTCGTGCCGGAGAAATTCCTCGACCGACATGTAGTGCGAACCGTCGCACGAGAAGGTCAGGCCGATCATGCCGTTCATGATGTTGAGCGATCCGGAACGCAGGTAGAGCGTTTCGTCCGCAAAGCGCAGCGCCTTGAACTGATCCAGCACCTTGATGATGTCGGCAGCCGGCGTCGCGGCCTTCTCCGGATACGGGCGCACCGGGTAGGCGAGACACAGCTCCGGGTCGATGATCTCCTCGACGCCGTGCAGGCGGTAGTTGTACGGATCGTCGAACAGCCAGAACGAGCAGCGCCCGCTGGAAAAGTGGATCTTGCTGTGGAACACGCCGTGCTCGCGCATCAGCATGGCGATACCCTCGATCGCCTCGTTGATGTGCTCGTCGAACAGGCTGTGCGCGCGCGTCTGCATGAACACCGTGCCGCGCACCGACGGATCGCCGCGGAACTGCTTCCACTTCACTTCCTGGACCGCGGCCAGCTTGTCGTTGCGCAGCAGGTCGTTGACCGCGAAATCCGCGGCAATGAAGCCGAGCAGCTGGTTGTCGCGGCTTACCGCCTGCAGCGCGGTGAGGCAGAACTCGTAGGTGTACTTGCTGAGGTACACGGACGACAGCATCACGCCCTTGTACGGCAGGTGATTCTTGAGGTAGGGGCGATCCGACAGGTCGCGGCCGCGCCACGACGGGTCCGGGCCCTTGGCGCGCACCATGGAAGAGAGCTCGATGCCGTTCACATCCCAGGCATACAACAGCTGGCAGTTGGGCAGTGAGGCCAGTCCTTCCTGAAGGCGCAGGTCAATGGCGTCGGCATCCGGCCAGACCTCGGCGACGCGGGCGGCGAGCAGCCCAAGCGGCGCGCTCACGGTGTCCGCGAGCGCGGCCTTTTTCTCCAGAATGGTCTGTTGCAGTGTTGGCATATACGGACAGTGTGAGTGTAAACCGCCTTGCAAGTTCCCCGCCATTATATAGACGGATGTGTGACAGGCGCACTACGCTCCGCCGGGCGTGCTGCACCGCCCGCCGGGCACCTGTTTTTCTCCGGAGAAAGTCCAGAACCGATCTGATCTTTATCAAAGACACCCCGGGCCTTGCGTTCCATAGTGGTGAGCGTCGGGAAGCAACACAGCGGGAGGGGCGGATGGCCGTCATTACGATCGGAAATTACTATGCCGAGTGGATGCCCTCCGGCAGCGCCGACAAGCCGGGCTGCGGACGTATGGTGTTGCGCAGCGCCACGCATCTCACCGAGCTGTATTTCCTGAACGGCCTCAGCCCCGAGGATTTCCGCAACCTGCTGCACCTGCTGCAGACCGAGAAGCCGCTGTACTGGGACAGCGACAAATACGTGCTGCGCACCGCCCACCCGCAGTCGCACGATGCCGAGCCGGTCGGCGAGCAGGAGGGGCATTCATGACGGATATCTTCCGGTTGGCCGACGACCTCGGCCCGGCCAAGATCATTCACGTGTATCAGCCGACCCTCGGACTGAAGGGCATCCTGGTGGTGGACAATGCCGCCGCCGGTCCGTCCATCGGCGGCCTGCGCATGGCGCCGGACGTGAGCGTCGAGGAATGCGCGCGCCTGGCGCGCGCCATGACGCTCAAGAACGCCGCCGCCGGGCTGCCGCACGGCGGCGGCAAGTCGGTGCTGTTCGCCGATCCGAAGATGGAGCCAGCGAAGAAGGAACAGCTGATCCGTGCCTTCGCCAGCGCGTTGCGCCACGAGCGCGATTACATTTTCGGTCCGGACATGGGCACCGACGAGGTCTGCATGGCCTGGGTAAAGGACGAGATCGGCCGCAGCGTCGGCCTGCCGCGCGAGCTCGGCGGCATTCCGCTCGACGAGATCGGCGCCACCGGCTGGGGGCTGCGGCATGTCACCGACGTGGCGTTGCGCTACCGCGACTTCACTATCCAGGGCGCGCGCGTCGCGATCCAGGGCTTCGGCGCAGTGGGCAAGCACGCCGCGCGCTTCCTGGCCGCCGAAGGCGCGGTGCTGGTGGCGGCCGCCGACTCGTGCGGCACGATCCATAATCCGCAAGGAATCGATGTGCACAAGCTCATCGATCTCAAGGAGTCAGACAGGCTGGTGTGTGATTACCCGGAGGGCGAGAAGCTCGAACGCGACGCCGTGATCGACGTCGAGTGCGACATCTGGATTCCGGCGGCGCGCCCGGATGTGATTCACGAGGACAACGTGCAGCGCCTGCGCACGAAGCTGGTGGTACAGGGCGCGAATATCCCGTTCACCGTCGGCGCCGAGCAGGTTCTGCACGACAAGGGCGTACTGGTGGTGCCGGACTTCATCGCCAACGCCGGCGGCGTGATCTGCGCCGCCACCGAGTACCGCGGCGCGTCGCAGTCCGAGGCGTTCGCGGTCATCGAGGAGAAACTGCGCGCCAATACCGACGAGGTGCTCGAGCAGGCCAGGAAGAAACGGATATTGCCGCGCGCCGCGGCGATGCAGCTGGCGGTGCAGCGGGTCAAGCAGGCGATGAGCTGTCGGCGATGGGCCATTTACTGAAAATCCCCCCGCACCCCCCTTTTGCAAAGGGGGGCCGGATTCTGTGCCCCCGTTGGTTGAAGTGGGATTGGGTTTCGTGTCTTCGTGTTTCGCCGGCGGTCTGGATGATAAATCCGGCTCATCCTTCTGCAACGGTCAGGGGTTGCGTCCTCCCCCTTTGCAAAAGGGGCTGGGTTTCGTGTCTTCGTATTGCGCAGGCGGGTTGGATGATGTACCCGGTTCTTCCTTCTGCAACGGTCAGGGGTTGCGTCCCCCCCTTTGCAAAAGGGGGGAGAGGGGGGATTTAGCATGTACCGCATCCGCTTCCACGGCCGCGGCGGTCAGGGCATCAAGACCGCCAGCCGCATCCTCGGCAGCGCCTTCTTCAGCGAAGGCTACGAGGTGCAGGACGCGCCGGTGTACGGCGCCGAGCGGCGCGGCGCGCCGATGTTTGCCTACGTGCGCGCCGCGCGCGCGCCGATTCTGGAACGCGGCGCTGTCACCCATCCCGATCTGGTGATCGTCGCCGACGAATCGCTGGTGCCGGTGCCGGCGGCGAACGTGTTGCAGGGCGTAACGCCGCATACCGTGTTGCTGATCAACAGCGCCGAGCCGCCCGCAACCTGGAGGGAGCGGCTCAGACGCATGGGCAGCATCGTGACGCTGCCGGTGAGCGCGGAGGTCACCGAGCGCGCCGAGCTGCCCTACATCGGCGCCATGTGCGCCGGCGCGGCGGCGCGCCTCACCGGCGTGATCCGGCGCGCGGCGCTGGCGGATGCGATCCGCGCCGAGCTCGGCGCGCACGGCGAGGCGGTGGTGGCGCAGAACCTCGAACAGGCGCTGGCCGCCTACGATGCCGTGCAGGCGCATGCCGGCGTGGTTGCCGAGGGCGGTGCGATTGCGGCCACGGATTATGCGCCGCCGGACTGGGTCGAGCTGCCGTTCGAAGCGGCGCGGATTGCCGCGCCGGATGTGTTCGCGCCGGGCACGAGCGTGCAGGCCAACACCGGCGTGTGGCGCACCCTGCGGCCGGTGGTTGACTACGAACTTTGTCACCGTTGCGCCTGGGTGTGCAGCACGCTTTGCCCGGACAGCGCCATCCGCGTGCGCGCCGACGGCGCACCGGAGATCGACTACGACCACTGCAAGGGTTGCCTGATCTGCGTCAGCGTTTGCCCGCCGCACGCCATTCGTGCCGTGCCGGAGCGCGAAGCGCAGGCAGCTACCCCCTCCCCATCCCTCCCCCGCAAGGGGGGAGGGGGAGTTGGTGAGAGACGTTGATAAGAGTTGCCCTCCCCATCCCTCCCCCGTAAAGCTAATCTATGCACACATCTTTCGCGGTAGCCAATTTCCAGCCTTGGCAAATGGCCTCGACCCGCTGCAAACCGCGCAGCATGGTAATGGGGCCGGGTTTGGCTTCGGACGCATATCCTTTCCATCCACCCAAACGGGCAATAACCCATGCCGCTTGGGCGAGGGAGCCTGCGCGATGAGGGTTCTTCTGTTTTTGCGTCTTTCCTTCCAGCGTGGGCAGGAGGTGCCGTATCGCTTCAAGCTCCTCCGGGTCGAACACGTCGGCGGCGTGCGCGGGACTCTGCGTATTACGGGCCAAGGTCAGTTGCAGGGTGCGCACCGCCGCCTGGGCGGCCAGACAGGCCAGCTTCGTCAGGCCTTCCCCGGTTTCAACTTGACTGCCTTCCACATTCAAACCCTGCTTCTTCAGGGTCCTGAACAGTTGTTCGATGTGCCAGCGCTGCCGGTACCACGCCACACACTGCAAGGCGTCCTCAAGACACTCGACGCGGTGCGTGGTCAGCAGTCGCCAGTGGATCGGCGTTTCATCGCCCACCACGCTGCTGGGCAGTTCCTTGACTTCAACAACCTGCAACTCGATCTGTTTCGGCGCGCTCTTGTCCGAGCAGGACGCCGGCCGTTTGATCGCGATCCGTCCAAAGCGTACTTCCAAGGTCGCGCGGTGGGCGCTGCGCTGGCCGGGGCGGGCCGGAACGTCAAAGTCGTAGGTGCCGTGCGCGGGCTGGGCATCCAGCCACGCATACAGTTTACCGCCCGTGGCCAGGCTGCGGTCGCGGCACGCGCGCGTCAGCAGATCCGTGCGCGCATCGGGCAGCCGTGCCCACTCTTCGTAAATGTCGCTTTCCCGGTCGGCAATGATCGTGACCCGGGCCGCCTCGGACAAGCACTTTTTGCCGGCCTGCGCAGTCGCAAGCCACCGGTAGGACTCCTTGTCCTCGATCGGCAGTTTCCGATAGTGGGGCGCCGCTTGGTCCGTTCGAATCCAAGGATGCAGGTGGGCCAGCCCAAGGCAGTCGCCCGTCGTTGCATCAACCACCAGCAACGGGTGCAGAAACAGGCCCACGTCGCGGCCGTTGCCCACCGTCCCCAAGCCGCTGACGCGCCCGGCGTGCGCCTGGTGGTTCAGCTCGGTCGTGTCCTGGATCGCCAGCACATGCCGCCCCGCCGCCACCTGCCCGGTACGGGCGCAGGCCGTGGCGATCAACTCATCCGACGTCACTTTGTCATTGGCCAGCCAGCGGCCAAATTGAACTTCCCGGGACCGGCTTCCAGCCAGTTGCCGCAAGCAAACAGTCTGTTGGGCCACCATGCGCTGAAACAATACCGCACCGTTTTTTTAAACGCGCATCGCCAAAATAGCCCACATCGTATAATTCCTTTTCCCGCACCGCTTGCGCAGCTTCCATCTCGATCCCTCCCGTTGTCTGTGGTCAGACAAAGGATAGTTCAAAGATGTGTGCATAGATTAGCCTTGAAGGGGAAGGAACCCTGCGCTTGATCTCCTAACAGAACGAAGCACTGCGCTAGCGAAGCTCTGATTAAGTCCAATTGCCGTCATGCCGGCGAAAGCCGGCATGACGACTTAATCAGATGTTCCCTAGCCGCCTTTCAGCGCCGCCACCGGCCAGATGCGCAAATGTGTGTCGCTGTACGTTTGCTCGTACAAGGGCATTGCGCCCGGCACCACCGCTGGTTGCCAGACTTTCGTATCGGTGACGACCAGTCCGTCCGGGTGGCCAACGACCCACAGCTCCAGCTGCTCCGGGGAAACGACCTCGATCGGTTTGGTAAGGCGCCCGGCGAAGTGGTATTGCCCGCGGTAGGCGCCGACGTGCGCCACCGCGCTGCCCTGCTGCTGGGCCGTAGCCAGCACGCGCGCCGCGCCGCTCACATCGAAATTGGCATTGAATTGCCAGCCGTTGACCAGTAACACCAGCGCCGTGATCACAACCACCGTGACCGCCATGTTGGCGATGCGTGCCTCGATCGCCGGCAACGGCAGCCAGCCAACGGCCACGCCGACACCGATGATGCCGACCCCCACGAACGGCGACAGCTGCCACAGGAATTCCGGCAGAACCGGGACACGCGGCAGGCCCGGCAGAATGGCGAGCAGGCCGCCGAGCAGGAGCAGCGGAAATATCATGGTCGACGCGAGCCGGCTGTGATCGTGCGTGGCATGCTCTTCGTCCAGCAGCAGCCAGGCGGCAACCAGAAAAAATGCCGGCACCACCGGCAACAGGAACTGCGGCTGCTTCACGTCGAAAAACGAAAACAGCGCAACCACCAAAACCGCCCACAGCATGCAAAACACCAGGCCATTGCTGATCGGTTCGCCCCGGATGTGCCACAAGCGTAACCAAGGCAGCGGCCACAATGTCCACGGGAATGCCAAGCCCGGCAACAGGAACAGATACCACCACCACGGGCGTGCGCCGGCAAACACATCAAGCGTGTGAGCGTTCAGCGGCGCCAGCAGCGGGCCGAGCACATTGGCCGCGCCCATGGTTTTCGTTGCCGGCACGGCCCACGCGGCATAGATGGCGAGGCCGACAAACGCGGCCTTGAGGATATCTGCATACCAGAACTTCCACGGCATGGTCGGCGTGCCGCGCGCCCAAAGCGGCGCCAGCAGCGCCATCGGCAGGACATACAGGAATATCAGGCTGCCGGAAGCGAGCAACCCAAGGCCAAAAGCCAACCCGAGCAGCAGCCACACACGCTGGTCGCGCGTGCGCCACATCCTCAACACGGTGGTGAGCGCATACAGTGTGAAGAATACGGTGAGCAGATCGGCACTGAGCAGGGTCGCGCTGAACACCCAGTAAAAACCGCCGAGCATCGCCAACGGCACATAGCGTACTGCATCGCCCTGCCCCGGCCAGAGATAACGCGCCATGCGCGCCGCGAGAAACATGCTGCCGAGCATGAAAACTGGCGGCACCAGCCGTGGCCACCAGTCGACCACGCCGAACGCCAGCCAGCCGAGGTGCACCAGCCAGAAGAACAGCGGTGCCACACTGGCGGGCACGCCGTTCAGGCGCGGCACGAGCAAATCCCCGCGTGCCCACATCTCCCAGGCGATGGCCAGCCAGCGGGTTTCGTCAGTTGGCCAGACATTGCGCGTCACGAGCGACGCCATCACGGCGATCAACAGCAGACTGGTGGCCCCGGCCGCGATCCGCACCGCCGGCCACCAGCGCGACGATTTCTTGATCGAGAAAATGTCCGAAGTACCATGATGTCGCAGACTACGCGGTGGCGGTGGCGTCGTGTCACTAAGCTCGATTTCCTCGACCACGAAACTCTTGAGGTTTCGCAGCATCGGGTCGGTGTTGCCGGCCTTGGTCGCGGGCTTCGGCGAAACGGTTTTATGCTTTTTCTTGTCTTTATTGCGACGGAAAATCATAAGAGTTCAGCGTGGGAAATAAGGTTCGATCACGTCGTCGGAACAAAATTCAAGAGACCGGACTCGCTCCGTTCTTCCTGTTATTACATCTTTCAATGAACCGCTGCATTACCTGATTATGGTTTACATCATGTCATTTCGCACAATGCAGACGCCATCACATGCTCCTTAGACCGCTCTGCGCCGGACCGATGGCGCAAACCGCCAGACTACGGCACCCAACAGTGCCAGCGCGCAGACAACCACCGGCGCGGCCGGCAGGTCGGCGGTGAGCGACAAGACCAAGCCAATGGCATAGGCCAGCGCACCCAGTGCATAGGCGAACGGCAGACGCGGCGCTGCCAGCGCCGGGATAATGAGGCTGGCGAACACCAGATACACGCCGACCAGCTGCACCGAGGCGGTGACCGTGAGCGCGAACAGAAAATAGAAACCGGCGCGCCCGAAGTGCCGGCGCGCACCGAACCAGAGCGCGAGCACGGCGGCATACAGCAGCGCGACCGGCAGCAGGGTTTTCATTTCGGTCCAGAGAATCTGGCCTTCGAGCACGACCTTGAGATGCTCGGCGCCGTGCGGGTGGCTGTGCAACAGCAGCAGCGCCGCGCTTGCGGCCAGTACGAACAGCGCGCCGATCAGCGCCTCCAGCTGGGCGGCGAAGCGGCGCTCGGCATACGACAGCAGCGCGGCGCCGGTGAGCGCGGCGGCGGCGGCAATGGCCTGCACCGCCCAGCCGTGCGCCTCGAAGCCGAGCACCTCGGCGGCGATCACGCCCAGCACCGCGACCTGGGCAATGGCCAGGTCGATGAACACGATGCCGCGCTTCAGCACTTCCTGCCCGAGCGGCACGTGTGTGGCGAGCACCAGCAACCCGGCGAGCAGCGCCGGAAGCAGCACATTCAGTTCCAGGGCCAGATTCATCGCGTCGCCTCCTTCGACTGGCCTATCCTGAGCACAGTCGAAGGGCTCAGGACAGGCTCTTTGAGCCGTGCAATGGTGATATCGAACAGCTTGAACAGATCGTCCGCGCCTTCGGCGCCCACGGTATACGGCAGCACCAGCGCCGGGATCTGCGCGCGCTCGGACAGCCACGCGTCGGCGCGCCCGTCTTCGTAGGCCGAGCGCACAATCGCACGCGCTGGCTGCCCCTTGAGCTGGGTGAGTAGTTGCGTCAAATGTGCCGCGGTCGGCGGCAGCCCGGGTTTGGGTTCCAGCACCCCGACCTCTTTCAATCCCAGCCAGTGGGCGAGATACACCCAGCTGCGGTGGTGATAGACCACCGGCATGCCCTTGAGCGGCGCGGCCTCGCGTTCCCAGCGCGCCAGCGCCGTCTGCCAGCGGCGCGCGAAGTCGGCGCGGCGCGCAGCGTAGTGTGCGGCGTTGGCGGGATCGATCTGCTTGAGGCGCGTCGCCAACTGCTCGGCGACGCGCGCAATGTTGCGCGCATCCAGATGCAGATGCGGATTGCCCCCTGGATGCACATCGCCTTCGGCGCGGTCGGCGCGTGTTTGAACTTCAAGCAGCGCGGCGGCACTTGCGGCTTCGAAGTAGCCGGGCTGGCCAGGTTGCACCTTCGGATTGCCGGCGGTGCGCAACAGCGGCGGCAGCCAACCGGCCTCGAGTCCGGCACCGGTGCAGACCAGCAAATCCGCCTGGCGGGTCTTGGCGATCAGACTGGGGCGCGCCTCGATATGATGCGGATCCTGAAGCGCGGTGGTAGCGCTTGCAACCGTGACCTGTGCACCGCCCAATTCCTGCACCAGCGCCGCCCATTCCGGTTCGCAGGCAAACACCTTGAGCGCGGCCTGCGCCGGGGCAACGGACAGAAACAGAATCACGACTGACAAGAGTATTTTCATTTTGTATTCCTTGGCGTTCTTGGCGACGTGCATGGATGCACAAGTGCCGCGGAGCGCATGGATGCGCGAGAGCGGCCGTCTTGGCGGTTGAGGATCAAAACGCATGCGCGCCGTGCGCGCCCATACTCATGATGTATTGCACGAACACCTGACTGTCGGCATCCGGCTGCGAGCGGTCGCGGCTCACTTGCAGGCGCAGGCGGCTGAATTCACTGCGCGACCAGTCGATCATCAGGCTCGCGCGCCGCGGTACGTGGCCCTGGGTATCGAACAGCGCGGCATTGGCGCCGGCCGCGATCTCCTGCGCGCGCAGCTGATCGTAGCGCAACCCCGCGCGCCACTGCGGCATGAACTGGTAGACCGCCTGCGCGTACCAGCCGGAATGGGTGGCGCGGTAGGCGTCGGTGACCGCCGGCCCATTCACGCTGTTGACGTCGGCGGTGAATTCACCGTCCTCGTCGCGCCACAGATATTCGGCCTGCAACTTGAGGTTGGTCTGGCGCGGGTTGCCGCCCGGCGACCACTTCCACACCAGGTCGGCGATCGCGACCCGGCTGTCGCCGGTGAAGGCGTCGGGCGCCGTGTCGAGCGCGCCGGACTCGCGCCCTTCGGAGCGCGCGCGCAGCAACGAAAGTCCCGCGCGCCAGGCGTGGTTCGCGCCGACATCGCCGCCGAGGTGCGCGAACAGCGTGGCCGTGCCCTGGCCATTATTGGCCGCGCCGCCGGCCGGGAAGTTTTCGCCGCGCAGCCATTCGCCACCGAGCTCGACGAACAGGTCAGTTGGCGCCACCCAGCTCAGCCGCACGCCGTCGTCGCCGTACTGGTTGGCGAGCAGCGCGCGGTAGGCGAGCGCCGTGTCCACGAAATCCCAGGCGTGCGGATGCTGGCTGTTGAGATAGCCGATGGCCGAGAAAAACCGGCCGGCGCGCAGGCCCAGGCCGTGCGGCAGGCCGAGCGTTTGTACAAACGCCTCCTCCACTTCCATTTCGTTTTCGGGCGTGAGCGCGGCGGTGAACTGGCCGTAGAACAGGTCGTCCACGTTGGCGCTGACAATCAGCTCGGATTCACCGAGCGACAAGCCGCGCGTTCCCGGCCCGGTCTCGGCGCCGAGCATGAAACCGGGGATGACGTAATCCTCCGGGTCGTTGCCAAGGTGCGCGGCGCTGCCGGACAGAATGAGCGAGATGTCCGGATTGAAACTGGCGGGCTGGCCCTTTGGCAGGGCAGCGGACTCGGCCGCGTTGACGGACAGCGGCAACAACAGGCACAACACAGAGAAACTGAAACGCATGGGAGACTTCTCCACGTAAATTCATCCGGCCTGGACCGGAGGAATAATGATTCAACCGCGCGCCGGCACGGCGCGCATCGGTTTACGGGAGAATGGACGGCGGAGCGCGACTGCGATAAACCGGCCGCGCAATACTGGCCGGGACAGCGAGGGTGACAACCGGAAGAATGGAGGCGCCGGCCGCCGCGGGCAGCGGCAAGGCCGCCGCCGGCACGCCGGCCTGCAGCGGTGCGTGCGTCAGGCACCATTCGCAGGCGTGGTTGAAGACGTGTTGTTCGAGATTCGCGCCGTGCTGCGCCAGCAGCCACTGCGCGCACAGCAGTACACCCGCGAGCGATAGCGCAAGCAGCGGACGTGACAGGAGGCGATGCCGGAGCATGCAGCCGTTATACCCGCTCGCAATTCGCGCGGCAAGCTCAGCGGCGGTGCGTGCCGGTCCACCACTGCACGCCCGCGCCGAGCGGCGCGCGCCCAAGGCGCGGCAGCACCCAGTAATGCAGCACAACGAGGCTGGCCGCCACGGCAATAACCGCGCCGGCGAGCGCATCGCTCGGATAGTGCTTGGCGAGCGCCAGGCGGCTCATGGCCAGCGCGCCCGCCCAGACCAGGCACGCGCCAACGGCCCACGGATTGCGCAGCAAAAGCGCGGCGAACAGGGTGCTGATCACGATATCGGCGGTATGCCCGGAAGGAAACGAGTGATGCGCCGCGTCCCAGCTGAAGCCGGCCCACTCGCTGGTGAAATCCGGCAACGGCGTGGCATCCGGGCGGGCGCGGCCGAGCGTCATCTTGAGAATGCGCACGATCAGCACGCTGCCCAGCAGCTGCGCCAGGAGGTAGCCCTGCGCGAGCAGCTTCAACCCGGGCGCATGTCGAACCCAGCCCCAGGCCAGCAGCGCGAGAAAGAGAACATAAAAAGGATACAAACCGTAATTGGTGAACACCCGCAGAAATGCGTAATGCTCCTGCGTCCACGCCGCGCGGTGCACCTGCGCGACACTGCCCGCGTCGCCATACACCAGC
>DATEYP010000314.1:0-2765 GCA_035256085.1 Acidiferrobacterales bacterium
CGCCCGGCGGCGCCAGCGCGCGGCGGACACGCTGCACGCGCCGCTCGGCATTCATGAACGTCCCGTCTTTCTCGAAACTCGAAGCCGCGGGCAGAAACACGTGCGCGTATTCGCGCGCCGTTTCGTTCATGAACAGATCGGACACCACCAGCAGTTCGAGATTGGCCAGTGCCCGGCGGGTCGCCGCCGTGTTCGCATTGGTCAGCAGGATGTCGTAACCGATGGCCCACAGCATCTTGAGCTCGCCGGCCTCCGCGGCATCCATCATCTGCAGCAGATTCAGCCCCGGCTCGTGCGGCAGCGGCACGCCCCAGATGCGTTCGAACGACTCGCGGCCCTGCTCGATCGGGATCGCGCCGGTCAGGATCCCGGGATCGGCGCCCATGTGCGCCGCGCCCTGGACGTTGTTCTGGCCGCGCAGCGGATTCACCCCGCAGCCCGGTTTACCGAGATTGCCGGTCAGCAGCGCGAGGTTGACCAGCGCCATCACCCCCTCGGTGCCCTGCACGTGCTCGGTCACGCCCAGTCCGTGCATCATCAGCGACGGGGTGTGGGTCGCATACAGGCGCGCCGCCTCGACAATGACCTCGGCCGGCACGCCGCACAGCGGGCTCGCGGTTTCCGGCGTCCAGGCGGCGATGAAGTCGCGGAACGCGTCGAACTCGGCGACCCGCGCGGACACGAACGCCTCGTCATACCAGCGCTCCCAGACGATCACATGCGCCATCGCGTTCAACAGCGGTATGTTGCCGCCCGGCCGCGGCGCGACGTGCAGCGTGGCCATCTCCGCCAGTTCGGTGCGGCGCGGATCGATCACGATCAGGCGCGCGCCGTTGCGCGCGGCGCGCTTGACGCGCGCGCCGATCACCGGGTGGTTCTCGGTCGGGTTCGCGCCGCACACCAGGATGGTGCGCGCCAGCTCGATGTCGTCGTACGAATTGGTCGCGGCGCCCGCCCCCAGCATCAGCTTCATGGCCGCCGCGGTCGGCGTGTGGCAGACGCGCGCGCAGCAATCCACGTTGTGATTGCCGAGCACGACGCGCGCGAATTTCTGCGCGAGATAGTTTTCCTCGTTGGTGCAGCGCGCCGAGCCCAGCAGCGCGAGACTGCGCGCACCATGGCGTGCGCGGATCGCGGTGATCCGGTCGCGCACAAAGCCCAGCGCCTCATCCCAGGTCGCCGCGCGCCACGCGCCGTGCTCGCGCAGCATCGGTTGCGTGACCCGATCCGCGCTCGTACCGAAATCGACGGCATACCGGCCCTTCACGCACAGGTGGCCGTGGCTGGCGGGCGCATCCAGCACCGGGCGCCCGACGATGGCGCGCGCACCGGTCGTGCCCAGCTCCAGCTCGCAGCCGGTGCCGCAGTACGGACACACGGTGCGCGTCCAGCGCTGCGGCACGCCGTGCTCCAGCACCGGGCGGTCCTGCAACGCGGCGGTCGGACAGGTATCCACGCACGCGCCGCACGCCACGCACGCACTGGCGCCCAGCGACGGCGCCATGCCCGGCACGATGTGACTCGAGTCGCCATGGCCCACGACGTGCCACACGTTTTGGCCCTGCAGTTCTGCACAGATACGCACACAGCGGTAACACATGACACAGCGCTGCATGTCGACGTGCAGATAGGTGTGCGAGGCATCGACCCGCGCGGCATCCGCCTGGGCGCGCGCCTCGATACCATAGCGCTGTAGCAATTGGTGGAACGGCCGTTCCGGGTATTCGCGTGGAACGTCCTGCGGGTAATGCTGCGCCAGCCAGCCCAGCAGGGTGCGCCGCTCGTCTTCCAGGTCCGGCGTGCCGGTGCGAATCACCATGCCGTCGGCGAGCGGCGTGTTGCAGGCCGTGAGCGGCTTGCTGTGTCCCTCGACCTGGACCAGGCACAGCCGGCAGGTGGCCGCGGGTTGCACGCGTTCGTCATGGCACAGGGTCGCGACGTCTACGCCGCATAGCCGCAGCGCTTGCAGCACGGTCAGTCCCGGTGCGAACTGATGCACCTTACCATTGATCGTAACGGACGACATGGGGCGGTTCATCGCGGTTGCGGCCTGCGCTCCGTAAAAGCACGGAATGAATATACCGCCCTTTTCTTCCGAAACACCATCTTTGCCCAGATTCGGAGGCGCCTGATCGCGCTCGCTGCGTTGCCAGTCCCGCCTTACGCGGCGGCCATGCTCGCGCAGCGGTTATCCCGGCATACTGAACCAGCCGCAGCTGGTACAGGCATCAAGCTGGAACCGCGTTTGACCCGGTAGCACGGCAAGTCCGTGATCGCGCCGGCGGGCCAGGCGGAATCAGCAGCTGCCGTGTCCACGAGCGTCACCCCTATCTCCATCGGGATAGTCGAACCTACCTCTACCGGTCAGGTACAGAACTCCGCGGCACGGGCTAGATTTGGATTTTATAACACGCCGTTCGGTCCCCGCGTTCAACAACATTTTTTCCGGGAGCAGACCAATGACCGCAGAACTTGATGCCGTGAGGGAATTGATCGAAACCGACGATGAGGGCTATCTCATCGACCCGGGAAGCTGGAACGAAAACATCGCCAGGCTGTTTGCCGAGCGGGAAGGATTGGTGCTCGGCGCCGAGCACTGGAAGATTATTCACTACATGCGCGAACACTACGATGAACATCAAACGCCCCCGGACGCGCGTCATGTTACGAAATTCATCGCCGAAGACATGGGCTACGGCCGAAAAGCCGGCAACCGCCTGTTCGAGCTGTTCCCGTACGGTTACGTCAAGCAGGCCTGCAAGATC
>DATEYP010000315.1:0-3592 GCA_035256085.1 Acidiferrobacterales bacterium
TGCGCGAGCTGCGGCGCGGCGGCTACGTGCCCGAGTGCGAACGGGTGGAAACGCCCGAGGGATTGGACGCCGCACTGACCCGGCAATCCTGGGACCTGATCGTCTCCGACTACGCCATGCCGCGCTTCAACGGCCTGCAAGCGCTGAAGCTCACCCAGGAAAAGGGCCTGGACATCCCGTTCATCATTGTCTCCGGATCGATCGGCGAGGACGTCGCGGTCGCGGCCATGAAGGCCGGCGCCCACGACTATCTGATGAAGGGCAACACCGCGCGCCTGCTGCCCGCCATCGCGCGCGAGCTGCGCGAAGCGCGCATGCGGCAGGAACGCCACCAGGCGGAAGAGACCATTCATCGCCTCGCCTACACCGACCCGGTCACCGGCCTGCCGAACCGCGTGCGGTTCCGCGAACAGGTGCACCAGGCCATCGAGGAGGCGAAGAAGCAGCACCATCCGCTGGTACTGCTGCACCTGAACCTCGAACACTTCCGGGAGATCAACGACACGCTCGGCCACAACGGCGGCGACAACCTGCTGCAACAGGTCGGTATGCGCCTGCGCAGCGCGCTGTTCACGCCCGACGTGATCGCCCGGCTCGGTGCCGACGAGTTCGGCATTCTGCTGCCACAGCTGGCAGCCATCGACGACGTGCGCCATGTCATCAACAAGATCCAGCTTTGCCTGGAAGCGCCGTTCACGATCGACGGCATTCCGATCGCCGTCGAGGCCAGCATCGGCGTGGCGACCATGCCTGAACACGCCGACGACGCGGATACGCTGCTGCAACGCGCGGACATCGCCATGTACCGCGCCAAGCAGTTGGCGAGCGGCTATGCCGTCTACACGCCGGAATACGATCGCCGCAGTCCCGAGCGGCTCGGGCTCATGGCGGAGTTGCGCGATGCCATCGACGGCGGCCAGTTGCTGCTGCATTTCCAGCCGCAGGTGGAGATCAAGACCGGCCGCATCGTCGGCACCGAAGCGCTGGTGCGCTGGCGGCACCCGAGTCACGGGCTGCTTCCGCCCGACAAATTTATCCTGGCCGCGGAGCAAACCGGGCTTATCGGCCCGCTGACGCGCTGGGTGCTGATCGACGCGCTCAGCCATTGCCAGGGCATGCAACTGCGGATGAGCGTGAACCTCTCGGCGCGCTCGCTGCACGACCCGCGCCTGCCGGAACTTGTCGAGGAGGCGCTCGCGACAACCGGCGCCGAACCCGGCCAGTTGACGCTGGAAATCACCGAGAGCGCCATCGTGCTCGACCCGAAACGCGCCGAGGAGACCCTGGTGGCGCTGAGCCGCATGGGCATATGGCTCTCCATCGACGACTTCGGCACCGGCTACACCTCGCTCGCCAGCATCAAGCACCTGCCCGTGAACGAGGTCAAGATCGACAAATCGTTCGTCCTGGGAATGCTGGCAGCGAACAGCGACGCGATGATCGTGCGCTCGGTGATCGATCTCGGCCACAACCTTGGCCTGCGGGTCGTGGCGGAAGGCGTGGAAACGCAAGAGATGTTCGATGCCCTCGCCGCCCTCGGCTGCGACGAGGCCCAGGGCTATTTCATCAGCAAGCCGCTGGCCTGCGAGTCGCTGAAAAGCTGGTTTCCGACAGCGGCCTGGAAACTCGTGCCAGCCGGTTAACCTGGAAAAAGCAGTTAGCCGCAGATAAACGCAAATGAATCATGCCATTGATGCACCGAAGCCATGCACCATTTTGGTGGGCTGGTAAATACAGGCGGCAGATTGAATATCCGCGTTAATCAGCGTTCATCTGCGGCTAAACGCCGTTTTTAGGTTCAATCCAGCAGGTGCGACACCAGCCCGTCGGCCAGCTTCGGCTCGAACCAGGTGGACTTGGGCGGCATGACCTCGCCGGCATCGGCGACACTCATAAGGTCGGCCATCGATGTCGGAAACAACGCAAAGGCGCAGGCCATCTCGCCGGAATCTACGCGTCGCTCCAGCTCCCGTAATCCGCGTATGCCGCCGACGAAATCAATGCGCTTGTCGCGTCGCGGGTCTTCGATCCCGAGAATCGGGCCGAGCAGATTATCCTGCAACAGGCTCACGTCCAGGCGCCTGACCGGATCATCGTCCGGAATGAATTCGGGATCGATATGCAACCGGTACCAGTGGCCGTCGAGATACATGCCGAACTCGCGCGCGCGTCCCGGCTTGACCGCCGCCAACTCAACCTCGACGCTGAAGGCCTCGGCGATCTCGGCGACAAACTCCTCCACGGAGTGGCCGTACAGATCCTTGACGATCCGGTTGTAATCGAGGATCTGCATCTGGTTGTCCGGAAAAATTACCGACAGAAAATAATTGTACGGTTCCTCGCCGGTGTGGGCCGGATTCGCGCTCTTGGTCGCTTCCGGCGTCCTGCCTCCCGCGACACTGGCACGTCCCTCGGCCGCTGTTCCCGACGCGGCTCTACCTCCTCCATCCCTGGAGTCGTGTGCGGCGCGTGCCGCCGCCACGCGCGAGGCCGCGGCCGAGCGATGGTGGCCATCGGCGATGTAAAGATTTTTCATGCCGTCGAACGTGGACGTGATGGTCTCGATTGCCGTTGGCTCACGCAGCACCCACAGCGTGTGGCGTACGCCATCGTCGGCGGTGACATCCACCTCCGGCGCCTGCGCGGTGAACCGTACGACCAGCTCATCGATCACCGGATGGTGTTTATAGGTGAGGAACACCGGCCCGGTCTGTGCGTTGAGCGCGTCGATCTGGCGCACACGGTCGTCTTCCTTGTCGGGGCGCGTGAACTCGTGCTTGCGGATGCGATTGCTGTCGTAGTCCGGCACCGACGCCACGGCGACAATGCCGGTCTGGGTATGCGCGCCCATCACCAGACGATAAAGGTAGTAGCAGGGCTGCGGGTCGCGCACCAGCACACCCTCGCTCTGCATGCGCTCGAAGTTCTCCTTGCCCTTGGCGTAGACCGCTGGGCTATACGGATCAGTCTTCGGGGGCAGGTCAATCTCCGGCTTGGAGATGTGCAGGAAACTCCATGGCCTGCCGGCGGCGCGCGCACGCGCCTCCTCGGTATTGAGAACATCGTAGGGCGGCGCGAGCACATCGGCGGCGCGGCCGGGGGCCGGACGCAGGCCGGCAAACGGGCTAATCAACGGCATAAAGCTCTCCGGATGAATCGAATCAAGGCGTACATTTATTATTATGTCAGGACGAACGCAGTAGGGCTTCAATTCTTATGGCAAGACGAACGCATTGGCACTTCATTAAATTATACCCGTGCCCGCAGGTCAAACCGCGCGCATAGGCCGCTGTCTTGGAGCCGCGCGGCGGCGCAGGGTATGATGCGCGCCGGTTACGCACCCGGCCCGTCCCGCATGCCCCTTCCTGCCTGTCGCACCTACCTCCCGCCTGAATGGGAACCGCAGAGCGGCGTGATGCTCACCTGGCCGCACGCCCAGAGCGACTGGGCGCCGGTCCTGCATGCCGTCGAACCGGTGTTTACCGCCATCGCCGCGGCGATTGCACGCTACGAGTTGGCGCTCATCGCCTGTCACGACGAATCGGTGCGCGCACAGGTGGCGAGCCAGTTGCACGCCGCCGGTGTGCCCGAC
>DATEYP010000316.1:0-25265 GCA_035256085.1 Acidiferrobacterales bacterium
CCGGTTTTGGACATGAATCGGACGATTTTCTGAGGCTGTTCGCGAAACTCGTGTTTTTTCGGTTTGCGCGCGATCGCCGCCCGCAGGGTCTCTTCCAATTCCGCATCGCTGATTCCCTGCCGTAGCAACGGCCGCAATTCAACCTTGTCGTTTTGACCAAGACAGAGATACAGCGTGCCGTCGGCAGCGAGGCGCACGCGATTGCAGGTCTCACAGAAGTGTTGAGACAGCGGCGTGATGAAACCGATTTTGAGGTTCGTGCCGGAAATTTGCATGTAGCGCGCCGGGCCTCCGCCCGGCATCACCGCCGGCAATAGATCGAACGTTTCCGCCAGGCGCTGCCGTACCGCCTGCAGGTCGAGGTAATGTTCCGCGGCCGTGCGGCCGGTCGCACCCATGGGCATGGTCTCGATCAGGCGCAGCGTGAAACCACGCTCGATACAGAACTGCACCATGTCCTCGATTTCGTCATCGTTGATACCCTTCATCACCACCATGTTGATCTTGATCGGATGCATGCCGGCCTCTTTAGCCGCGGCCAACCCTTCGAGCACCCTGTCCAGCCTGCCGCCGGTGATGGCGGAAAAGCGCTCGGGTCGCAATGACACGAGGCCGATGTTGACGCGCTGCACCCCGGCTTGCCGGAGGGCGTGTGCGTGTTTTCTCAGCTGCACGCCATTGGTGCTGAGCGATAAATCTTCAAGACGGGGCAATGCATGCAATCGCGCGGCCAGCTCGGTGAGGTTGTGGCGCGTCAGCGGCTCACCGCCGGTCAAACGCACGCGGCGTACGCCGACCCCGGTAAAGACACGCATGACGCGTTCGATTTCATCGAACGTGAGCCAGTCACCCGGTTCGGCAAAATCCCGATAGCCGCGGGGCAGACAGTAGGTACAGCGCAGATCGCAGCGGTCCGTGACGGACAGACGGACGTATTCAATCTGGCGGCCGAACGCATCAACGAGGCTCTTGTCCATGCCCCTCACCCCCCTTCCACCCGTCGGCTGTCCCCATCCCGGTCACGCGTCAAGAGAGTCCATGACTCCAGGCAGCGTTCGCAGATGCCCTGCTCCGGCTTCCAGTCGGGAGCGTCCTGCCTGATATGATCCACCACGCAAGCCTCGATCTGGCCGGGGTTCACAATCCAATGGTAGGTCGGGAATCCGCAGAGCGGGCACAGAAGCCCGGGAAGCACCGTGTTCTCGTCAGCCTCAATCCCCGCAGCCCGTAGCAACAGGCGGGGGTTCCTGGCGTACTCCCGCAACTCCGGATGCGTCATCCTGTCCCGGGACCAGAGATACTCGAACACCGCCTCGCATTCCTTTTGTCCGAATTTCCGATAGAGCGCCAGAAACTCTTTCTGCCGCAAGGCCTTTGTGGCAACGGTGGGTTGCTTGCTCCCGATAAGGCGGCTATCGATAGAGATGTCCCAGAGGACTCGGTACCTCTCCCTCAGAATCGACTCCTCGATGGGAGTGGAAGCAAGAGGGGTCCTGTCGTAACTGAATTCCGCATCCAACATGTCTGCGATATGCGTCAGCTCATGATTCAGAAGGCTGCGCAGATGGGGGACATCGAAAAGGCTCTCCGCTCTCACCTTTATCACGACTATCCGTCGGTCCTTGTCTTGAAAGAGATCCGCTACCTCTTCGCCTTCCGAATCGAAAATGTTGGTTTCGTCGACCTTTTCACAAAAAGGAGGTTCATTTAGGATTTCTTCAAGCGCACGGTGCAGGCCGCACTGAAAAAACAACGCGATGTTGACCGTCTTGAACTCCTCGTTCCTCGCTTCCGGCGAAAGGGCATAGAGCGGTTCGGTCAGCCTGCGGTACTGGTCTCGCAATTGGCAATCGCCCTGCTTTTCTTTGTGCTGGATCTCTGCCAGGAGAGCCTTCTCCACAAACCGCGGATGGTATTTCACCTCCATGGTTCGCATGGCGCTCACTGCGGGAACTCCCCGGACACGTCGCCGGAGCCGCAAGAGAGACACGCGCTGTCTTCCAACGAAGACTGCATCGTGATCTCCATCCGTTCAAGCTTCTCCGGTGTCACGTCGAGATACTCGATCTCACAGGAGATGAAACGACCCAGAAGTTCCGCCAGCGTGCCGTAGTAACCGTTGCCCGCCTGTTGCTTCAGGAGCTTGGCGAAGAGGTGCACCCACTTGCCGAGGTGTTCCCGAAGAAACTTTTTCTGCGCATCGACACAGATGGCGATCTGCTCGGCTTCGTGGCGGTGCTCAACTCCGTACGCCTCCTTGTAACAGAGGAACCGCATGTACTCGAGCTCCGCGGCGACGTGATCAACGCGTTCCCCGGCCGTGTTCTGTATTTCGAGGCCGAAGGCCCTGTAAAAACCCGAGATTTTGCTCAACTCGTTGTTTTGCTGAAGCGACGAACAGCCGTAAAAAGTCTCGTATGGCGGGCATTCCTTTGAAATCGTAGCGCCAAATACGAGGAAGTGCTCCTCTTGAATCTTGTCGAGCGGGGCGCGCGCGACCTCCTCGGCCGCGAGTCGATAGGCTTCCACATCCGCCTCGAGCATGGCGCCGTCGCGATACACTTCGACGAGCACGGACCGGGCGGCGCCCAATGTCTCTTCGTAGGTTCGCTCTCTCAGAAAAGCGAACCACTCCTCGTTTGGATAGCAAAAGGCGTTCGCGATCGCCTTGTACATGGCGCTACGTGAAAGGGAGACTATCCGCACCGCGTCGTCCATAGCCATCTCCTTCTAACTAACTCTGAGGAAACTCTGATTTATTCATCCACATGGAGGCAAACTCGATGCGCCAGAGCCAAGCGACCTTCGCCGAAGCCGGTTCCGGGGCCTACCGCAAGCCCACGCGCCGCGAGCGCTTCCTCGCCGAGATGAACCACGTGGTTCCGTGGGTGGTGCTGTGCGCGCCGATCGCACCGGCATATCCGAAGCCTGAGGGCCCGGGCCGGCCTGCGGTGGGCTTGGAGCGGATGCTGCGCATCTATTTCCCCCAGCACTGGTTCAACCTCCCGGCTCGATAAAAAACCGGCGTTCGCGCCGCCAGCTCTCATTACGCAGGCTCAATGGTAATGAGCGCCACTTAAACTTCTTTCCCAGCCGCGGCATCTGGCAGCTCAAAGTGCCATGAAGCGTCTTTTCGGTTTACTACAAGAGCATGTTCTTTGCAACACAATTGCTCGCCACGAAAAATTATTGACGCGCTTAGAGTTCGTCAAGTTCGTCTTACAATTAATCCAAATTTAATCAGTAGTGCCCGGTTAACGCGTGAGAATACAAATTTCAGACGCATAACTCATTGAACTGCATAGCCCGATTTTCTTGATGGCGTTCAAGTCGGAGACATCTTGAAATTTCATGAAAAACCTTGGCCGCTACAGGGTTTGCGATGGATTATGAAGTTTTTAACCGGACACCACTGTTAATTAACCTATTTTAATAATTCAAAAAATTTCAACGCCGGGAAGCCGAAAGCTCGGCGCAGGTGGGGAGATCAGACTTTATGGCCCTCCGTTGTGATGACGATGCGCCTTTAGCAACACGGCAACGGTGATGTTTATTGCGTCTTTAGATAACGTGCGCGGCGTCAAAACCCATGGAAAGCCACGGAAAGCGCCGGCAATCCTCTGCGGGCGCGACGTTTGCGCCTCTTAGTCTGGAATCCATCGAGCCATTTCCGAGCGTATTACTGGGGATAGGCGGTGGGTCGCGAATGGTCCGTGGCCGGAGAGTCGATCCCTAATAGAATCCTTCCGCTCCCTCTTCGCTTGCCCGCGATTCTGTGGCACGGGTTGACGAAGTCAGGGTGATACCACCATCATGAATAAGTGTCCTTCACGATAAACGTTCCTTCACCCGGTTCGGCATGGGCCCGACGCCCGAGGGAAGGGACAGAGGGGCGACGCGAGACGGAACAATTTCACAACGCGGTACACGCAAGGGACGCCTGCCGCCGAGCGAGGTCATCCGACCCAATCTGAGCGAGAATCGGAGTCAGGATCTATTCATGCTTGCCTCGGTGATCACCAAGATCAGTCGGCACACGCTCACCGGTACGGGCTATGCCGGGCTTGCCAACAAGACGGCGCTGGTCGCGGGCCGGCTCGACACAGCGTACGGCATGATCGTGTGTCGACAAGCGTGCGGCGGCAACCTCGTGCTGCAAGGCCCCCGGCCGCACTCGGCCTAGCACGGAGCATCAATCATGGCGTACCGTTTTCACTCTCGTTTCCCTGCCCGAAACCCCGCCCGCGGCTTCACCCTGCTCGAGCTGTTGGTGGTGATGGTCATCATCGGCCTGCTCGCGGGATACGTCGGGCCGAAGTACTTCTCGCAGATCGGGAAATCCGAGGTCAAGGCCGCCAAGGCGCAAATCGACGCCCTGGAGAAGTCGCTCGATCAATACCGCCTCGACACGGGGCACTATCCCAGCCAAGAGCAGGGACTCGCGGCGCTCTACACCCGCCCGACGATTGAACCCAAGTGGGATGGTCCCTATCTCAAGAAGAACGTGCCGCTCGATCCCTGGGGCAACGGCTACGTGTACAAATTTCCCGGCGAGCATGGCGACTTCGATCTGCTGTCCTTCGGCAAGGACGGTCGCCCCGGCGGCGACGGCGAAAACGCCGACGTCACGAACTGGTGAGGCCCATGCACTATCAGGTCAAGGCCCTGCGCGCACCCTCCGGCATCGTCGCCATTACGCTCGATGCGCAGGACGAGGCCGACGCCGTGCGCCAGGCGAAAACCCAGGGCTACACCGTGCTCGCGGTCAGGCGCGCGCGCGCGTGGCGCGGGCTGCGCTTTAAAAAGACCGGGGCCTTTCCCCTGGTGCTCTTCAGCCAGGAGCTGTTGGCACTCTTGAAGGCCGGGCTCACGCTGGTGGAGTCGATGCAGGCACTCGCGGAAAAGGAGCACGTGGCCTCGGTCAAACGCACCCTCGAGCAAATCATCGCCCATCTCTACGAAGGCCAGCCGCTGTCGTTCGCGTTGCGGCAATTCCCGGCGAGCTTTCCGGCGCTCTATGTCGCCACGGTGCGCGCCAGCGAAAAGACCGGCAACATGCCCGAGGCCATGTCGCGCTACATCGGCTATCAGACGCAGATGGACTTCGTGCGCAAAAAAATCATCAGCGCCTCGATCTACCCCACGCTGCTGCTGCTCGCCGGCGGACTGGTGGCGCTGTTTCTGATGGCGTACGTCATCCCTAAATTCAGCCGCATTTATGAGGACGTCGGCGGCAACCTGCCGTGGTTGTCGCGGCTGCTGCTGCAATGGGGGCAGCTCCTGGAGGCGCACGGGGCCCAGGTGTTCTTGGCGTTCGTGCTCGTGGTGGCCGGTCTGGTCTACACCGCCACGCGCCCGGCGACGCGGCAGTGGCTGGTGCGCGAGCTGTGGCGGATCCCCGCCGTCGGCCAGCGCATGCATATCTATCAACTCGCGCGTTTTTACCGCACGCTCGGCATGTTGCTGCGCGGCGGCACGCCCGTGGTCACGGCCTTGGACATGGTCTCGGGACTGCTGATGACGGCGCTGCGCGATCCGTTGCAGCGCGCCACGCACGCGATCCGCGAGGGGCGCTCGATCTCCGAATCCATGGAAGGCCACGGGCTCACGACGCCGGTGGCGCTGCGCATGCTGCGCGTGGGCGAGCGCACCGGCCAGATGGGCGAGATGATGGATCGCATCGCCGGCTTCCACGACGAGGAAATGGCGCGCTGGGTGGACTGGATCACGAAACTCATCGAACCGCTGCTCATGGTCGTGATCGGGCTCGTCATCGGCGTCATCGTGGTGCTCATGTACTTCCCGATCTTCGAGCTCGCCGGGAGCATCCAGTGAACCTGGCGGAAATCTTCCCGGCCGTGGCCACGATCGCCCCCGAGCAAGTGCAACAGGCGCGCGCCGAGGCCAGGCGCACGCAGCGCCGCCTCGTCGAGGTGCTGGAGGAGCAGCTGCAACTGCCGCCGGAGCGGTATGTCGCGGCGCTGGCGCAGCTGTTCCATTATTCCGCGTTCACCATGGACGAGCTCAATCGGCTGACCCCGGCCTTCGACGCGCTGAGCTACGCCCACGCCGTGGCGCACGAGTGCCTGCCGATTCGCGACCCCGCCGGCGCGCTGCTGCTCGTGGTCGGCGATCCGTTCTCGTCCGACACTCAGGCCTGGGCCGAGGAGCGCCTCGCGCAGCCGTTCGCCTGGGCGCTGGCGCATCGCGCCGACCTGCACGCCTTCCTCGCGCGTTACGAGGAATCGTTGCGCGCCATGGACAGCTTCCTGCCCGCGGCCAACAAGGCGCGCGCGCGCGGCGCCGACGGCGTCGAGGACCTTTCGCTCAAGACCATCAGCGCCGACACCAGCCCGGTCGTCAAGCTCGTGCACTCGACCATTTACGACGCGCTGAAGGCGGAGGCGAGCGACATCCACCTGGAGACCGGCCCCGGGGGGCTGGCGATCAAATACCGCATCGACGGCGTGCTCGACCCCGTCGGTTCGGTGGACGGCCTGGAGTTGGCCGAGCAGGTGATCTCGCGCATCAAGATCATGTCCGAGCTCGACATCGCCGAACGGCGCATCCCGCAGGACGGCCGCTTCAAGGTGACGGTGCGCGGCCGCGAGGTGGATTTCCGCGTCTCGATCATGCCGAGCATCTTCGGCGAAGACGCGGTGCTGCGCATCCTCGACAAACAGGCGCTCACCGATCAGATCAAGGGGCTCAGGCTCGACAACCTGGGCTTCGACGCCGCCACCATCGCGATCGTGCGGCGCATGGCCAACGAACCCTATGGGATGCTGCTCGTGACCGGCCCGACCGGCAGCGGCAAAACCACGACGCTCTACGCCGCGATCACCGAGATCAACCACGGGCTCGACAAGATCATCACCATCGAAGACCCGGTCGAGTACCGATTGCCCGGCGTGCTGCAGATCCCGGTGAACGAAAAGAAGGGGCTCACCTTCGCCCGCGGCCTGCGCTCCATCCTGCGTCACGATCCGGATCGCATCATGGTGGGCGAGATCCGCGACCCTGAAACCGCCCAGATCGCGATTCAATCCGCGCTCACCGGCCATCTCGTGTACACCACGGTGCACGCGAACAACGTGTTCGACGTGATCGGCCGTTTCATGCACATGGGCGTCGATCCCTACAGCTTCGTTTCGGCCTTGAACGGCGTTCTGGCCCAGCGGCTGGTGCGCCGGAACTGCCCGCAGTGCGTGGAACCGGTCAAGCCCGACCCGCAGTTGCTCGCCGACTCCGGCATCGCGCGCGAGCAGGCCAAGGAGTATCGGTTCCGCGCCGGCAAGGGTTGCGGCCATTGCCGTGGCACCGGCTACAAGGGGCGCACGGCGATCGCCGAACTGCTGAACCTCAACGACGAACTGCGCGAACTCATCGTCGCGCGCCAACCGGTGCGCCTGATCAAGGAAGCCGCGCGCAAGAACGGCACCCGCTTCCTGCGCGATTCGGCGCTCGAACTCGTGCGCGCCGGCGAAACCACGCTACCGGAGATCAACCGTGTCACCTTTGTGGCGTGATCAAGTGCGCATCGCACTGTCTCCCGACCGGGTGGTCCTGGTACGGGTGAGTCGCGGTCTTCATCCGGCGATTACGGCCAAGCACATGGTTTCGTGCGCGCCGTCGGCCGAGGCGCCGGCCTGGCGCGCGCCGCTGGCGGCGCTGGCCGAGGCGCTGCGCGAGCCGGCGTGGCAACGGGCCGACGCCGTGGTGGTGCTGTCCAATCATTTCGTGCGCTATGCGCTCGTGCCGTGGGACGAGAAACTCTCGAGCGAGGCCGAGCAGGCGGCGTTCGCGCGTTACCACTTCGTGCGCGTTTATGGCGAGGCCGCCGAAGGTTGGGCCGTGCGCCAGAGCGGGACGGCCGCGGACGCGGCCCAGGTGGCGAGCGCCGTGGATCAAGAGCTACTGGACGCGCTGCGCGAGACGCTCAAACCGGCCGGCCTGCGCCTGATTTCGATCCAGCCGTATCTCATGCACGCGTACAATCGGTGGCAGTCGCTGCTGCATGTCGGCGCCCGCTGGTTCGCCGTGGGCGAACCGGGGCGGTTGTGTCTGGCCTTGCTCGAACCCACGCGCTGGCTGGCGCTGAACAGCTACCGCATCGAAGGGGACTGGCCGCAGGCCCTGGTGCAGCGGCTCGACCGCGAGCGCCACCGCGTCGAGGCGACCGAGATCCCGAACGAGGTATATCTCTATGCCCCGGAGCTTGCGGAGACCGGCCTCGACGCCGGCGCCTGGTCGGTGAAACCCCTGAAGCCGCAGCCATCCGCGGGATTTTCGCCGGCGTGCGACCTGGCCTACGCCATGGCGCTTCCGGAGTAAACCATGCGCCCGCTCTTCCTGGACTATCAACGCCGCTCGCCCCCGCCCGGTCGGGCGAGCCTGGCGCTGCTGGCGTTCGGCGTGCTGCTCGCCAGTCTGGCATTATTTTCTCACCAGGCGCTGCTCGCCGAGATCGCGCGCCATGAGGCGCGCATCGGCGAGTTGGCGCGCGCCGCGCCCAGGTCGACGGCCGTCACCAGCGACCCACGCCAGCTCGACGAGGAGGTCAAGCGCGCCAACGTGATCCTGCGCCAGTTGACGCAGCCTTGGGATGCGTTGTTCCGCGCGCTCGAATCCACGAGCGCCCTGCAAGAGAAGACGATCGCGCTGCTCACCATCCAGCCGGACGCCGAGAAACGCCAGGTCAAAATCACCGGCGAGGCCAAGAACCTGGCGGTGATGCTGGATTACGTCAAGCTCTTGTCCGATGGCGCCGTCTTGTCGAACGTCTATCTGGTGAGTCACCAGGTGCAGACCAAGGATCCGGACAAACCGGTGCGCTTTTCGCTGAGCGCCGAATGGAAGCCCCCCACATGAACGCCGTGCTGGCAAGAATGCGCGCCGTGCTTTCGCCCGAGCGCCTGATGGTTTTAAAGAAAGACCTGCGCGCGTGCCTGCACCGACTGAAGTCGGCGCGCGATCTGTCGCCGGCGCGGCTGCGCTGGATGGCGAATCTGTGGCTGCGCGGTCTCGGTTGGCCCGGCATCGTGGGCCTGAGCCTGGTCGCGTTCTCGTTGGCCTTCTATGTCTCGGCCGTCCTGCCGGCGCAAGAGGAGCTCGAGCGGCGGCTGAACGAGGCGAACTCGCTGCGCGACCGTATCCAGCAGGCGGCGCGGATCTTCACCAGCAATCCGCGCAGCCCCGCGGGACAGCTCGGGGCATTCTACCAGTTCTTCCCCGCGTCCGAAGGCGCGCCGGAGACACTGCGGGGCATCTACCAGGCGGCGCAGGCACAGGGCATCTTTCTCGACCGGGGCGAGTACCATGTGATTCCGGAGCAGAGCGGCAGGCTGTTGCGTTATCAGGTGACGCTGCCGGTGAAGGGGCCGTATCCCCAGATCCAGAAGTTTCTCGCCACGGTGCTGACGCAGAATCCGACCGTGTCCCTGGAGAACGTCTCGTTTGGAAAACAGAAGGTCGCGGATCCGGTCGTCGAGGCGCGCATTCAACTGATCGTGTATCTCAGGGGGGAAACATGAAGTTCCCACTGAATCGCCGCTGGCTCATTCTGGGCGCCTTGCTCGTTGGTACAGTGGTGGCCGCGGTGGTGCTGGACCAGGGAGATCGCGCGGAGAGCGAGTCGATATCGGTGGCGTCAGCCAGCGCCGGCAAGAAAACCGAAAGCGCCGCGCCCGTCATTGATCTGGAAAAGTTAAAGCGTCCGGCCGCGCGCACCGACGTGGTGAACGTGCTCGGCAGCAAGACTTGGTACGTGCCCCCGCCGCCGCCCAAGCCGCTACCGCCCCCGCCTCCCCCGCCGCCCGAGGCGCCGCCGCTGCCGTTCGTCTACATGGGCAAGTTGCAGGAAGGCGGCGGGCACCTCGTATTCTTCCTGGTGAAGGGTGATCGCGTGTATACGGTTAGGGCCGGTGATGTGATCGACGCCACTTACAAGGTCGAGGGTGTGTCCGGGGGCAAGCTCACCCTTACCTATCTGCCGTTGAATATCCAGCAAACACTGACTGTTGGCGATGTTTTATGAGGCATAACGCTTGCGCGACTATCTGACCATGATCAAAAGGGGAACGTCGGCGGTTTTCGTCGCGGTGCTGCTGTTCGGCTGCGCCGCCGATCGTGCGCACCGTGAGGGCCTGTACTATCTGGACGAGGGCCGTTGGGAAGAGGGCATGGCCCGCCTCGAAGAGGCGGTCGAGAGGGATCCGGACAATGCGCGATTTCGCCTCGACCTGCGTCAAAAGCGCGAACAGCTGATCAACCGTGCCTTGCTCCAGGCGGATGCCCGGCGCGCCAGCGGCCAGCTCGACGTCGCCGAGAAGCTCTATGAACGCATACTCAAGATCGAGAAGGACAACGCCCGCGCCCTGGCGGGGTTATCCATGGTGGCGATGGAGCGGCGCCATGGGGAAATCGCCAAGGAGGCACAGGCGCTCGTCAAGAAAGGCGAGCTCGAACGCGCCCAGGCGAAACTGCACACGATCCTGACGGAGAACCCGCGCCACTTCGAAGCGAAGGAGCTTAAACACCGGATTGACGAAAAGCTCGTCGCGGGCACGCTGACCGCGCCGATGCTCAAGACCCGCAACAAGAAGCCGGTGACGCTGGAATTCCGCGACGCCAACGTCAAGATGGTGTTCGAGGCCTTGTCGCGCACCAACGGCATCAATTTCATTTTCGACAAGGACATCAGGCACGATTCCAACACCACGATTTTCGTGAAGAACGTCACGGTGGATGACGCCATCGACCTCATTCTCTCGCAGAGCCAGCTCTCGAAGAAGGTGTTGAACGAGAACACCGTGTTCATCTATCCGAATAACCCGGCCAAGACCAAGGAGTACCAGGAACAGATCATCAAGACCTTATATCTCACGAACGTGGACCCGAAGCATGCCATGGAGATGCTGAAGGTCGTGTTGAACGCCAAGACGCTGTTCGTGGACGAGAAGGCCAATCTCATCATCATGCGCGACGTCCCCGAAACGGTGCGCATGGCCGAGAAGCTGATCGCGGCCATGGACCTGCCCGAGCCCGAGGTGATGATGGAAGTGGAGGTGTTGGAGATCAAGCGCAGCCGCTTGATGGAATTGGGCATCAATTTCCCCAACCAGGCTTCCTTGTCCACGTCGTCCGGCAGCAGCGCCCCGCCACTGACGGTCCAGGGACTGCGCGACTCGACGTTCAGCGGGCTGTATGTCAGCCATCTGACCGCGACGATCAACCTGAAAAAAGAAGACTCCGACGTCAACGTGCTGGCAAGCCCGCGCATCCGCGCGCGCAACAAGGAGAAGGCCAAGATCATGATCGGCGATCGCGTGCCGGTGATCACGAGCGCCTCGGTGCTGGTCGGCACCGCGAGCCAGCAGACGACCAACGTGCAATATCTGGAAGTGGGCCTGAAGCTCGAGGTCGAGCCGACCATTCATCTGGATAACGATGTCGCCATCAAGCTCAATTTGGAAGTGAGCTCGATTGTGAATGAGATCACTACCGTCCCCGGCACCGTCGCCTACCAGGTCGGCACGCGCAACGCCACTACGCTGTTGCGCCTCAAGGACGGCGAGACCCAGATCCTGGCGGGCCTCATCAGCGACGACGAACGCAAGACCGCGAACAAGGTTCCGGGCCTGGGCGATCTGCCTCTCCTCGGCCGGCTGTTTTCGAGCCACAAGGATGACTCAAACAAAACCGAGATTATTCTCTCCATCACACCGCGCCTGGTACGCAGCCTGAATCGTCCCGAGGCGCAAATAACCGAGTTCTGGTATGGCACCGAGACCAGCGTGCGCAGCAAGCCGCTTTCGATCGAATCGGTTGACACCCTGACCGCGCCGGCTGCGGTGGAACCCGCGTTGCCGCCGTCCGCGCCGCCTGCCACACCGCCGCCGTTACCGGCCCCCGGCTCTCCGCCCGCTGGACCACCCGAGGGGCAGACCGCGCCACCGACGCCCTTGAGCGGCCCGACGCCCGCGGCCGAGGGCATCGAGACGACGACGCCGGGGGCCAGCGAGACGACGCCGTGAGCCAGCGAGACGACGCCACTCGAGACGCCGCGGCCGCCGACTGCGCCGCTCGGCGGCTTCCCTCCCGGGGAGCACCGGGCGTACGCGGTCGCCCCATCATGTCCGCACGCGGCTTCACCCTGATCGAGCTCGTCATCACGGTAGCCATCGTGGCGATTTTGTCGACGATCGTCCTGCCCTTGGCGGATCTCGCCGTGCAGCGCACCAGGGAACAGGAACTGCGCGCGGCACTGCGGGAGATTCGCGGCGCTATCGACGCCTACCGCCAGGCCGTTGAGGATGGGCACATCGCCAAATCCGCGACCGACTCCAATTATCCGAAGACGCTCGAAATCCTGGTTGAGGGGGTCGTGGATATCAAGAGCCCCGGCAGGACCAAGATCTATTTTTTGCGTCGTATCCCGCGCAACCCCATGAACCGCGACAGCGCGCTTGCCCCGGCCAAGACCTGGGGCCTGCGCAGCTATGCAAGCCCACCGGAAGATCCCCGGCCGGGCGATGACGTGTACGACGTGTCTTCGCTTTCCCCCGGCGTGGGGCTGAACGGCATCCCCTACCGGGAATGGTGAGCCGCGATGCCGCGTGCCAGGCCCGCCGGTTTCACGCTGATCGAACTCTTGGTGGTGATGGCCATCATCGGCGTTCTACTCACCATCGCCGTACCGCGGTATTACCGCAGCGTCGAGCGCTCCCAGGAAGCGGTGCTCAAGCAGAATCTCGCGCTCACGCGCGATGCGCTCAGCAAGTTTTACAGCGACACCGGCAAGTATCCGGACGCGCTCGGCGACCTCGTCAAACGAAAATACCTGCGCACGCTGCCCGTCGACCCCTTGACCGGCAGCGATGCGACTTGGGTCACCGTGCCGCCGGAAGACCCGCAGAAGGGCAAGGTCTACGACATCAAGAGCGGCGCGCCGGGCAAGGACAAGGACGGCAAACCCTACAGCGCCTGGTGAGCCATGCGACGCGAACGCGGATTTACCTATTGGGGGCTCTTGTTCGCGGTGGCGGTGCTGGGGGTCGCGACCGCCGCCACGGGACAGGTGTGGCACTTCGCCCAGCAGCGCGAGAAAGAGCGCGAGTTGTTATTCGTCGGCCATCAATTCCGCCAGGCGATCGGCCGGTACTACAAGCAAAAGCCGGAATACAGCCAGGCACCGGGCCCGGTGAAGCGATATCCGATGACCCTCGAGGAGTTGCTCCACGATCCGCGCTTTCCCAACCTGGTGCGGCACCTGCGCAAGCTTTACGTGGACCCCATGACCGGCCGGGCCGAGTGGGGTACGGTGAAGGCGCCCGACGGCGGAATCATGGGGGTGTACAGCCTGTCCGAGGAGGCGCCTATCAAGGTCGCCAATTTTCACGACGCCGACCGGCAATTCGAAGGCAAGACGAAATACAATGAATGGATGTTCACTTACGTGCCCAAGCAATACGACGTCGTACTGCCGGCACCTCGTTCAGAAACCGGAAACCCGGGTCAGATCATCATGGCACTACCTTAAGCGCTCGTTGCTCAAGAATCCTCTGTCGCGCCAGAACGCGGGGTCAATAGGGTCAATAGGGTCAGACTCGATTGCAATCAAAAATTATGACTCGCCTTCTGGGCGTGTTGGGCAGCGTCGGCTGCCGCCCCTGGGCAGCGGCCGGGCACGACGGCTGAGGAAACGTTCGATCTCCTCCTTGAAACGGTCATGACCCAGTGCCCTATTGGTTGTGGTTGAGTCTGGTTGAGTCTGACCCTATTGGTTCGCTATTGGTTAGACCCTATTGGTTACCCCGGTCATGCTGAACCCTGAGCGACCGGCGTTGCCTCTCTCGGAAGCGGCATAGTGAAAGCGGTTGACGCGACAACTACCTTGAAGAACGCCGCACCGTGCGAGCCCATGCCCCGAGCCGCAACACTGCGCTCATTTGCCTGATTATTTTCATTCTCGGCCTGATCGGCATTTTTGTGCCGCTTGCCCAGATTCAACCGCCATGGATGGCGGAAGTGCGGAAAACGCAGGAGCAGTTCTCCGCCACATTATCGGCCCGTACCTGAAGTTCATCAACCAGATCGCCGTTTATCTGCTGATCGGCGGTTATGGCTTGTTGCTGGCGGCGATCTATATACTCTAAAAAACGATTCATTTATTACATTTCCGGCGGTCTTAACCAACAGGAGAATCTCGTGATTCGTCAAACCCTCACCCTTTCGCTCTTCGCGCTCGCGAACCTCAGTCTGCCGGCACAAGCGGCCACCGACCTCGATCTCGGCGGCATCGCCTTGCAAAGTGACTTCCGGCTGCTGTCCGAAGACCTGGGTGCCGCATTGAGCTACAAACCCCTCATCCCTGCCGAACCCCTGGGCGTCACCGGCTTCGACCTTGGCATTGAAGTCACCGCGACCAAACTCGAGCATGCCGCCATCTTCGACAATGCCGTCACCGGCGACGCGCCTGACACCTTGTACCTGCCCAAGCTGCACGTACACAAAGGCCTGCCCTTCGGCTTCGACATCGGCGCCTCCTATGCGGCCGTGCCGGACAGCAACATCAAGTTGTGGGGCGCGGAAGTGCGCTATGCCATACTCAAAGGCAGCACGGCCACGCCGGCCGTGGCCGTGCGCGGCAGCTACAGCGCGCTCCAGGGTGTGGACCAACTCAAACTCACCACCACCAGTGTGGACCTGTCGATCTCGAAGGGCTTTGCCCTGTTCACGCCCTACGCCGGCATTGGCAAGGTGTGGGTAACCAGCACGCCAGACCCGTCTACCGGTCTGGTGGAAGAGGACTTCGATCTCAACAAGGTATTCGTCGGCGTCAACATGAATCTGGCGGTGATCAACATCGCGATCGAGGGCGACAAGACCGGCGACGCCACGTCCTACGGGATCAAGTTCGGCTGGCGGTTCTGAGACAACGCGCAGGGTGAAGCATTCACCCTGCGCTTTTTTCTCCCGCCGGATTTAGCTTTACCCTGCCCAAACCGGATCGGATTGCCGCGTGCGCGGTTCGCGTCCTATTCCAGATCTGTCGCTAGCACTTCTTCGTAAAGCGCTTTGTCCGCGGCGCTGTGGCAGCAGGCGATAATCTCATCGAATGACTCCTCGTACTGGCGCATGACCGACACGGCGATGCGCGCGGCCTGTTCCTTTGGGTAGCCGTAAACACCGGTGCTGATTGCCGGGAAGGCGATACGCCGCACCCCATGCGCGCGCGCGAGCTCAAGCGACTTGTGATAACTGGATGCGAGCAGCAACGGTTCGCCGGCATGCCCGCCGTGCCACACCGGCCCGACGGTGTGAATCACCCATTTTGCGGCCAGCCTGAAACCCGGGGTTATTTTTGCCTCGCCGGCCGGACAACCCTGCAGGGTGCGACAACTGGCCAGCAGCTCCGGGCCGGCGGCCCGGTGGATGGCGCCGTCTACGCCGCCGCCACCGAGCAGGCTTTCATTGGCGGCGTTCACAATCGCCTCCACGGCAAGCGTTGTGATGTCGGCCTGTAGCGTCCGGATCATACTGCCGCTGCCGCCATCACGGCCGATGCGACGCGGCGCGATCCGGACGGGGATCACTCAACGGTTGTTCAAGCGGGTGTTCCCCGATTAGCGGCGCCTGTTCAATCGTCCTGTCCACCTGAGAGCCTCCCGGGCGCAATCGCGGTGCGCCTCAGGCAAGCATAGTCCAGGCGCGACACGCCGGCGGGATGAATGAAAAGGTCTACTTCACTCGCTTGAGGTGCGCGCCTTTTCGTCCCGCGGGCGTCTCGGAGGCAGAAGGCGGTGCAGGGGTCGGCGGTGGCTCGACACCGTCTTCTTCGGCGGGGAACTGGATACCGCGGCCGTTCTCGCGTGCATAGACCGCGAGCACCGCGCGCAGCGGAATAACCACCGGCTCGCTCTTGCCGCCGAAGCGCGCGAAAAAAGAGATGGTGTCATTGCCGAGTTCGAGCTGATGAACGGACTGCGGATGGACATTGAGCACGATCTGGCCTTCGTTCACGAAGGCGTGCGGCACCTGCACGCCCGGCACCGTGGCATCAACCGCGATCTGCGGAGTGAACCCGCTATCGAGGGCCCATTCGTGCAGCGCGCGGATCAGGTAAGGACGGGTGGAACGTTCGGCGGGCACGGCGATTAGGGAAAGTAATCCTTTACAGGAATTGCCGTATTATTTGCCACGCGGGCGCATGTCGTGTTCCGCGTCGGTGAGACTCAGCTTGAACGACTTGCGTGCGAACAGTCGTTCGGCATAGTCGAGTATCGGTTTGGCCTGGCGCGGGAGTTCGATGTCGTACAGCGGCAAGCGCCAGAGTATCGGCGCCAGCGCACAATCGACCAGCGAAAACTCCGCACCGAGGATGAATGCCTGCTCCTTGAACACCGGCGAGATGACCGTGAGGCCGTCACGCAGCGTGTTGCGCGCATTCTGCATACGCTTCTTGTCGCTGCCGGTCAGGTCCGGAAGCAGATTGTACCAATCGCGGTCGAAGCGCATGAGCATGAGCCGCGCCTTGGCGCGCGACACCGGGTCAACCGGCATGAGCGGCGGATGCGGCAGGCGCTCGTCCAGATACTCATTGATAATATGCGAGTCGTATAGCACGAGATCGCGGTCAACCATGGTCGGAACCGTGTTGTACGGATTGAGTTCGCCGATTTCGCGCGGTTTCTTGCGGACGTCGACCTCGACAACCTGACACTCCACATCCTTCTCGTGCAGCACAATACGCGTGCGGTGACTCTGCGGGTCGGTGGTGCCCGCGTACAGGGTCATGATGTGCTTGCGCGTGGTAAGGGTGACCATATCCGGATACTCCTGCGTTGTGCTATGCCGGGAACGGCAAGGGGGCCCTGACAGACAGGGCCCCCTTTCGGGCTACCGGGTACATTCGGTCAATGCACATCCTTCCAGTACTCCTTCTTCAACAGATAAGCGACCACCAGGAAAATGGCCATGAACACAAGTACCACAATGCCGATCCGATAGCGCACGAGCTTGGCGGGCTCGCCGACATAAACCATGAAGTTTGTCAGGTCGCGTATGGATTCGTCGTACTGTTGCGGGGTCATGCTGCCCGGCTTCTCGATCTCGAAATGGTCGAAGACCTTCTCTTCGGTTACTTTCTTGACCTTCTTGCCGTCCTTCACCGATTCAGATTCGTGCTTCTCGGTGCGATACACGGCGCGCTGCAAACCCTGCACGTCGTGCAGCACATGCGGCATGGCCACGTTCGGGAACACGGTGTTGTCCCAGCCGCTCGGCGACCTGTCGTCGCGGTAGAAGCTGCGCATGTAGGTATAAAACCAGTTCGGGCCGCGCGAACGCGCCACCAGCGACAGGTCGGGCGGCGCCGTGCCAAACCACTTCATGGCGTCTTCCCTGGGCATTGCCGTCTTCATCAGCTCGCCGGTTTTGTCGGCGGCAAACATCAGATTCCCCTTGACCAGTTCGTCACTGATGTCCAGGTCTTCGCCCATGCGGTTATAACGCATGTACGACGCGCTATGGCAGGACAAGCAGTAGTTAACGAACGTGCGGGCGCCGCGTTGCAACGACGCCTTGTCGCTCAAATCAATCTTTACAGCGTCGAGCTTGACGTGCTCCCCGCCGGAAGCGAGGCTCACGCCTGGCAGCGCCGCACACAACAGAATGAGGATCGCCTTCTTCATTTTGTCACCCTTTCCGGAACCGGCTTGGTCTTGTCGATCTTGGTGTACCACGGCATCAGCGCGAAGAAAGCGAAGTACACGATCGTGAAAATCTGCGCCCAGTACACATTCGGGAACAGGATCAGATTGATGGCCTGCGGGCTCTTGGTACCGAGATAGCCCAGAATCACAAACGCGACCACGAAGAACGCCAGCGCCGTCTTGTAGATCCAGCCACGGTAGCGGATGGACTTGGCCGGCGAGCGGTCGAGCCACGGCAGGAAGAAGAACACCATGATCGAGAGCGCCATGAAGATCACACCCCAGACCTTGGCGTCAACATAGAGAAAGTTGACGGTGTTGGCGCGCAGGATCGAGTAGTACGGCGTGAAGTACCACAGCGGCACGATCTCCGGCGGGGTTTGCAGGATGTTGGCCGGCACGAAGTTGTCGGGCTCCAGGAACCAGCCGCCCAGCTCGGGTGCGAAGAACACCACCGCCGCGAACACCATCAGGAACACCGCCACAGCGACGATGTCCTTTACCGTGTAGTACGGATGGAACGGAATGCCGTCGAGCGGAATGCCGTTGGCGTCCTTCTTCTTCTTGATTTCGATGCCGTCCGGGTTGTTCGAGCCGACCTTGTGCAACGCCACGATGTGCACGAACACCAGTATCACCAGCACCAGCGGGATGGCAATCACGTGGAAGGCGAAGAACCGGTTGAGGGTCGCGTCCGCCACCACGAAGTCGCCGCGGATCCACTCGGACAGCCCCGGGCCGATAACCGGAATGGCCTCAAACAGCGAGATGATCACCTGCGCGCCCCAGTAGGACATATTGCCCCACGGCAGCAGGTAGCCCATGAACGACTCGGCCATGAGCGCCACGAAAATGATCACGCCGATGATCCACAGCAGTTCGCGCGGCTTGCGGTGTGAGCCGTACAGCATAGCGCGGAACATGTGCAGGTACACGACGATGAAAAAGAACGAGGCGCCGGTGGAATGCAGGTAGCGGATCAGCCAGCCCCACGATACGTCGCGCATGATGTACTCGACCGACGCGAACGCCAGCTCGGTATCGGGTTTGTAGTGCATGGTCAGAAAGATGCCGGTGAAAATCTGCATCACCAGCATCAGCAGCGCGAGCGAACCGAAGTAGTACCAGAAGTTGAAGTTCTTCGGGGCGTAATATTTCGACAGGTGCTCTTCCCAGACCTTGGTCAGGGGAAAGCGGTCGTCAATCCAGGCGAGAAGCTTTTCCATCACGCGGCTCCTTTCTTGTCTTCACCGATGACGATGCGGGTGTCACTCAGGAACATGTGCGGCGGCACCGGCAGGTTGGTCGGGGCCGGCACGCCCTTGAAAACGCGCCCGGCGAGATCGAACTTGGAACCGTGGCACGGGCAGAAGAAGCCGCCGGTCCAGTCATCACCCATGCCGGAGGCCGGACCCACCTGGAATTTCTGCGACGGCGCGCAACCCAGGTGCGTGCAAATGCCGACCAGCACCAGCAGTTCGGGCTTGCGGGAGCGGGTCGGGTTCGCGGCATAGGCCGGTTGCTGATCCGCAACCTTCGACTCGGGATCGGCAAGCTGCATGTCGAGCGCCGGCAGCGTGGCCAGCATGTCCTTGTTGCGGCGCACGATCCACACCGGCTTGCCACGCCACTCCACCGTCAGCATCTGGCCGAATTCGAGCTTGCTGATGTCCACCTCGACCGGCGCGCCGGCGGCGCGTGCCCGGGCACTCGGGGTCATGGACAGCACGAACGGTGTGGCGGCAAAACCCACCCCGATCGCACCCACCCCGGTGGTGAGCAAGGTCAGAAAACGGCGTTTGTCGCGATCGACGCCTTCACTCATGTGATCCCCCTGCAATATTGAAAATCTGGAGATGCCCCAATAGCTGGAGAACGGGGCAGAAAGCCTTAAAAATCATTGAGATATATCTATTAGGAGTTGCTGATGTCCTAAAAAAGGCGGCTAGCATCATCTATTCGACCCCGTTCCGTCAAGAGAGTGGGGGGTTTTTGACGCAGATTTCCGTAAATTTCCCGCCCTGCGTTACAATTGCTGCCTCCTATCCTGCTGATTTACCGCACGATGCTTCCCCGTAAGCTGATTTTGTTTGTCGCCCAGGCGATTGTCGTGGGTCTGGCGCTCGCCTTCCTGCTGACCCTGTTCTGGCCGGGTCTGCTGCGACGCGAGGCGACGTCGATAGAAGTACGTGAAACCAACGGACTGACAGCGCAACCCGCAACGGGTCCGGTGTCGTATGCCGCGGCAGTAGAAAAGGCCGCACCGGCGGTCGTCAACATCAACACCGCCAAAGTCGTCAACGTTCAGCCGAATCCATTGTTCAAAGATCCGCTCTTTCAGCAGTTCTTTGGACGTGGCCAGATCTCGCCGCGCAAACAAATCGAGCGCAGTCTCGGAAGTGGCGTGATCTTCAGCGATCAAGGCTACATCCTCACCAATCACCATGTCATCGGTGGCGCCGACGCCATCCAGGTGTTCTTGCGAGACGGGCGCAGCGCCACCGCCAAGGTTATTGGCGGCGACCCCGAAACCGATCTCGCGGTGCTCAAAATCGATCTCAAGAACCTGCCCGCCATCACCCTCGGAAAATCCGAGCATGTGCGGGTCGGCGACGTGTCGCTGGCGATCGGCAACCCGTTCGGTTTCGGTCAGACCGTAACCATGGGCATCGTCTCCGCCACCGGCCGCAGTGCGCTCGGAATCAACACCTTCGAGAATTTCATACAGACCGATGCCGCCATCAACCCGGGTAACTCGGGAGGCGCACTTGTGGATGCGCATGGCAACCTCATCGGCATCAATACCGCGATTTTCAGCCAGACCGGCGGTTCGGTGGGAATCGGCTTCGCCATCCCCACGAGTATTGCCAAGGGCGTGATGGAGCAGATCATTGCCCATGGTCGTCCGCTGCGCGGCTGGCTGGGTATCGAGGCGCAGGCACTCACCCCGGAACTGATTGAGGCCTTCGGGCTCAAAAAAGGAACGGTGGGATTGGTCATCACCACCCTCTATCGCAACGGCCCGGCCCATAAAGCCGGCATCGAGCCGGGTGATGTGCTGGTGGCCATCGACGGCAAGAAGACGGGCGATGCACGCGAGGTACTGCTGACGATCTCAAGCCACAAGCCGGGCGAGCGCATCAAACTGGACATCCTGCGCGAAGGCAAACCGCTCACCATCGAGGCCATCGCCGGCGAGCGCCCGGCCACGCAACCACGCGCGGGTCGCGGTTGATGATAAATATATTGGCAGCAGATGAACGCAGATAAACACAGATTAATAAACTGACAACCGGTCTTTGTTTACTGTTGGCCCGGCTGCCTATTGGTGGCTCCTCAGAAACTCAGTCAATCTGTGTTTATCTGTGTTCATCTGCGGCTGAAAATATTATTCAGCAACTCATTCATCAAGGAGTGATACCCGCAGCGCGCAGCCGGGCTGCTACCGGGGTCGCGTACCAGAGCGGGTTGGCACTGATCACGGTGCTGCCGCTGTTGAGCGCGGCCAGTACCTGACGACGCAACGCCTTGTCGCCGGTCTTCTCGGCCAGGCGCAGGCTCGTTTCGGACAGTACTGCCGAGGGTGACGGCATGGGTCCATCGCTCAGCACGTCCTGACCGGTTTCAGCCACCAGCAGGGTATTCTCTTCCAGACGGAAGCCCTTCGGACCATAGAAGCGTTTCCAGGCGGCGCCGGCCACGCTCTTCGCCACCGCGACATCGCGCGTCTCGCCGGTGAGCGCTGCCCACTCGGTGAGCCCGAGTGTGACATAGGCATAATCCTCGAGCGCCACCTTGCCGCTCGCTTTCCCGTGCGCACGCGAGCGCGCGAGGGCCTTACCATCCCACAGCGTGTTGACCAGGAAATCGCGCACTGCCTGGGCGGCCGCGCGGTAACGCGGGTCCTTCGTGGCCTGTGCCGCCTCGGCAAAAGCCGCGAGCGCAAGCCCGTTCCAGGCGGCCAACTCCTTGGTGTCACGTGGCAAACGGCGTTTGGCGCGTGCGGCGCGCAGCTTCTCCTCTGCCGAGGCAATCAGTTTTTCGACATCGACCGGCGCCAGCTTGCGCTGACCGGCAATCTCCGCCGCCGGCATGGCGCGTAGCGGCAGATAGCCTGAATCGAAAGACGCGGCGTCGATCATGCCGGCATGCTGGCGATAAACCCCTAGCTCGACGGGGGTGAGCGTCTGTTCCAGTTCTGCGGCACTCCACAAGTAATAGCCACCTTCCACGCCCTGGTCATCCAGCGCCGACAGTGCCGCAATGAACGCACCGGATGCGGCGCGCATTTCGCGCAACATGAAGTCCAGGGTGCGGTTGGCGATGTGCCGGTAATCCTCGCGCCCGAAGACGCGCGCGGCATTCAGGTACAGGCGCGCCAACTGGGCATTGTCATACAGCATCTTCTCGAAGTGCGGCGTCTTCCAGGACGGATCCACGGTGTAGCGGAAGAAGCCCCCGCCAAGCTGGTCCTGCAGGCCGTTGCCGGCCATGGCATCGAGCGTGAGCAGCAGGAAGTCCCTGAGGCGTGGATCCTGCCCTTCGGCACGGCTCAGGACAGGCATGTGCTCGTAGCGCGCCAGCAGAAAGGCAAGTTGCGGAGATTGCGGAAATTTACTCTGCTCGCCGAATCCGCCCTGTAGGTTGTCGGCGCCCTTGAGTGCTTCGTCCACAACCCTTTCGGCCAGGGCGCGCGCCTGCGCAGCGTTGACTTCCGGCTTTCCCGGACCCTGCGGTGCCACCGCCTCGATGCGCGCGAGTGCGGTCAGGCGCGCGCGATCACCACGCCACAGCTGCTCGATGCGCACCAGAATCTTGTGAAACTCTTCTGGCGGATGATAGAGCGTCGCGTACAGCGGGTGGCCGTCCGGCGTCACAAACACGTTGAGCGGCCAACCGCTCATGCCGCGGGTCTTTTCGGAAAACTCGATCAGGCGCGCATCCAGCGCCGGCTCGAGCTCGCGATCGACCTTGACCGGAATGACGTGCTCGTTAAGGTAGCGCGCGATCACTGCGTTCCGGTAGCTATCGCGCTGCATAACGTGGCACCAGTGGCAGGAGAAATAACCGATCGACAGATACAGCAACTTGCCTTCGCGGCGCGCGCGTTCCACGGTCGCGGCATTCCATTCCTGCCAGGCAACCGGGTCGTCGCCATGCAGGGCAAGATAGGGTGATGGATGCCGGTGAAGCTGGTTCTCGAGCGGCGCGGCGCTGGCCGCGCCCACGACAAGAAAGGCCAGAACTGCCGTGAGCCAATTCATCCGGGTATGCATAAATCTGGAAAAGCAGTCAGCCGCAGATGAACGCGGATAAATGCAAATGAACCATGCCATGGATGCACCGGGGCCATTCACCCTTTTGGTGGATTGGCGAATACAGGCAGCGCATTGAATATCCACGTTTATCTGCGTTCATCTGCGGCTAAACACCGTTTTTGGGACAAATGAAGCTCTGCTCCGCTTCGCTCGTCCGGTCATTCGATAATGTAAGAACGTTCCAGAGGCCGTTTTTATTCCTTGCGCTTCTTTCTTTTTCTACCGGCCGGGTTCTCCTTTTCGTAAGTATCCAGCATGGAAGTCATTTCCGTGTCCGTCAGCGGTTTATTGTCCGCTGCATCAGCGGTCTCGCGGCGGCGGTGCATACGGCGGGCAACGAACAGGCCGACCTCGAACAGCAGCAGCATCGGCACGGCAAGAAAAAACTGCGAGGCGACATCTGGCGGCGTGAGCACCGCGGCGACCACGAATGCAGCGACCACTACATACGGGCGCTTCTGGGCGAGGGTCTCCGGGTTCACCACTCCGGTGGACGACAGGATCACCACCGCCACCGGCACCTCGAAGGCCAGGCCGAAGGCAAAGAACATGGAAAACACAAAGTCGAGATAGGACTTGATGTCGGTCATCATCTGCACGCCCGGCGGCAGGATGTCCACGAACAGCCCGAAGACCGACGGAAACACGACAAAGTAGGCAAACGCCATACCGGCGTAGAACAGCAACACGCTCGACACCACCAGCGGCATCACCATGTGTTTCTCGTGTTTGTAGAGCCCGGGCGCAACGAATGCCCAAAGCTGGTAGAGCAGGAACGGAATAGTCAGCGTAACAGCCGCGGCCAGCGTGAACTTGAGCGGCGTGAGGAACGGCGAGGCGACCTCGGTGGCAATCATGCTCATGCCCGCCGGCAACACATTCATGAGCGGTTGCGCGATCAACGCATACACCTGGTTCGGGCCCGGTACGATCATGAGCACGATAAAGACGGCACCGACCGTGCCAAAAGCGATCACCAGCCGGTTGCGCAGCTCGATGAGGTGCGAGACGAACCCGCCTTCAGGATTTGGAGTTTCGGCTGGCTCGGACATGGGTATTGCGTGCCGGATTCTTTTTGGTCTTGGGCCTGGCGGGCTTCTTGCGCGCGGACTTCGGAGTACGCTTTTTCGGCGTTGGGGCGGTAACATCAGGCTCCGGCAAGGCCTTTACCAGATAGCCCGGTGCCGTTTCGGATGGGCGGCTATCGGCAATGCCCGAAATAGCGCTGCTGGCGGTGTTCTCGAAAATCTGCCGGGTCTCGGTGAGCTGCTGATGCACCTGGCGCAGCTCGGCAAGCTCTTCGCGGCGCAGTTCGCTGCCCACGTCGCGCTTCACATCCTCGACAAAGCGGCGAATGTGCGCCATCCAGCGGCCGGCGGCGCGCGCCATCTCCGGCAGGCGCTTCGGGCCGAGCACAACCAGGGCGATCAGACCGATGACGACCAGTTCGGAAAAAGCGATATCGAACACGGTGGTCGCCCGCGTTTACGGCTGATGTCAGGCCTTCTTCTTGGCTGTTTTTCTGGCGGTCTTCCTGGCCGTAACCTCGCCTTCCACAACATGCGGCCCGAGCTTCTTCGGCGCTGCCGGCTTGGCGTCCTCATCCTTCTTTTCCTCGTCCCCGCTTTGCATGGAGTCCTTGAAATTCTTGATGGCGCCACCGAGATCGCTGCCAATGTTGCGCAGCTTCTTGGTGCCGAAGATTATGACCACGATGGCCAGGACCACCAACCAATGCCAAATGCTGAAAGAACCCATGTTTACGCTCCGTTAATAATAATGGCTATTTTTGTGGCGGAAAAATGCTCCTGCATTTTCCGCACTTCCGCCATCCATGGCGGTCGCAGGCTTGCCTTCACTAATTTAGAACCCGGGCAGATGTCCGCCGCCCAGAATATGCATGTGCAAATGAGGGACTTCCTGCCCCCCACCGCGCCCGGTGTTGATAATAGTGCGGTAACCGTCCGTCAGCCCGGCATGGCGCGCCACCTCCGGCAGGGTGCGCAGCATGTGCGCCATCAATCCATCGTGCGCGGGCGTCAGGTCATTCAGGCTTTCCACGTGCTGACGGGGCACCATCAGCAGATGCACCGGCGCCTTCGGATAAATATCCTTGAACACCACCACCTGTTCGTCCTCGTATACCAGGTCGGATGGAATCGCGCCGCCGGTAATTTTACAGAAGATGCAGTCGTTCATCGACCCTTCTCTTTGCGGGCGGCCTTTTCTTCCA
>DATEYP010000317.1:0-4151 GCA_035256085.1 Acidiferrobacterales bacterium
ACCTGTGCAACGCGCCTGTTCAGCGACGGGCTCGCGGCCTTCACCTTCTGGGGCTGGCAACTGGTCATCGTGCTCGCCGCTATCAGCCTGCCGCTCGGCATCACCCAGAGCAAGGAATACGCCGAACTCGAGTGGCCGATCGATATCCTCATCGCCGTGGTATGGGTGTCGTATGCCATCGTATTTTTCGGCACCCTCGCCAGGCGCAAGACCCCGCACATCTACGTGGCCAACTGGTTTTTCGCGGCGTTCATTATCACCGTCGCGGTGCTGCACATCGGCAATGCCATGGCATTGCCAGTGAGCCTCACCAAGTCGTATTCGGTGTACGCCGGGGTGCAGGACGCCATGGTGCAGTGGTGGTACGGCCACAACGCGGTCGGATTTTTCCTGACGGCCGGCTTCCTCGGCATGATGTATTACTTTGTGCCCAAGCAGGCCGGGCGGCCGGTGTATTCCTACCGTCTTTCGGTGGTGCACTTTTGGGCGCTGATCTTTACCTACGTGTGGGCCGGTCCGCATCACCTGCACTACACCGCACTGCCCGACTGGACCCAGTCGATCGGCATGGTGATGTCGCTCATCCTGCTGGCGCCGAGCTGGGGCGGCATGATCAACGGCATCATGACCCTGTCCGGCGCCTGGCATAAGCTGCGCACCGATCCGATCCTGAAGTTCCTGATCGTATCGCTGTCGTTCTACGGCATGTCCACGTTCGAAGGTCCGATGATGTCCATCAAGACCGTGAACGCGCTGTCGCACTACACCGACTGGACCATCGGCCACGTGCACTCCGGCGCGCTCGGCTGGGTGGCGATGATCACCATTGGCGCGATGTACTTCCTGATCCCGCGCCTGTTCGGGCGCGAGATATACAAGCTGCGCTGGGTCGAGCTGCACTTCTGGATCGCCACCATCGGCATCGTGCTGTACATCGCTTCCATGTGGATCTCCGGCATTCTTCAGGGCCTCATGTGGCGCGCCGTGAATACCGACGGCACGCTCACCTACAGCTTCGTCGAGTCGGTGGCCGCCATGCATCCGTTCTACATCGTGCGTCTCCTGGGCGGCGTATTTTTCCTGGGCGGCATGCTGCTGATGGCATACAACCTGTGGAAGACCATCGCCGGTGCGCAACCGGTGGTGCACGCCATCCCGGCCAAGGCCTGAAGAGAAAAGGGGAAAAAATCATGGCTGGAACTGCTCACGACAAAGTTGAAAAAAACCTGGGCCTGCTGCTGGTCCTGATCTTGCTGGTGATTTCGGTCGGCGCGCTGGTTGAAATCGTGCCGCTGTTCTTCCAGAAGTCCACGACCCAGCCGGTGGCGGGCCTCAAGCCCTACACGGCGCTGCAACTGGAAGGCCGCGATGTGTATGTCCGCGAAGGCTGTTACCTCTGCCATTCGCAGATGATCCGTCCGTTCCGCGCCGAGACCGAACGCTACGGACATTATTCGGTGGCCGGCGAGTTCGTGTACGACCGGCCGTTCCAGTGGGGTTCGAAGCGCACCGGCCCGGATCTGCATCGCGTCGGCGGGCGCTACTCGGACGACTGGCACCGCGTGCACTTGATGAACCCGCGCGATGTCGTGCCAGAGTCGGTGATGCCGGGTTACCCGTGGCTGGCGAAGAACGAGCTGAGCACGGTCCTGATCCAGAAAAAGATGTCGGTGCTGCGTATCCTCGGCCATCCGTACTCGGACGAGGACATCAAGACCGCACCCGAAGATATTAAGGGCAAGACCGAGATGGATGCGATGATCGCTTACCTGCAGGTGCTCGGCACCGCCCTCAAGACCACGAGGTGACCCATGGACATCGTTCTGTTTCATTCGATCTGGACGGTGCTGCTGCTCGTTCTGTTCATCGGCATCTGGGCGTGGGCCTGGAGCAGTCGGCGCAAGGGCGATTTCGACGCCGCCGCGCGCCAGCCGCTCGAGGACGACCACGACCTGAACCTGCCCACCCATCGCGGGGAGAAAAACCATGGCTGATTTCACAAGCAAGTTCTGGGAGTGGTACATCTTTATTCTTGTGGTATTGAGCATCGCTGCATGCTTCGCGCTGGTCATCTGGATGTCGCGCGGCCGCAAACCCGGCGCCAAGGCCGAGTCGCATGGACATGTGTGGGACGGTGACCTCGAAGAGCTCAACAACCCGCTGCCGGTATGGTGGCTGTACATGTTCTACATCACCCTGGTGTTCGGCATCGTCTATCTGCTGATCTATCCAGGATCGGGCGTGTTTGCCGGCGCGTTCAAGTGGAGCGAGGTTGGCCAGTACGAACAGGAAATGAAGGTTGCCGAACAGAAGTACGGGCCGCTGTACGAGAAGTACCGCACACAGGACATCAAGCTTGTGGCCACCAATCCCGAGGCGCTGAAGATCGGCCAGCGGCTGTATATGACCTATTGCACGGCCTGTCACGGCTCGGATGCCGGCGGCGGCCCGGGTTTCCCGAATCTGCGCGACAAAGACTGGTTGTATGGCGGTCAGCCTCAAGCCATCAAGGCCAGCATTGCGGAAGGCCGCACTGGCGCCATGCCGCCGTGGGGCGCGGTGCTCGGTGCCGAAGGCGTGCACAACGTCAGTGAATACGTCATGAGTTTTTCCGGACGCAAGGTGAACGCGAATGCCGCCGCCAGCGGAAAGGAAAAGTACCAGCAGTTGTGTGTTGCCTGTCACGGTGCGAATGGCCAGGGCAACCCGGCGATGGGTGCGCCGGATTTCACCGATAATGTCTGGCTGTACGGCGGCAGCCAGGCAGCGATCATGAAGTCCATCAGCGAAGGCCGCAATGGCCGCATGCCAGCGCACGGTGAATTCCTTGGCGAAGCCAAGGTGCACCTGCTGACGGCGTACATCTACAGTCTCTCAAACAAGGAAATGAAGGCCGCGAAGTGACCCAGGATGGAAATCCGGCGGACAGACCGGAGAAGGGCGAAGAGAAAAAAGAAAACATCTACGTCCCTTCTCTGGTCGAGGCGCAGGCGGAGATCGCCGCCAAACGCACTCGTGTTGACCGGGAAACGGAACAGGGCGCCACCCCTGGACGCACGCGCCCGACTGGCGGGCAACGTGTGCCCATGCTCGCCGAAGCGGATGCCGCCCTGGAAGCGCTCTACGCGCGGCACAAGAAGGTTTACCCGCGCGAAGTGCATGGGCTGTTTGCCAATCTGCGTGTCCTGCTGGCGAGCCTGACCCTCGGAATTTTCTACGGTCTGCCGTGGCTCAACTGGGGGACAGGGCGCCAGGCCTTCCTCATCGACCTGCCGGGGCGCAAGTTCAACCTGTTCGCCTGGACCTTCTGGCCGCAGGACCTGTTTTACCTTGCGGTCATTCTGATTCTCTCGGCGTTACTGTTGTTTTTTTTCACCGCCATACTCGGTCGCGTGTGGTGCGGTTTCGCCTGTCCACAGACCGTGTGGACCGAGGTATTCCTGTGGATCGAGCGCAAGATCGATGGCGACCGCATGAAGCAGATAAAGCTCGCGACAATGCCGTGGAATCACGAGAAGCTGGTGAAGCGTGCCGGGAAATACGCCGCCTGGATCCTGTTCTCGCTGTGGACCGGTTTTACCTTCGTCGGATTCTTTACGCCGATTCGCGAACTGACGGTTGCGGCCTATAACTTCACCCTCGGACCATGGGAGACCTTCTGGGTGTTCTTCTACGGCTTTGCCACCTTCGGCAACGCCGGCTTTCTGCGCGAGCAGGTCTGCATCTACATGTGCCCGTACGCGCGCTTTCAGGGCGCGATGTTCGACCCCAACACACTCATTATTTCCTACGATAAGCAGCGCGGCGAACCGCGCGGCGCGCGCGGCCGCATCGTCGACCCGAAAGCGCAGAACCTCGGACACTGCATCGACTGCACGCTGTGCGTGCAGGTCTGCCCGACCGGCATCGACATCCGCAACGGTCTGCAATACCAGTGCATTGCCTGTGCGGCGTGCGTGGACGTGTGTGACTCGGTGATGGACAAAATGCAGTATCCGCGCGGCCTGATCCGCTATACCACTGAGAATGCGCTGGAAGGCAAGCCGAGCCGCATCCTGCGCCCGCGCGTGCTGGCCTACGGCGCACTGCTGGCCGCGATTGCCGCGGCGCTCGTCGTTTCGGTGTTGCTGCGCATTCCGCTGGACGTGGAT
>DATEYP010000318.1:0-5686 GCA_035256085.1 Acidiferrobacterales bacterium
GGGGTTTGCCGCGAAGTCGAAACACTGCCCGGCGGTTATCGCAATTACCCTTCGACTTCGCTGCGCGCAGTTTATCCTGAGCAGAGCCGAAGGGATCAGGACGAACGGCGTTTTACAACAACCTGCTGAGTAAGTGCATTCGAGTCCGAGGACGCACTCGCAAAGGAAATGAAGATCCTCAACATCAAGTGATCAAGGCCGGCGGTCATCGCCGGACCTGATAAAAAAGCCCGCGCAAGCGGGCTTTTTTATTGATAAGCCGTGCCGCCCGACCCTGGCGGCGCCGCTCACGATGCCGGCTGCGTCGGCGTCGGCTCCGGCACGACGCTGTAGCGCTCCAGCACCAGGTTGAATGCGGCCACCTGCTCTCCCAGTTCGCGATCGCCCAGCGAGTCGGCCTTGCGCGACAATGCCGCGGCGGCGGTCTTGAGTTCGACGATCGAGCCGGCGAGCGTGGCGCTTGCGCGCGAGACGCTTTCCGCCAGGTTTTCAAAACTGTCGCCCTTGCGCAATTTCACCTGGGCACCGACTTTGCCTGCGGCAAGCTCGTCGAACAACTGACGGAAACGGTAGACCGGACCGGCGATGCGGTGGGTGTAATAGAGGATGGACCCGAAAGCCAACCCAAAACTGACGCCAACAAACAAGAGGATCAACCACCATTGCTGCTGCAACAGCAGGCCAACCATCCCCCAGCCGCGCGGCAGCTCGCCGATGTTCGGATTCTGGGACAAGGCATACATCCCGATGATGTAGAAGTTCGCCCACAATACAACCGGCACCAGCAGCACGATAACCATCAGGTCCATCGCCAACCGTTGCTGGAACGTGCGGTCCACCAGATACTTTGTTCTTTTGATCAAGATTTCCTCCTCGACGTTTCGTGGCCCCGCGCGAACAGGGCGTGCGCTCGAACCCCGATCATGACGGGGCCCGCGGCTGACAGTATCAAGCGTACAGACGGGGTTGCGCAAGCGGAAGGGCTGGCGCGCTTCGCTTCGATAAAAAAGGCCCACGATTGCGGGCCTTTTTTATCGATCAATCCCGTCGATTTACTTCTTGGCGGCGATCTCCTCCAGTTTGGTGGCCCGCACGATGTTGCCATCCAGACCCGCTTCCTTGGAATTGGCGCCGTAGGCCACGGCCATGAGCTGCGAGTAGTACACCACCGGGATCTTGAACTTGGTGCCGTATTTCTTGTTGATCTGGCCCTGGTAGACCTCGACGTTCATCTGGCACACCGGGCACGGGGTGACAATCATCTCGGCGCCGAAGTCGTAGGCGCTCTCGATGATTTTCTTGATCTGCGCCTGGCTCTTCTCCGGCTCGGAAAAGGCGAGCGCGCCGCCGCAGCAGGTGACTTTCTGGTCGTACTTCTCGACGGCTTCGCCGCCAACGGTCTCGACCAGCTTGTCGAGATACTTCGGGTTCTCGAACGACTCGCCGTCCACGCCGAACGGGCGGTTGGTCTGGCAGCCGACGTAGCCGGCGATCTTGATGCCTTCGAGCGGTTTCTTCACCGGCTTCTTGAGCGCGTCGTAGCCGAGGTCCTCGATCAGCACCTCGACCATGTGGCGCACCGGCTGCTTGCCTTCGTAGCTGAGGCCGGCGTCCTTGAGGATGTCGTTCACGTCCGCCAGCAGCTGGCCGGAGTGGCTGATGCGTTCCTGGGTCTCCTTGGTACCGAGCCAGCAGGCCGCGCAGGTCGCGACGATGTCCTGTTTCGGGTTGTGCTGTTCGGACAGCGCGATGTTGCGCGCGTTCATGATGTGGCGCGGCAGTTCGCCGCCTTCGGCGTAGCCGATGGACGCGCCGCAGCAGTTCCAGTCCGGAATCTCGTTGAGCTTGATGTCGAGCGTCTTGCACATGGACTCGACCGAAACCATGTAGTTGGCGGCCGACGCCTTGCGCTCCGAGGAGCAGCCCGGGTAAAACGAATATTCTTTCTTTGCCATGATCAATATCCTTACAGAGTGCCTATTAAAATGAGCGGACACTGCTCGAAGCTCTGGCCCTCACCCTCATTCCCTAGTGAATGAAGCCCCATTCACTAGGGAGAGGGAGGCGAGCCGAAGCGCGCTTGTGCGCGCACTGGGTTTACCCCAGCTGCTTGCGCTTGTCTTCGATCTCGCGCGCCCGCTTGAGCATCTTCTGCAGGTCGCTCTTGCCCTTGATGCCGTGCGCGCTGAACAGGCCCATCGGGTTGAGGCGACCGGTCTTCAGCAGCCCCAAGCCCACCGGCAACATCTCCAGGCCCTTCTTGATACCGGACACGATGCCGTCCATGAAGTACAGGCCGACCGACAGCTTCAACTCGTTCACCCGGCCAGTCGTGGAGATGTTCTTCCAGAACATGACCGCGAAACGGCGCGTCGGATTCTGCTTGGGGGCGATGCCGAGGCGATGCGCGTAGTTCGCCAGACCGTGCATGATGTGCGTGATCGGCAGCTCGCGCGGGCAGCGCACCACGCAGTTGTAGCAGCTGGTGCACATCCACATGGATTCGCTCTTCAACACGTCGTCGCGCTTGCCGGCGCGGATCATCATGAAGATTTCCTGGGGCGGATGCTCCCAGGCCGCGCCGAGCGGGCAAGAGCCGGAGCACACGCCGCACTGCATGCACATCTTGACCCACTTGCCCTCTTCCACGTTGGCCTCGACTTCCTTGAGGAAGTCGTTGTGGTACTTCTGCACCATTGCCTGATTCGCTGTGCTCATGCGCTGACTCCTAGAACTTGAGCGGGCTGAGGCCGATCTTCTGGATCGTTTCAGCCATCTGGTTGATGAGCGCCGGGGCGCGCTGAATGTCGGTGATCGCGACCTCGTAGGTCTGCACGCGTTCGACTTCGAGCGACATGCCTTTCAGGGTATCGTCGATCTTGCTCATGCGTACATGCGCGAGCTCCGAACCCTTCACGAAGTGGCACTGGTAGTTCTCGCCCTTCTGGCAGCCCATCAAGATCACGCCGTCGTAACCGCTGCTCAACGCGTCGTTGATCCAGATGGTGTTGACCGAACCCAGGCAGCGCACCGGAATGACACGTGCATACGCCGAGTACTGGATCTTGTTCATGGCCGCCATGTCGAGCGCCGGGTAGGCGTCGTTCTCGCAGGCCAGCACCAGAATGCGCGGCTTCTCCGAGAACTGGTCGGGGATGTCCACCGCCTTGACCTGGTAACCGACGCTGTCGACCGAGTAGTTCTCGAACGAGATCACACGCACCGGGCAGGCACCCATGCAGGTGCCGCAACGGCGGCAACGGCTCTCGTTGAACACCGGGTAACGCTGCTCGTCTTCGTCGATGGCGCCGAACGGGCACTCCACCGTGCAGCGTTTGCACTGGGTGCAGCCTTCGCGGCGGAAGCTCGGGAAGCTCAGGTCGCCGGAGCGCGGGTGCGCGGCGCGGCCGAGCATGGCGTTTTCCACCGCCTGGATCGCCTTGAGCGTGGCGCCGGTCGCGTCTTCGATCGCCTGCGCCATGTCCATCGGCCGGCGCACCGGGCCGGAGGTGTAGATGCCGGTACGGCGCGTCTCGTACGGGAAGCAGATGAAGTGCGAGTCGTTGAAGCCGTTCTTGAGCAGCGGCAGATCCTTGCCCTGGCGGTAGGTCATGTTGAGCACCGACACCTTGTTCTCCGCCCACTGGCCCGGCTCGTCCTGCTTCACCGCGTCGATGTCCACGCCGGAGTTCGCCACCATGCCGGTGGCGAGCACCACGAGGTCGGCCTTGGCGATGGCGTCTTCGTTCAGGATTTTGTCATTGAACTTGACCTGCAGCTCACTGCCCGCCACCACTTCGCTGACCACGCCCTTGGTGAAAATCACGCCCTTCTTCTGGGCGCTGCGATAGAAATCCTCGCCGTTGCCCGGGGTACGCAGGTCGGTGTACATCACCACCGTGTCGATATCCGGGTTCTGGTCCTTGAAGTACATGGCCTGCTTGATCGAGGTGTTGCAGCAGTGCCCGGAGCAGTACGGCAGTTCGCCTTCCTTGTCGGAACGCTGGCCGGCGCACTGGATGAACACCACGCTCTTGATCTCTTTGCCGTCGGACGGGCGCTTGATCGCAGCACCGTTCGCGGCCTTGGCCAGCATTTCCAGCCCGACCTGATCGACCACGTCCTTGCTCTTGCCGAAGCCCAGGTGCGGCAGCTTGTTGGCGTCGTACGGCGTGAAGCCCGAGGCCATGATGATGCCGCCGACGTTCTCGGTGGCAGTCGAGCCGGACTCGGTCGAGATGTCCACGCTGAACTGGCCGGGTGAGCCGCTGGTCTTGCTGATGGTCGAATTCAGGATGACCTTTATATGCTTGTCGGCCTCGATCTGCTTGATCAGGCCGGCGATGCCGGTGTCCACCGGATCGCTGAACGGCTCGCGGAACGGCACGCGCTTGGCGAGCTTCGCCGCCATGCCGCCGAGGTTGCCGGTCTTCTCCACCAGCAGCACGTCGTAGCCGGTCTTGGCCGCTTCGATCGCCGCGGTCATGCCGGAGATACCGCCGCCGACCACCAGGATACGCTTGTTGTTGCCGTGATTCGGGTTGGTTTGCGGCGCTTCCATCTTCTTTACTTCGGCGCAGCCCATGCGGATGTAGTCCGCCGCCATCTCCTGCACGACTTCCTTGTGCTCGTCGCCGGCCGGGGTGATCCAGATGACGCCTTCGCGCAGGTTAGCGCGGGTCAGCGCGATGTTGCCGAAATTGAAGGTCTCGGCCTTGGCGCGGCGCGAGCAGGCGGCGATGACCACGTGGTTCACGCCTTCCTTCTCGATATCCTGCTTGATCATGTCGACGCCGCTGGCGTTGCACAGGAACTCGTGCTCGCGCGCGATGCCGGCCTTGCCTTCTTTGGTGGCGATGTTCACCAGCTGGGCGGTGTTCAGGCGTTCGCCGATCCCGCAGCCCTTGCAGATGTACGCGCCGATTTTTTGGTCTGCCATATATGTAGCCCTACTTCGTTCGTCTTGCTAAATGATGGGTAGCCCTACTCGCTGTGCTCGTTCGTCTTCCTAAAAGATCAATTAAGCTTCCGCTCTCGAAACGCGGTTGATCACCTGGATCGCACGCAGCGAGGCCGCCGTGCCGCCCTGCACCGCGCGGTTCACGCCCTCGTTGGCGATATCGTTGCGGATCATTTCCACACCCTGGCTGTTGCACAGGAATTCGTGCTCGCGCACCACCTGGGCCTTGCCTTCCTTCTGCGCGATCGTGGCGAGCTGCGCGGTGTTGAGGCGCTCGCCGATGCCGCAGCCTTTACAGATATATGCGCCAACTTTCATATCAGCCATGACAACTCTCCAAAACTGCGAATTTCGTCTTGATACTTCGTTGCGGCTGGCCTGCGCTGCTCACGTACTGGCGTGTACGCTGCGCTGCTCGGCTGCGCCGCGCCTCGTCTGAAGCCAAACTTCTTGTTTTGCAGAGTTGTCATTCAAACCTCCGCCCGCGATACGCGGTTAACCACCTGAATCGCCCGCAGCGCCGCGGCCGTGGCGTTCTGCACCGAGCGGTTGACGTCGAGCGCGTTGGACGCGCAGCCGGCGCCGAACACCGCCTCGGCGGTGGCGTGGATGTCAATGAAGCCGCTGGCGTCCGCGGCCACGCCCGGCATGATGTGCGCGGCGTCCACCGACGGCTGCATGCCGACGGCCAGCACCACGAGATCGTGGGTGTTGTCGTAGCGGTGA
>DATEYP010000319.1:0-4608 GCA_035256085.1 Acidiferrobacterales bacterium
GAGGCAACACCCATGGCACACAAAAAAGCAGGCGGCAGTTCCCGCAACGGCCGCGACTCCGAATCCAAGCGACTGGGCGTCAAGCGCTTCGGCGGTGAGCAGGTACGCGCCGGCAACATCATCGTGCGTCAGCGCGGCACCGAGTTTCATCCCGGCGTGAACGTCGGCATCGGCCGCGACCACACCCTGTTCGCCACGGCGGACGGTCAGATCAAGTTCGAGATCAAGGGCCCGCGCAGCCGCCAGCTTGTGAGCGTGGTCACCGCCTGATTTATCTGTAACGGAGTACCGAAACCCCGCGGAGTGACACGCGGGGTTTTTTATTTTTAGTTCAGCCACAGATGTACACCGCGTAAATGCGGTTTGATCCGAAGCCATCTGCGTTCATCTGCGGCTAATGAGATTAATTCAGTGAGGTAAACCCCCGGCTCCGCCGTGGGACTCACAGAGGTTTGACCCCCGCTTTCGCGGGGGCAGGCTCCATACGACGCTCACCCGATATTTCCCTCCCCCTGGAAGGGGGAGGGCGAGGGAGGGGGGGCTGCGTCTACCCGTGTTGCCAACGGTGAGAACGCACCCCCATCCCCACCTTCCCCCTGAAAGGGGGAAGGAGTGATGTGTGCCGCCTTCAGGCGGCTCACGGTGTTACTCGCGCCTTTGACGACTGCATGGATGCACGACTCCATGGATGGAGGAGGTAGGGCAACGCCGGGAGCAGTTGCCGAGGCGCTCACTAAATAAGCCCCCGGCTTTGCCGGTGGGTCATTTAACTTCTTTGCGCCTTCGCGCCTTTGCGGCAGATGTTCAAGAATGTTCATTCTGTATTTCAGATTCGCGCCATTTGCTGACGGTGTAGCGGGACAGCCGGACCTCATCCGACCAGAAATCGGCCGGCAGCCCGGCCTTCTGCTTTAGATGCGCAAGGAACGCGCGTGGTTCCGGCAGCTGCTCCCACACCTGCGGCAGAAAGGTGCCGCGCCGCCGGCCGTATTCCAGCAACACGCCATCGACCCCGGGGCGCAGCAGTGTCAGGGCCTGGGTTTCGCTTTCCACCATGACTGGCTGCATGGGAGAAAGCAGCGATACCTCGACTTCTATCTCGCGATACTCGCGCGCCGACAACGGCGCAAAGCGCGGATCGCTGAAGGCCGCGGCGAGCGCATTGTTTTCCACGTCCGCGCGCAGCGGGCGTTCTGCTACCAGGCTGCCGATGCAGCCGCGCAGCGCACCGGCGCAGGTCAAGGTGACAAAGGTGGCGCCGGGTTCATCAAGCCATTGTGCCGCGTCGAAGGACGGAGCCGGAATGCCCAGCTGTCCAGCGATGGCAGCGCGTGCGAGCGCGAGCAGGGTCTGTCCCTGATCAATGCGCATGTCTAGACTCCGCGGTGAAGGCAAAGGCCGCGTAACCCACCACGCGTTCGCGGTCACCGGCGGTGTCGCCGGAATTGCGCAGGTCGAGCAGTTGCGGTCGCAGATGATGATGGCGCGCCGCGATCAGCAGGCCGTTCACCGGCGTCGCGCCGCAGGCCTGTTCGTGGCTGTCGAGTATCTGGAACCGGGCAATCGCCGCGCAGGTCTGGTTGTCGACGTGCTGCGCTGCCTGGTATGGAAGATAATGGGACAGGTCGGAGCTCACCACGATCAGCGTTTCCGGCCCGCCCCACAAGGCCTCGATGACCTCGGCCACTGCTTCGGGCGTGGTATCGCCGACGGCCAGCGGGACGATCTGAAAATCACCGAGCACCTGCTGCAGGAATGGTAGTTGCACTTCGAGCGAATGTTCGGGCACGTGCGCGGCCGCGCTGGTCGTTACCTGGCGCATCGGGCGAATATGCAGACTATTGACCGCCTCGCGGTCTATCGGGACTTGGCCAAGAGGTGTCTCGAAGGCCTGGACGCCGGGCAGGGCCAGCCCGCGCACCGCGACGCGATGCACGGGTCCGAGCAGCACGACACGCTGGATAATGTCGCGCAGCGGCCGCAGCCGTACGTAGGCGCTGGCGGCCACCGGGCCGGAGTAGACGTACCCGGCGTGCGGGACGATCAGCGCCTTGGGTGTACCGGCTGGTGATTTCGGTTGCGCTGCGGCGGCGAGCAGCGTCTGGACATCGCGTGCCAGCACCACGGCATCAGCGGGATAAAATAGTCCGGCGACGGCCGCTGCACGTATGTCCGTGGTTGCCCGCATTTAAAGAATATTCCCTTAAGCCTTGGTTGATTATAAATGGGGGAGTACCTGATGGGATGCAAGGGCGCGCAGGCTTGCAAACACGACGGTCACATAGGATAGTTTTCCATATCCTGGTGAACTGATCAGGCCAAACGTTAACTGGAAAACACAAAGGCAAGAACCATGTCGATTCGCACCATGAAATACCTGATCATCTTATTCGCCGGCAGCACCGGAACGGTGTTGGCGGCGGGACCGGACTTCAAAGAGGGCGAGTGGGCGGTGAGCTACCAGATGGAGGTGCTGGGCATGCCGTTCCCGAGGCCGCCGATCACGGCCAGAAAAACCATGTGCCTCGACAAGAACAACTATGTCCCGGACAACTCCCTGCAGGGCCAGGAGTGCAAGGTCAGCGACCAGAAGGTGAACGGCAACACCGTGACCTGGACCATGCGTTGCCGCGCGCAGCAGAGGACGATCGAGGGGCAGGGAAGGATCACCTATAAAGGCGATCGTTACGACGGGGTGATGGACGCCAAACTTGTTTCTGACAACAACTCGGGTCCGGCGGTCGGCTACAAATACACCATGCAAGGGCAGCGCCTGGGCGCGTGTGGTAAGTAGAAAAAGCAGTCAGCCGCAGATGAACGCAGATCAGCGCGGATATTCAATGCGCTGCCTGTATTCACCAGCTCGTCAAAAGGGTGATTGACCTCGGTGCGTCAATAACATGATTCATTTGCGCTAATCTGCGTTCATCTGCGGCTACACGCCATTCTTTAGGATCGGTAATCGTCTACGGCGTCAGCGCGCCTCCGGCGGCACCGGGCGCTTGCGGTAGGCGGCGTCGATGGCCACGTAGGCAAGCGTTGATTCCGCGACCTTTTCGACTGCGCCGACGATGCTGCTTTGGCGTAATCCACGTTCGGCATACACCACGACGTCCACGGTGATGGACGTTGTGCCGACGCGCGTCACTTCGGCATACAGGCTCACCACGTCGCCCACATACACCGGTTTGTGAAAGCGGAAGGAGGTGACCGCCACCGTGGTCACCGGGCCATGGGCGCGGCGGATGGCGACGATCGAGCCGGCGATGTCGACCTGCGACATGAGCCAGCCGCCGAAGATGTTGCCGGCGGCGTTGGTGTCGGCCGGCATGGGCACCACACGCAGGGTGGCGTGGCGGTCGCGTGGCAGTTCCTCGTTTTGCATCGGTGCTCCTTGTCGGACGCGTGGTTGATCCCGGTTCCAAATAGAATTTGCGTAGGGGCGGGTTTCAAACCCGCCCCTCCTTATTCCGCGGCACGCGCGTGCGCGCGTAAGCCATGCTGGAGAATAAGCTGAATGAATTCCGGGTAATCGATCCCGGCCTTTTTCGCCGACAGCGTCGAATCCTCGTCGCGCGCGATGCCGGGATTGGGGTTGGCCTCGAGCACGTACAGCTCGCCCGGCGGTGTGAGGCGCAGATCGATGCGCGCATAGCCGCTGAGCTCGAGAATGCGGTAAATGCGCTTGCACAGTTTCACCACGCGCTCCGCCACGCCGTCCGGCAGGTCGGTGGCGAACTGGTAGTCGATGCCCCAGCGCTCGCGGTACTTCGGATCCCACTTCACCTTATAGGTGGCCATGCGCGGTGCGCCTTCGGCGGCCTGCCGGAAGGCGAGCTCGCGGATCGGCAGTACCGCGAGCCGGGTATTGCCGAGCACCGTCACGTACAGTTCACGCCCGTCGATGTATTGCTCGGCGATGGCATCGCCCTGGAATTTTTCGTGGATCAGGGTTACGCGTTCGCGCAGCTGTTCGACATTCTCCACGTACGAGGCCTGGGCGATGCCGACCGAGCCTTCCTCGGTGAGCGACTTCACAATCACCGGGTAGTGCATGCCGCGCTCCGGCCGCACCGCGCGTCCATACGGGAATACCGTGAATTCGGGTACGGCGATGCGGTGGTAGGCGAGCAGTTTCTTGGACAGCGCCTTGTCGCGCGCCAGCAGCAGGCCGCGCGGATTACAGCCGGTGTACGGGATTTTCATCATGGCCAGGTAGCTCACCATGTAGTAGTCGAAGGCGCTGACGCCGGCGAAGTCTTCGGCCAGGTTGAAGGCAATGTGCGGTTTCCATTCCTCGATGGTTTTGCGCACCGGCGCCAGGTCGTCGTACACGCCGACCACGCGTACCTCGTGGCCGAGCGTGAGCAGCGCCTGCTTCACGTCGTACTCGGTGCGGTACTGCTCCATGCGCGGGTCGTCCGCCGCCTGCAGGTCGTCCGGCGGTACCAGGGTCACGTGCACCAGCATCATGACGCGCAGGGGACGGCTGGCTTTGGCTTTTTTCATACGGCGAGTCGCGCCGCGCCGGAGCGCAGCGAGCCCATGTACAGCATGACCAGCGCGGCCACCAGCGCCACGCGGTTCTGTTGTGGATCGTTTCCGGCA
>DATEYP010000320.1:0-10074 GCA_035256085.1 Acidiferrobacterales bacterium
CGCGAACTGCTATCGCTCGGCAACCAGTCCTGCGACGCCACGCGCAAGATCGCCGAACGTCGTCTTGCTGACATCGAGGCACGTCTGACTGACCTGAAAGCCATGCGCGGCATGCTCGCGCGCCTGATCCGCGCCTGCGCAGCCGGCCGCGACGCCGCCTGCCCGATTGCGCAGAGCCTGAGCGGGGTACACGACAGCAGCTGAGCATAACGGGTTTCCTGCCGCCCGCGGGCTTGACGTCGATTTGGCACATCGCGGCGATTCTGTGCTTTTTTCTAGAAGCTGTATCGGACCTCGGCGAACGCGCCTTGATTCTTGCGCAGGGCGCCGAAGAACGTATCCTCGCGGCCGCGGTATACCATTGCGCCCACCGAGCCTTTGACGTGGTCGTTGAAAGCGTACGCGATGAGGGGGCGAACATAGCTGTTGGGGCGCTCAAAATAATGTATCACGAGCAGTTCCGCCTCGAGTGCGTCGTTCAGCCACTTATTGCTAATGCGCGCAGTCATGCCGTAGGTGGACGGGTCCTGCTGGCGATGAATGATGGCATTCTCGATGGCGAACGCGCGCAACGCGGGGTCACTGATGGCGTATGGGTCACTGTAGCGCAGCACGTTGATGCCGAGCAGCTGCAGGTTGACGTTGAGGTTCTCGCCGAACGTCCGGTCCACTCCAAGAATATAATAGGTAAATGGATTGGTGACCAAAGGATCGGTGCCGGCGCTATCCTGAGTCCACGTATGGGTGACCTCGCCACGCACCGCATAGCGTCCGAAATTGCGGGCAAAGTCGGCGCCAAGCACATTGATGGGATCGTAGCGCAGCTCGATCACCGGCACGCCGCCGCTGTAACCCATCGATCGCACGCTCGGCAACAGGCTATAGCCGTGGTAATAGCTGATCGACCAATCAAGACTGCCGCCACTTCGATTGAGTTTCAGCGCCGCCACCGAATCTGCCAGGGTGCGTGCCGGGCGCGTGTCGACGTAGATATTACTGTCCTTCGGCAGCGGTATCACCGTCGGCGTGAAATACGGCGTGGTAAACGCCGTCAGGGTGTACTCGTCGCTCAGGTAGCCGTCGACCTTGAGGGCCGTCGTACCTAGTCGCTGATCTTCCTCGAACGGCAGCATCACGGTGTAATCCCGCGGCGTCAGGTTGTCCGTTGGGTTCAGTCCGTCGGCACGCCCCCATGGGACGATCTGCCTGCCCAGACGTACGTCCGCCGCGTCGAGGTGCACCGAAACGTACCCCTCGAGCAGCACCGTGTCTGTACTGGCACCGCGACCCAGGTCGGAATTGATCGCCCGCCCTTCGAAATTGAACCTGAAGCGGTCACCCATGCTGTAGGCAACCTTGCCCTGCAGCGTCGCACCGATAAAGTCGCTTTCGTCGTCCAGTTGCGTGGAGGAAGAGAAATAATCGGAACGCAGCACCACGCTATGGCTGTCGCCCCCCAGAACGGAGATGGCGCGCGAGTAGGCTGGCGATTTTTCCGCACTCGGCGTCGTGTCGGCGGCCGGTGATGCTTCTGCCGCTGTCGCCGCGAATGGGCCGGGGCCCGCAGCCAACTGAGTAGCCAGAACTGCGGCACACGCGAGGATCATCCGGTCTATTCTTTTTCGATCGCGCGGGTGGTGAAGGCACTCTCCGGCAGGTTCTTGCCCACCTCGATGTGCGTGAGGGTGAAGACGGTCCTGTGCGCCGACTGGTGGTTGACCATCTCGCGTCGTCCTGCCAGCCAGCGGTTGCGCTCCCTGTCCACAAGCTGCGGGTCCGTAATCGTCTGGGTCTTGAGCAGTCGCCCACCCTCGTCGTAATACTCGACCTTGCCCTCCAGGTAACTGTCTTTGGCTATCCATGTGGTTTTGCTCGCGTAACCGCTCGTATGCCGCACCGCCTCGTTCTTGGGTACCGATTTGATAACGTAGAAGTCGTGACCGTCGATGCCCTCGGAACGCACCAGTTCGTGGCGGTAGTACTCCACGCGCGGCGGCAGGATGTCGCCGTAGGCGAAGTCCGATCCGACGAAGCTGTCCTTTTTGTTGTTTGCCACCAGCCGCCGGCTCTTCTTGAGCGCGGGCAGATAGATCCAAAGGTCGTCGTCCGCTGCCGAGCGCTCCACCTGCATGAATGTGGTACCGCGGATGTCCGCCGGAGCCCCGAAACGTATCACCAGGCGCGAGTCGACACCGTTATCCTGCAATTTCGACAGCACCGTCATTTGTCGCTTGCGTACGCCACCGTTATCGCTGTGCAGCGACATGCTGGCTTCGGCGCTCAGCGACGCCACTTTGGTGACAAAGAAGTTGCGCTTCATGATTTCCTCTGCCGTCAGATCGGCAGCGGAGGCGAAGGCGACGCCGAGCGCGTGTCCGGTGGTAACGACCGAGGCGATGGCGGCGATGACCGTGGGGCTGATTCGCATAAAAGATCTCCTGTTCGTGTAATTGAAACCGATACAATGACGCGAGCCGCTGCCTTAAACCGAGTCTTGGGCGACCTTGGACGGGGCCGCGTCGGTGTGCCCGTTCACGATAAAGCGCGGACGGAACACCAGCACCAGCGCACGTTGCAGAACCAGCGCCGACAGCAAGCTGATCCCCATGGTGACGATCACCATGGCGGCAAGGCGCGAATAGAATGCAAAGTCCGAGGTGAGCAGAACCGCATAACCTCCCGCCACCGACAGGCCAACGAACAGTACCGCCTTGCCGGAGGTGCGCAAGGATTCGCGTGTCGCCGTAACCAGATCGCCATGCCTCGCCAGTTCCTCACGCAGGCGGAACAGCAGGTAAATCTCGTAATCTGCGCCGAGGCCGATGGCCATGGACGCGATGCTGGCCGTGCCCATATCGAGTGGCGCCCCCACCCAGCCCATGAGGCCGAAGTTGGCAAGGATAATTAAGACCAGTGGCATGGTCACGTACAGGCCGCCGATCGCGGAGCGCAACACAAGACTGGCGAGCAGGAACACGACCACTGCCATCTGCGCCATGTTGCGATATTTCTCATGCATCAGCGTATCGTTGATCGCGATCGACTGGGGCAGGCTGCCGCCGATACTCATGCTCACGCCAGGGGGCAGATCCCGCGCGATTAGTGCCTGCGCCCTCCGGTACAGCTGTTCGGCGGCGGCGGTGCTGTCATCCTTGAGGTACACCCAGACCACCGCCTGGCGGTAATCGCTATCCACCAGGTTGTCGAAATCTTGCGGATCTCCAGAGAGTGAATACAAAAACAGGTATTGCGCCACCAGTGAACGGCTGTCGGGAACCACGTTGTAGCGTGGATTGTCGCCGTGCATGGCCTGATGCATGCGCTTGACGAGATCGACGATGGACTGGGTCTTGCCGACGTTGTCCTGACGGGCGAGGAAGTCCTGTAAACGGTCGATCACTGCCAGCACCTTCGGGTCCTTGACGCTGTCCTGCGCGACGCCCTCCACCAGGAAGAAGATGGTGTTAGTGCCGCCAAACTGTTTATTGAGCATGGCGTCATCGCGGCGAATCTGGCTGTCCGGCACGTTGTAGCGCAGGAGACTGTTGTCTGCCTGCAGCCGCGTAAGGCCGAGGATCGCTGCTCCCACCAGCGCCAGGCCGGCGGCGAGGATCAACGGCGCGCGACCACGCGCCAGCTGATTGCCGAGTCCGGCCAGCAGCCGATCGAGCACATCTGTTCCGGCCGCGCCCCTTGGCGCGGACGCGGCCGGTGGACGCAGCAGCGAGCGTACCGCTGGAATGAAGGTCATCTCTAATATCAGGGCGGCCAGAATGCCGGTGCCCGCAAACAGCCCGAAGTTCCGCACCACCGACATACCCGCTGCCAGGAGCGAATAGAAAGTTATGGTGGCGATGATACCGGCGGTGAGCATCACCGGCCCGACCTTGACCAACGACTCTACCACCGCCTGTCGGCTGGCCATCACCTCGGTTACCCCGGCGGCATCGGCGGCGCGGATGCGGTGGTACTCCTCGTAATAGCGTTTGAGGATCTGGATGGCATGGCCGGCGGCCACCGCCATAATCAGGATCGGTGTCGTGGTATTCATGCCGTCCATGTGCACGCCCAGCAGCCCCATGAACCCGAGGGCCCAGACGACACTCAACACCGCAGTGAACAGCGGTAGCAGCATGCCCTGCAGGCTCCGGAACGACCAATACTGAACCGCCAAGATGATGAGCAGCGCCATGCCGAAGTACAACGGCATGCGTTGCATATAGAACTCGAACCAGGCAAAACCCACCGGCAATCCAGCGAGATAAATATCCACGCTGGCGTCATGTTCGCGCTCGACGATGCTGTTGATGCGCTCATACAGCGCGGCGTAGCTGGCGTTGTCCTGCATCTTGAAGTCGGCGACCACGGCCGCCGCCTTGCCGTCCGGCGACACCAGGGCGTTGATATAGATTGGATTGGCCGCCACCGCTGCCTTGAGGCGCCGCAATTCCTCGGGCGTGCGCGGCAGCGGATCGAGCATGTGCCGAACCTCCATGCCATCGGCGGTGCCACGGATGTCCTTGATCTTGTTCGCGGCCAGGCTGAGTACGTTGCGCGGGATAGCCTCGGGCATTTGCTCGATGCCGCGCTGGATACGATCGACCTTCGCCAGGACCTTGGCATCGTAAATGTCGCCGGTCTTGGGGACGATTCCGATAATGGCGATGTTGCGACCGCCGAATACTTTCTCCAGTTCCTTGGTGGTCTTGACGTACGGGTGGGCCTGAGGCGCCCAGATATCCGGGCTCATGTCGATCTTGAGGCTGCCCATTTGTGCCGCCAGGAACACAGTGAGCGCTAGGACCGCCAGTATCGCGACTGTGCGCCTCCGGATCACCGCTTCGGCGTAACGACGAAATAGATTGCCGTTCATAGGATATCTCCTTTATTAGAATTACCACCATCGGAAGACATTTCGCGATTGTGGATAGGTTGTGGCGCGCCGGCGTACCCGTGCATCGGGCAGCTCATGCGGAATGGTCCGTGGGAAGTCTCCGTAGCGCTTGCCCGACCGCAGCAGGGATCTGTGCGGGCCCTTGCGGGTAATACTTGGCCAGCAGCTCCAGCGCTTCTATCTTCCTGCGATCATCGTCAGGGTCGAATGCACACAACCCCGTTATCATGCTCAGGTCTGCATGCGCCAGACTGGGTGACCCTTGCTTGAGATTCCAGCGCGCTCGCGCAATACGAAACATGATGCGGTCGCGGGCATGCTCCACCGCCATGTCCAGATATCCGGTAACCAACCGGGTGTTGCCGCCCAGCCACATCGGCATCTTTTGGTTCCACATCGCCAGCACATAGGCAGAGAGCGCGTGCTGCGGGTTGATCTGCAATGCACGTTCCACAAAGCGCTTGCTGGTCAGGGCATACAGCATCTTCCCCGGCAACCAGGAATACAACGCCAGGTATCCGTAGGAGCGTGCCAGCCAGCAGCACGTATCGGCGGTTTCGCCGTGCGTCTTTAGCGTGTGCCGAAAAACCCGAACCGCATCGCGAAAACAAATACGCATCTTGGTCGCCAGTCCGGCCCGGAAGTGGGCCTCGCCGGCAAGCAGCAACTGCTGCGCGTTCAATCCGGCGAGGCCCAGGCTTGCATAGATGTAGGACGCGTTCACAAAATCGTGCTGCATGACCAATGCCTTCGCCAGGTTGATCCGGTCTCGACCTTGCGGTCTTTCATCACATGGTCCTTGCATAGTTGACACCGTTGGCATTGAAGTGGCCGGGATACATAGAGTCGCTCACTCCGATACCGCCGGGGCGAGCGTCGCAGGAGGCGTGTCGGTGCCCGGTCCACGCGTCGCCGCGAGGCGATATATCTCGTCCATGAGATGGTTCAGCTCCCTTTCGAGCTCGCCCTTGGACTTGGGATCGTCGACGCGCCGGTTTACGTCCATGGACTCGCCGATGGTCAGCGTTGCCCGTGCCGGGCGCGGTAACAGCCGTCCCTTGGGCAGGATCTTGTGTGCACCGTTGATGCCGATGGGGATCACCGGCACCGCGGCGTGCAAGGCGATCCTGATGACGCCCGGCTTGGGTGGAAGTGGCTGTCCGTCCGCACTGCGCGTACCCTCCGGGTAGACGACGACGATGTCGCCGCGCTTGAGCAACCCAACCATGGTGCGGAACGAAGCGATCTCGGGACTCGCCCGGTCCACCGGGACGCAGCCGGTGGCCAGATGCCATAGGTTCGACCAGTAGCCTTCGAATGCCTCCTTGCGAGTGAGAAAATACAGCTTTTTCCCCCGATGCTTCCGTACCACCGCGGCCAGCAGGAAATGATCCATGTAGCTGCTGTGGTTGGCGGCGATGATGTACGGCCCAGCCGTGGGCAGGCATTCAATGCCCGCCACTCGGCGCACAAACAACACACGTATCAGCGGAAAGACCACGAATCGTGCGAATAGATAGACCATCCTTTTCATGACAACCTCCTTATCATGCGTTTAAAGGGCTGTGCGGCCGGTATGTCGTCAGATGACCGCCGGCCGGCCGAGGTAGGCCATGCCCGGCTGGCAGTCGGAACGCGCCCACAAATTGTTCTCGCGCAGCATGTATGTCTGCATCTGCGCGACGGTGATGAAGCGCATGTTGTACTTGCGGGCGATCAAAAAAAGCTCGTCTCGGCGCGCCATGAAACCGTCCTCGCGGATAATTTCACAGATCACTCCGGCTGGTTTGAGGCCGGCCAGGCGCGCCAAGTCTACCGACGCCTCGGTCTGACCGTTACGCTCGAGCACACCACCATCGCGCGCGCGCAGCGGAAACACGTGGCCGGGGCGGCGGAAATCGGCAGGACGACGCTCCTCGTCCAACAGTAGCCGGATGGTGGTGGCGCGATCCTGGGCGGAGATGCCAGTTGTGACGCCGAACGCCGGATCCGCGTCCACCGAAACCAGGAACGAGCAACCGGTGTATTCGGTGTTCTTCTCCAGCATCAGGGGCAACTCCAACTCGCGTGCACGCTGATCCGTGATCGGCGCGCAGACCAGGCCGCGGCCATGGTTGATCATGAATGAGATGATTTCCGGGGTAACCATCTCGGCGGCACAGACGAAATCACCCTCGTTTTCACGCGACTCGTCGTCGGCAACGATCACCATCTTGCCCTTGAGGATGTCCTCGATCGCGTCTTCCACCAAGTCAAACTTGTTCATTGCCTCGCTCCTTAAGCTTCGTTGAGTTGTGGTATACACGGCGCGACGGCGTAACCGCGTTGCCGACATGCTACCCGGCTTCCAAAAAACCCAAGCCGTGCGACGAAGTATAGGGAGACGCTAGCGTAATACAGCTGGCCGTACGGACAGCTGTACGAATGGACAGGTTAAGAACAGCGGCGGGGTTAAAATTCGATGAGATTGCCGGTGTGCACGAGGGCGACCGCGTGACTGCGCGACGATGCCTTGAGTTTGGCCAGGATATTCTGTACGTGAAACTTCACCGTACGCTCACTGATGCCCAGGATCTGTGCGATTTCCCAGTTGGTCTTGCCCTTCTGTATCCAAAGCAAGGTCTCGCGCTCGCGCCCGGTCAGTTGGGCCTCATCGTTCGTGGCGCGCGGTGCCATGCGAAGGAGCGCGTTGTGCAGGAATGGCGCAAGTCGATCGAGCACCAGCACGCTCCTGAGCAGATTATCGATAGAGGAACCGGAAAAAGAGAACAGGCTGCCAAGCCCCTTCGCGGACGACGTCGTCGCGAGCGTCACGCCGTCAAGCAGACCGAGGTTGCGCGCCCGCTCCACGATCTCCATATCCACGCGCGATGCATGCTGCGCCAACACCTGCGACCAGACGATGGCGCGGCTTTGGTTGTGATGTGCCAGCGGCAGGAGACGGGTGACTTCATGCGCCCCGCCGTTATAGAGGGTGAGCCAGTCGCGCGGGAAGTTGCCGTCCACGCTCTTGATGCTGGACAGAAACACGCCTTCGGTGTCGATCCGCCGCAAGCAGCAGGTGGAATAATCGCAGCTGGCCACCTCGGCCGCCCGCTGCAGCAGGTTTTCGAGTTCCCCGTCGGTCTCGATGCATTGCAGATCGTTGATGATTTCCAACAGCTGTAACAGCTCGGCCTTGCCCAGCTGTGACAACAGGCGTTTTTCCGACTGGATGTCCCTTTCCATTTAATGCCTCCTTGAACTGCACGCCGCCCTGGCGTTTGCCGGGCTGAGAGGCGGCGCTCTTGCAACGAAGCGTTCCGTGTCAAGCACGGACTCAATCTGCTGGTGTGGTGTGCCAACACCGCTTTGTGACATTAACTCCGCTTTGTGACATTACTAAGATAGTCCATGTCGGTGGCCGCAACAAAGCCACACAATCCAATGTTTTAATATTAATCGTACAGCGATAGAAATCAACAGCACCCTCGCTGCGTGCCACGGAGACTGGCACCGAGGTGCGCAGTCCCCGATAGCTGGTAAGGGGCCGAGCGTGGGGCCATTGTGGACCGGTGCTGTCTGCCGGACCGCAGGGGCGGTCGGGGCAAAGAATGTGTCGCGAAACCGATGGCGCGAGGCACAGGACTGAGCCGAGTGGTTACTAAGGGCCGCGGCACTACGCTTGTTATACGGAAAGGTACTCGCGTTGGCGCGACTCGAGAGTCTGGGTGACGAGTTGCGCTCTCCGCCCACCCCTCGCCCAACCCCGCGGCGCGCGGTTAAGGCATGAGGTAAACGAACCCCGCACGCGCCTGCAGCTTTCCGATTTCCGCCACGCCCGCTGGCACAATCTGCGCCTCCGGGATCATCGTCTTGGGGTCGATATTGCGGGTCTTTAGCGTAATCGCACACCCCCGGAAATCCACGCCGCGCGTCTTCAGCTTTTCGACCAGGATACTGGTTGCCATTCTTGGCTCGCGCCCTGTCGATCAGGAAGAGCAGGGCCGTGATGACTACTTTGCCTTGTACGCGACCTTCTGCCCCTTCATGTCGAGATAGGCCTTCGCGCCACCCTTCATGAAGTAGTAATCCCTGAGACCTCTGCCCTCAAGATGGTACTGCAACCACTCGACCTGGCGGCCGACGGCGTCGTACACCAGCAATGCCTTCTTCTCGCGCCTGGCCTGGTCGATGAACGTGTCGATCCTGGCCGTCTCTTCCATTTGCACATGCTGCTCCCTGAACGGGAACAGCGGGCTGTCACGCTGGCTGCGGTCGCGCACGTCGAGCACGATCGCCGCGGAGATTTTCGACTCGAACTCCGCCGGTTCAAGCAGGTGTTCCTTGAACCTGTCGCGACTGATCAGGTTCTCGGTCTTGACCGGGCTGACGCCGAACAGCGTGGCCCGTTCGGGACTGGCCTTGGCCCAGTCGGCCACACCGGCGTCATAACAATAGATGTTCTTGACGCGCAGGGCCTGTGCCTTGCGCGCTGCGTCATAAGACTTGTGGCAGGTCTTGCCATTGCAATAAAAGACCAAGGCCTTGTCATTGCTCGTGCGCAACTCCTTGACCCGGTCAGCAAAACGCCGATCGCCAATCGGGATCAGCTGCGCACCCTTGATGCGCGTACTCGTATTGCGAACGCACGTCGACTATGACGTCGTCGTAGCGCTTCGCCAGCTCCGCCGTCTCGATCACCGATACGTCCCGATACTGCTCGCGCAGCGGAATGGCTGCGCGCCGCCGGCATTGAGCCGGCCACCATCGAAGACCTGACGCGCGGCATCGCGCGCACGCGCCTGGTCGAGCGCGCACAGGCCGAGACGCTGTGGACGGAACGCAAGCGGCTGTTCTTCAAGCCGGCCGGTGGTTACGGCAGCAAGGCGGTGTACCGCGGCGACAAACTCACGCGCCGCGTGTGGGAGGAGATTCTGGCCGGCGATTACGTCGTGCAGGAACTGGTGCCACCCGGCGAGCGGCAGGTGCAGGTCGAAACGGATACAACCGCACTCAAATACGACGTACGCTGCTTCGTCTACGCCGGCAAGGTCCAGCTGCTGGCCGCGCGTCTCTACCAGGGCCAGGTCACGAATTTTCGCACCCCGGGCGGCGGCTTCGCGCCGGTGTTCTATCCGACAGTGAATGAAGCCTCATTCACTGATGGCGGAAGTGCCGAAAACGCAGGAGCAGTTTTC
>DATEYP010000321.1:0-24964 GCA_035256085.1 Acidiferrobacterales bacterium
GGCCAGAGGGATGGGGACAGGATGATCGGGATAGGCTTGAAAAATGTGATACATCAGCGCAAGGTGTGTGAATCTCATATTTTTAAACGCAGGTTGGCAGAATGCCGCTGGCGTAAGCGGGTTTTTCTACAGCCTCGTTAGGCTCTTGAAATGGACAGATGGACCCGCCCACGCTTGCTGAGTCCACGCGATAACTGGCTGCATGTCTTGCTTGTTATTGCAATCTCCTTACTCGTCATGTTCTTCCAATACATGGCGATTTTTGGCGGTTTCTATCCTGCCGAACAATTTCAATTATTTTCTGCACCGATCAGTATTGTGTTTGGGCTATGGTTGATCGCTTGGTTATATGTACGGCTCCATCGTTTAAATAGGCTCTATGCGCTTGGTGGAATTATAAGAAAAATACTTCTGTATCCTGTATTTTCTGCTATCTCTGCGTTTCTATCATATCTAGTCTTTTCCGTCGGACTGCCGGCATCGATCAATCTAGCGATTGGCAAAGAAACGCAGATGACAGTTACCGTAGCTTCAAAAAAAGATGGCCGGACAAAATCCGGTTGTTACTATGCGCTCTACCTCGATGAACCAGGGTTCACGGTGTTTCCTCTCTGTGTTGACGAACAGACGTATTATTCAACTAATATCAATACCGAATATAGAGTGCGGGTTCTTAAATCATGGCTTGGTGTCACTATCGGAAAAACAAGCCTAACCTTGCCTTCCAGCGGACCGGCTACGCCGGCCGCTGAAGGCCAACGTTGGACAATGCGAAAGACTGCTGATCAAAGCAATCTTCGAGGGCGATAACGTATGAAAGCAATTGTGTATGAAAGGTATGGGCCGCCCGAGGTTCTTCAATTGAAGGAGGTCGAAAAGCCCACGCCCAAGGACAATGAAGTCCTGATAAAAATACATGCGACAACGGTCACATCAGGCGACTGGAGGGTGCGAAGTCTCAATGTGCCCGCCGGCTTCGGGCTCATCATGCGTTTGGTATTTGGTATCTCGAAACCCAAGCAACCCATACTAGGGTCGGAGTTGGCCGGGGTCGTTGAGTCGGTCGGCAAAGACGTCAGGAATTTCAAAATCGGCGACCAGGTTTTTGCGTTCAGCGATGCCAGCATGGGTTGTCATGCCGAGTACAAATGCATGCCGCAAGACGGTGCGGTGGTACTCAAGCCACCCAGCCTGTCCTACGACGAAGCCACCGCGCTATCTTTTGGCGGAACGACGGCATTGGATTTCTTGCGAAGAGGAAAACTTCAGCGCGGGGAAAGCGTACTCGTCAATGGCGCTTCCGGAGGGGTAGGCACAGCGGCGGTACAGCTTGCCAAGCACTTCGGGGCAGACGTGACCGGGGTGTGCAGTACCGCGAACGTGGAATTGGTGAGATCGCTGGGTGCCCGTCATGTCATCGACTACTCCAAAGAGGACTTCACGCAAAATGGTGAAACCTATGACGTCATTGTCGATACCGCTGGCACGGCCCCGTTCTCCCGTAGCAAAGCTTCGTTGAAGGAAGGAGGACGCCTTCTTATGGTTTTAGGTGGGCTGCCAGACATGCTTCAGATTCCATGGGTGTCGATGACGAGCAGCAAGAAAGTCATCGCTGGGCCAGCGGCCGGGCGCGCGGAAGACTTGCGTTTTCTCGCGGGGCTGGCGGAGGCGGGAGAATTCAAACCGGTCATTGATCGGCGCTATCCGTTCGAGCAGATCGCTGAGGCTCACCGCTACGTCGATACCGGACGCAAGAAGGGAAATGTCGTCATAACTCTGGGACATGACGATTGAACCTGGGGGCGCTGATCAACTATGCGACCCCCTGAGAGGGCATTGTCCAACAACGCAATCAACGCGGACTCGCCAAAGCGCCGCTTCGCTCTGCTTTGGCGCGCCCCTCAACTTTACGTTATGTGTCTTTGGCGATGATTGTGGGAGAATAATGAGTGCCTATTTTGCAGCGCTAGTGTTTGGCTTTTTCATTGCAGTTGTTGCCATTTTCCAATTGGCCTTGGCAGCGGGCGTGCCGTGGGGGAGCGTAGCTATGGCCGGAAAGTTTCCAGGTCGATTTCCGCCCCCCATGCGTGCCGTTGCTTTTGTGCAAACATTTGTCTTGATCTTTTTGGGTGCCATTGTGTGGACACGAGCAGGTATTATCTTCCCGCAGTGGTACTTTGCATCAGAAAAGTTCATTTGGGGTGTTGTGGTTTTTGGTGTTCTTGGCTTCATTATGAATCTGATCACACCAATTAAATGGGAGCGCATCATCTGGACGCCAGTAGCGGCAATTCTTCTGATCAGTAGCATGATCGTGGCAATGAGTTAGTTCATGTGGAATCAACATAACATAACGCTCAAGCGGGACGGCGCAAAAGCGCGCCGCCCCTTAGCTTCACGTTGGGCGTCTTGGAAATGTAGCTAATGCGCGCGCTCCTTCCTCTCACAACCTTCCTGTTCGCCGCTTGCCCGGCGTTGGCTCAAGAGCCGGTTCTTCCTCAACCTTGCGCGGCGCAACTCTCAGTGGCGCGCCCGGGTTGGATGCCCTACGCGCCAGATGATCCGAATGCCCCAAGATACAAGGGGTACTCTCCGAAAACGATTGTTTCAGCCGATCTCGATTCCGATGGACTGGCTGACGTCGCAATCTTGGCAATGTTTCAGCAACAGCACCCTGTCCTCGGCCCCACAAAGGGCGTCGCGGTTTTTGCCTGCCTCTCAAGCCGTAAGAATGAACTCGTTCAAGTGAGTCACATCGCCACCGGCGACTCAGAGTTTCAGCTGGAAGCCGCAGACAGCGCAAAGAAAGAGAAGCTGCGAGACCTACCTGGCCACAATCCGAGCTGGGGGCTGATCTGGCACCACAATTCCTACGCGTGCATCGACTATTGGTACAACGAGGGAAAGTTCAGGGAAGGCAAGGTCTACTGTCCCGATGAGCACTAGAAACAAGACGCCCAACCGGCTCGTGCCGACGCCCGGGACAGCGCGCCATGTTTCCTGTTGTGTCTGTGGCGGGCGCGGCACAGCAAAGCGTTCGACGTAGAAAATCACGCACACCTGAGGAACGACAACAACATGGAATTCCGGCAATTGATTCGGGAGCGAGCATCGCAGCAGATACTCTTCTTGCCGCACGCGGTACGCCAAATGTCCAGGCCGAATCGAATGATTTCCACCTCTGACGCTCGGAAAGTCATTGAGGAAGGCGAAATCATAGAGGACTATCCTGAAGATACCAGAGGCCGCAGTTGCCTCATCCTGAGCAAGGGAAGAGATGGACGGCCGATACATATCGTATGCGCACCGAAGGACGATTACTTGGCGAGAATAACAGCGTATATTCCGGATGAAGCTCAGTGGTCTTAAAGATTTCAGAACGAGGATCAAGCCATGAAATGCATGTATTGTCAGGGCGAAATGGCACGGGGAAATGCGCCATTTCATATCGATCGCAAGGATGTTCACCTCAGCCTCGACAACGTTCCCGCATGGGTTTGCACGCAATGCGGAGAAGTCTATTTCGAGGAAACTGAAGTGAACGCAGTTCAGGGCATCATCAGGGCTGTAGATGAGCAAACAGGCAAGCTGGCTCGCACGGCGTGAAATTCGCGCCTTGGCAGTCAGCGTCGATCAAGCCCATGCAGCCGACGCCAACAAGCGGCGCGGCTGATTGGCGTCGTTGGGCCATTCAAATCTGATCGGGCTTCCATTCTTGAATATACGTATATACAATAATTAAGTGAACATCAGCTACGACCCCAGCAAGAACGAGAAAAACATCGTTGAGCGTGGTATCTCGTTCGAGCGGGCGGCTGAATTCGAGTGGTCCAGTGCGCTAATCGTCGAGGACAGTCGCAAAAAACTACGGCGAACCACGATTTCAAGCGCTTGGATTCATCAGAAAGCGGTTGCATGCACTGGTGTTCACTCCGCGCGCAGGCCAAGTACACGTTATCAGCCTGCGCAAAGCCAACAGACGCGAGGTGAAACGGTATGAAACGCAAACCCAACCCTGAAAAGACGGACCGCGAAAATCCGGCTTGGAGGAAAGAAACATTTAGTCGGGCGCGCCCTGCGCGCGAGGTCTTACCGAAGCTCTTCGGCGATGCGGCGGCGAAACAGATGCTCAAGCCGCGCGGCCGTCCGAAGAGCGGCAATGCGCGCGTCTCCATTTCATTGCGCCTGCCACCCAAGACTTTGGCCCGCTGGAAAGCAACGGGTCCCGGCTGGCAGACGCGCATGGCGGAAGCGCTAAAAAAAGCAGTTTAAGCACGCATGGCCCAACAATATGCTTAAGCCGACTCGCTACGTCGGCGCTTCGCGTCGACTTCGCTCGCGGCTTAGCTTCGCGTTGGGCGCAGATGGAACAGTATTCAGCGAGTATTTGGTCATGATGAAGCACGCAGATTTTCATGTCGGCAAGGAGTTTTTTACAGCAACCGGCAGGTGGCGATGCACGGATGTGGGCAATCGCGTGATCGTCGCAATTTCCCTGGAACCGAGAGAAATGGTTCGTTCCAGCCGCGATGAAGTTGGAACAAGACGCGAGGAACGATTTATCAGCAATGATCCTCGCGATCTTGCGGGGCCGCCATATGGTGTCGTCGAGCACGTTTTTGATGAGTCCTCATTTGATGGTTGTCATGAATCCGCGGATTAAACCTGCCAAGCCTGACAATACGGTCGATGCCAGTGAACATGCGGCGGCGCTGCGCGGTCGCGCCGCGCATGATTATTGGAGGCCGTAAATGGAAGACTATCGTCCCGCTATAAAGCGCATCACAGTTTCAGTAGGTGAGTCGGTGCGTATTCTTCGCGAGCTTCAGGAGCTGAGCCAAAGCCAGCTTGCCCGTCTTACTGGAATCCCCCAAGCCACCATTCCGGCCATTGAGAACGACCGAGTCCGGTTGGGTGTCGAGCGGGCGTTTAAGTGTCATCCCGGGGTGTTGGTATTCCCCGGCTGGCAGCTGCCCGACAAAGCGGCGGCATCACACGTTGTTCCATCAGACCTTGGTTCCGCTGGCGTAGGCCCTCGTCCGTTGAACTCTGCATTTTGCCTCAAACGATTCATGTGTTGTGTCCGTGTTTTCGGTAAAGGGAAGTGACCAACCGTTATCGTGGATCGGCTTCGTTGAAGGTTCGTGGGAGGCGCGATGGCGCCTGTGGCTGTGCGCCTTGCTGGGTTAGCGTTTTTGCGTAACCCACCAAGCGTTGCGTAGCAACGCCTTTTTTAATGAGCGTATAGCGGCACATCTGGTGGGTTACGGCACAAACGGCGTGCCTCACCCACCCATCGAACATGGAACCGCCCAGGTAAGTGCCATTCGGTCAGATCACAGTTTCCGCTAATAATTGGAGAAAATAATGATCTGCCCACGATATATACAGCCACGAGTGCGACCGGCGGCTCATTTCGCCAGACTGCCCAGCACGACTATTTTCGGGCCCGTGGTGCAGGCCGCGGTCCACCGGTTGGCCTCGTAGAAGCAGTCGACTGACTCGTCGGACATGCTCACGAGCGCGATGTATTCCGGTTCCGCAATCAAGGACGGCGCCGGCTGGGCAACTTCGGTCGTTTGGCAGAGCGCGTCAGACCGGTTGGCCTCGTAGAAGCAGTCGACTGTCTCGTCGGCCAGGACCGGCGTTGCAGCCAGGGTGGCGATAATGAAACTGAGGGCGATGGTCGCAGTGGTCTTCTTCATGGTAGTTCTCCTTTCAATGGTCTAGTGGGTCTTGGGATCTGCTTCGGTCTTTCACAGCCGTGCCGAAGCATTAAGACCAGATTAGGAGGCAGGAGAAAACCATTCGGTGATTTAGCTCACCAAAGCGGATGAAATCCTCCGGCTTTGGTGAACTGTGTCACCGATGCGGTGAAAAATTTTACTGAGGAGAACAGTAAATAGCGCACATCGACAGTTCGCGGTCCCTTCTCCCTGCGGGAGAAGACACGCCTCCAGGGATGTAGGCGGTCGAGGATGAGGGCCAGTTTTACCGCGGTTTGCCCTCACCCCGACCCTCTCGGCTCTGGTTCCAAACTTCGTTCTACCTCCTCCATCCATGGAGCCGTCCCGCAGGGAGAGGGAGAGAAACAGTGCGCACTATTTGGTGGTCGGATCAGTAACAGAGGAGATGGGGACCATGCAAATCGGAGGTCAATTCCGTTATATGGTATAGGGGTGATTTCTTTTTAAGCAGCCGTTCTATATCCTTTCAAAGCTTCGTCGCCGTTGGCAAAGGAGCAGCCATGCCTCACAAAACACGGAAGTATCTGCCGGGGATCCCGGCGCACGTGGTGCAACGTGACAACAACCGCAATGCCTGTTTCTTTGCCGACGACGATTATCCCTTTTACCCCGAGTGCCTGGTTCTTGATCGCGACCCGGTAGCACGACAGTATTCCTAGCGTGAACCGTTCAAGCACCAGACTCCGGATGCACAGCTGCATGACATTCGTGAATGCCTGGCCTACAATTTCCCGCTGGGCAATGTTCGCTTTCGGGAAGAGATTGAAATGGCGCTTGGCAGGCGAGTGGGTGAGCGTAAACGCGGCCGACCGGTCGCGCGGAAAGCAGCTGCTCAATATTAAATCACTACGACCCCTTTCTATATATGCGTTGCCAGGTTGTGCTCTTGTTGCTGGCGGTAACCGGGCTTGCGGGGTGCAGCTTCATCCCGTTGTACAGTTACAGCAACCAGGAAAGTGACCACGCGTCAGCCCCTGTTCCGCGACCGGTGCAGAATATTTATCGCATCGTCTCGCTGCGACCGATAGAGCCAGCCAATGCTTCCTCCGGCGCGAGCAAGGCGTCCATCGCGTCTGTTCCGTGGCAGATCAATGCCGCCTGCCGTACGGCGACAATGCCCCAGCCCGGTGAACCGATCCCGGAAAACTGCCGGGACGAGCGTTTTGTGGCGCTGGCCATCTCGGGCGGCGGCAGTCGCGCGTCGATATTCGGGGCGGCGGTGATGTTCGAGTTGCAACGTTATGGGCTGCTGCAACATGTCGATCTCGTATCGTGTGTCTCCGGCGGCTGCCTGACGGCGGCCTATTACGCCCTGAGCTGCGACGATCCGCAGGACATGGCGTCCTGCCCGCCGACCACGAACGGCGCCGCGCGTTACGCCTGGGACGAGGGCACGGTTTATCCGTTGTTGGAGCGCAATTTTCTGACGCGCTGGTTCGGCAACTGGTTCTGGCCGAACAACATCGCCAAATTCTGGTTTACGCATTTCGACCGTACCGACATCATGGCGGAGACTATTTCCAATAATCTCTATGACCAATCCATTCTCGACAATAACCAATTCCGTTTTCGCGATCTGAATCCAAACCGGCCGAACCTCGCGATTAATGCCACGAATGTGACGGCCGGGCAGATTCGCGAGTTTCCGTTCACCTTTACGCCTGAACAATTCCAGAAACTGCAATCCGATCTTGACCGTTACCCGATTGCCAATGCCGTCATGGCGTCGGCGAGCTTCCCCGGCGCCTTCAACTACGTGACCTTGCGCGATTTCCGTGCACAGCAATTTGTCCACTTGCTGGATGGCGGCGCCTACGACAACCTGGGTCTGAATGCCATCAAGACCGCCATGGAGACGCAGGCCGGCAACACAGGCGTGCCGAAACAGCGCGTGGTCATTATCATCGATGCCTATATGGCGCTGGAAAACAGATTGGCCCGGGAAGCGGAGCCGCGCAGCTGGACCGATTACATTGTCGACAGCAACTTCTTCGTGGCCTATGACACGCTCCTCACCTCACTGCGTGCCACGCAACTCCAGTTTGCCGATACCCTGCTCAAACAGCACGGGGGGACAATGCTGCATATCAGCTGGGAGAACCTGGAGAAGGACAGGGACCAGGAGACCGCCTGGCTTGGCAACCGCCTGAATCGGATTCCGACGTCGCTCAATATCAGTTCGAAGCACGCAGAACGCCTGCGCCGCGCCGCCAGGATACTGGTTGAAAAGGAGCTGAGGCACATCCTGTGCGATCCGTCACGCCAAGCCGATGCGCAGGTGCTGCGCGCCATGTTGACCGCCCAGGCACCGGCACTTTCCTGCGGATAAGCGTATTTTGCGGGGTTTCAGGGCCGATGTGACCTGACAATAATTTCGTTTTTTCCCGGCCTGCATGTAGCATGTGGGTATCGAGGCAGTATCCGGGTTTAACGTTCATCAACAGGTACATCAGCTAAAGGGGGTGCCAACTTGGCAAAACCAAACTATCAGTTCGAGAAGCGCCAGAAAGATTTAGCCAAGAAAAAGAAGAGCGAGGAAAAACGCCAACGCAAACTGGAGAAAAAGGGCATCGCGTCCGCCGAGACACCGGATCAGTCTCCGGACGAGAAGACCAAGGCCCCGGAGTAAAATAGCGTGAGCGTTTCCAGTTGCAAACGTATTGTGTCGGACCACTGTCTTCGTTTGCACTGGCGTAAGCCAGTATGAAGCTATTTCTCTGGCTGTTCGTTGTGGCGGCACTGATTGTCGGCGGCTGCAAACAGAAGCCGCCACCCAGCGAACCCTCGCGTACGCCGCCCCGCACTGACTACACCCCCGAAGATTTCGGTATCGGCCGCAAACACACGAAAAACAACACCTGCAATCGCGAGATCGACCAATTGCTCGAACAGGTGCGCCTTTGTTACGGTTCGCGCCCGATCACCGAGTGCGAAGTGCTGCAGCGCGGCAACTCGGATAAGATCGGAAGGCTCAAGAATACCAGTCGCTGCCGCCACTGAGAGCCCGTGTCTTGTCTGGGCACAGTCCGCGGCTAGACACGGCGGAACTCCATATTGCGACACTTCGAGCACGCCGGCAGGTGCGCCGGAGTATGCAGTACGAGGTGCTCGCCGCAGGCGGTGCATTCCAGTGTGCCGCTCGCCGCCATATCACCGCTGTGATAGGTCTGCGTCTTCAGCTTGTCGCTGGTTTGTTGCAGCCAGTCACCCACTGCCGCCGTGGCATCCGTCAGAAACCGATTGCCGCGGTCGCGCCACACCTGGAACAGGTCGGCGGTTTTCTCCGAATACGCATCCCACCGCGTGCCGATCTTCTGCGCGGCGTTGACCATGTCCTTCTCGACGCTCGCCGCGACCTTGTCGATGGTGTCGGCGGTGTGTTCGCCCACCTGTTTGAGCTGCGCGGTCGCCTGCGCGAGCGCCTGACGAATGGCCTCGGCATTCAATATTTCCTTCGCATCACCCAGGATTTTTCCAACGGCTTCTCGCAACATCTTGTACGCAGCGAGTTCCTGCTTTTGCTGCTGCGGGCTCGGCAACATGCGATTAATCTCGCGTTCGGCCACCAGCCAGTCCTCCATCGGATCGCCGCCGTTGAACCCGCGATGCTCTGCACGCAGGTACGCGGCCTGCTCAATCATGCGGCGACGTTCATCGGGCGATATGTCCTGTCCGGGGCTGTCCTGGCTGGTGCTGGCCCGGGTGGCGCTGCGGCGGTGGGTGGTCTTTTCCTTGGCCATATCCTTTCTCCTGAAGAATTTGTAATAAGAAATATTAATAATAAAGCTGACTAACAAGCACCGCTTTGATCTTTCTCAAATTACCGCGTCGGTCACAATCCCGGCCGCAGAACGTATTGCGTCATGCCAAGGCAGATAAGTACGTAAGCGATTACACGAGACAGTGCGCCGAACACCGAATAGCGAATCAAGCGCTTGCGGAAGCGAAACGCCCGGCATGGCGACCGAGATCCCCGGCGGAAAGCAGAAACACGCTTTCATCGCCGCTCACGCCGGCCAGCCACACAAACGGTACTTCCGGGAAGCGTTCGGCGAGTGCGACATGGCTGTTGCCAACCTCGGCGATGAGTGCACCACCCGGTTCAAGATGTGCGTGGGCGTGCGCAAGAATTTGGAGAATGGCGTCCAGGCCGTGCTTGCCGGAGGCAAGTGCGAGCGCCGGTTCGTGCCGGTACTCGTCGGGGAGTGCGGCCATGTCGGCGGCCTCCACGTACGGCGGGTTGGTGAGTATCAGGTCATAGCGGCGGCCGGCGAGCCCCTGAAACAGATCGGAATGCACAAGTTGCACACGTGCACCGAGACCATGCCGGCCGACGTTGATGCGCGCGACCTCCAGCGCATCGGCCGAGAGATCCGCGCCATCCACCTGCGCCTGCGGGAAGGCGAGGGCGGCCGCGATGGCGATGCAGCCGCTGCCGGTGCACAGGTCAAGAATGCGGTGTACACGCGTGGGGTCGATCCACGGCTGGAACCGCTCGTGGATGAAATCGCCGATCAGCGAGCGTGGCACGATCACGCGCTCGTCCACGTAGAATTTGAGGCCGGCAAACCAGGCCTCGTGCAGCAGGTAAGCGAGCGGTTTGCGCGTGCTGACGCGCGCCGCGACCAACTCGCGAATGGCCTTCTGTTCGGTTGGGTTCAGATGCCGTTCGGCGTGCGCATCGAGCTCGTCGTAGGGTATCTGCAGCGTCGCGATAACGAGCCACACCGCCTCGTCGCGCGCGTTGTCGGTGCCGTGACCGAAGTAGAGCCTGGCCTTGGCGAAGCGCTGTTCGGCCCAGAGGATGAAGTCCCGGACGGTGCGGGGTTCGGCTGGCTTGCGCCTGGACATGATGTGCGTGCGACGGAGAATGAGCCGGTGCATGATAGCGGCTTGCGCGGCGACGCGCATCCGCACGGTTTCATCAACCCGGGGAAAAGGAGGTGTCTCATGGTGTATGCAAAGCGGCTGGCCGGCACAACCCTGCTCGGCGTGGCGGCGGGCGTGATGTGCTGGCAGGGCGGGGTGAGTGTCGGCATTGTCTACACACCGGCGCTGATTGCCGGGACTATCCTGAATCGCACTTTCATTGGTTTTGTGATCGGCATCTCGGCGCTGCGCTGGCCGTACCTGGCGCATGGCGCGCTGCTTGGGGTGCTGGGCTCGTTACCGATGGCGGTGTTTGCGCCCGAAGTGCGCGGCGCCATCATGCTCACCCTGTACGGCGCGCTCTGGGGGGTGTTGATCGAGCTGATCGCCACCAAGGCGCTCAAGGCGCCGATGCGCCAAGGGCAAGAACCGTAGGGTGGGGCCTGCCCCACCATATAGTTGAGTATGAGTTGATGGGGCAGGCCCCACCTACTTGATGGGTTGCCGCGCAACCGGCGCGGTCCCCGGCTTGAGCAGCGGTTCGAGATACGGCCAGACGTTATCGAGCAGGCGCGGCTGGGCGTCGGCGCGCGGGTGAATCCCGTCGGGTTGCATGAGCCCGGGGGTGAGTGCGACGCCTTCGAGCAGGAAAGGGACCAACGCCGTGTTGTGGGCGCGCGCCAGGTCGCGATAGATCGCATGGAACTTGCGCGTAAATTCCGGGCCATAGTTGGGAGGCAAATGGATGCCGACCAGCAGTACCTGCGCCCCGGCGGATTGCGCGGCCTTGATCATGGCTTCGAGATTGGCACGTGTCTCGCGCAACGACAGGCCGCGTAAACCGTCGTTGCCGCCGAGTTCGAGGATCACGATTTGCGGGCGGTGGCGGTCGAGCGCCGCCGGCAGGCGTGCGCGACCGCCCGCGGTGGTGTCGCCGCTGATGCTGGCGTTTATCACGGCGTGCGGGTAACCCTGATTGATCAGGCGCTGCTGCAGCAGCGTGACCCAGCCGTTGCGCATTTCGATGCCATAACCGGCACTCAAGCTGTCGCCCACGACCAGAATGGAAGGTGCAGATGCCGCGCCGGCGTCGTGCGCGAGAAACAGTGTTAACATTAACCAGACTATTTTCATTCACCGCCATTACACCATGCCCATCATCGAGTCGCAAAACCTGACCAAGCAGGTCGTCAGTCCGGAAGGCACACTCACCATTCTCAACAACGTCAGTTTCTCACTCGAAGCCGGCGAGGCGTGCGCGATTGTCGGCGTTTCCGGTTCCGGCAAGTCCACGTTGCTCGGCCTGCTCGCCGGGCTCGACACGCCGACGCGCGGGCGTGTGCTGCTGGACGGCGTCGACCTCGGCACACTCGACGAGGACGGGCGCGCGCGCCTGCGCGCCGGGCGCGTCGGCTTCGTGTTCCAGTCGTTTCAGCTGTTGCCGAGCCTCACGGCGATCGAGAATGTGATGCTGCCGCTGGAACTCGCCGGCGAACCCGCGCCGGTCGAGGCGGCGCGCGAGGTGCTGGCGCGCGTCGGGCTGGCCGACCGCGCCAGCCATTACCCCAGCCAGCTTTCGGGCGGCGAGCAGCAGCGCGTGGCGATTGCGCGCGCGTTCGCGGCGCGCCCGAAAATCCTGTTTGCCGATGAGCCGACCGGCAATCTGGACCAGGCAACCGGCGCGCGCGTCACCGAGCTGCTGTTTTCGCTCAACCGCGAGCACGCCACCACGCTGGTGCTGGTGACGCACGACGAGTCGCTCGCCCGGCACTGCTCGCGGCGACTGCGGCTGGAAGCCGGACGTGCGCAGGACGACAAGCCGAAACGCGCGCGCCGCCCCAAGGTGCGCGCGTGACGGCAGCAATGCTGCGTTACTCGCTGCGCGCGCTGCGCCGCAATTGGCGCGCCGGCGAACTCAAGGTACTGGCCGCGGCGCTGGTGATCGCGGTGGCGAGTATTACCTCGGTCGGTTTTTTCACCGATCGTGTGCGTCTGGCCATGAGCCAGCAGGCCGCCGAGCTGCTGGCCGCCGATCTCGTGGTGGCGGCCGCCCAGGCGCCGCCGGCCGGCTGGGAGCAGCACGCGCAGGCGCAGCGCCTGCGCACCGCGCGCACCGCCAGTTTTCCGAGCGTGGTGCTGGCCGGTGACAACGCCCAGCTGGTGGACGTGAAGGCGGTGAGCGCGGGTTACCCGCTGCGCGGCGCACTGCGCGTGGCGGATGCGCCGTTCGGCGCGGAGCGTGTCGCGGACGGAATTCCCGCGCCCGGCACGGTGTGGGTGGACGAGCGCCTGCTGGGCGTACTCGACCTGCGGGTGGGCGGTTCGATCAAGCTCGGTGCACTGCGTTTCGGCATTGCGCAGGTGATCACCTTCGAGCCGGACCGCGGCGGCAATCTGTTCAGTTACGCGCCGCGCCTGCTCATGAACGCCGCCGATCTGGGCCGCACCCAACTGCTCGTCCCCGGCTCGCGCGTGAGCCACGGCCTGCTGCTGGCCGGCCCGCCCGAGGCGCTCGCCGGTGTGCGCACCTGGATCGAGGCACGCCTGAGCGAGGGCCAACGCGTGCTCGACGTGCGCGATGCGCGCCCCGAGCTCAAGACTGCACTCGAGCGCGCCGAGAAATTTCTCGGGCTCGCGGCGCTGGTGAGCGTGGTGCTCGCCGGTGTTGCCGTGGCAACCGCCGCGCGCCGCTATAGCGCGCGCCATCTGGACGGCGCGGCCGTGATGCGCTGCCTCGGCGCCACCCAGGGCTTCATCAGCCGTCTGCATTTTCTGGAAATGTTCTGGCTGGGTGTGGGTGCCAGCCTGGTTGGCTGCATCATCGGCTTCGCTGCACAAGAAGTGTTGGCGCAGCTGCAGGCTGGCCTGTTCGCCACGCAGCTGCCGGCTCCGTCGTTGCAGCCGGTTCTGGTCGGCGTGCTCACCGGCCTCATTCTGCTGCTGGGTTTCGCGCTGCCGGCGATTCTGCGCCTCAAAAGTGTGCCACCGGCGCGCGTGCTGCGGCGCGATCTCGGCCCGCTGCCGGCCAGCGCGCTGTCGGTGTATGGCGCGGCCCTGGCGGCCGTGACGGCACTGCTGTTCTGGCAGGCGGCCGACGTCAACCTGACCGCCACCGTGCTGGCCGGTGCCGTGGCGACGCTGCTGGTGCTGGTGCTTGCGGCGTTCGCGCTGGTGCGCGCCTTGAATCTGTTGCGCGGTCAGGTCGGCGTCGCCTGGCGCTACGGGCTCGCCAATATCGCGCGCCGTGCACAGGGCAGTGTCACGCAGATCCTGGCCTTCGGACTCGGCATCATGGTGCTGTTGTTGTTGTCGCTGGTGCGGTCCGACCTGCTGGCCGCCTGGCAGGCGAAGCTGCCGGTGGATGCGCCCAACCAGTTCGTGATCAACGTGCAGCCCGGGCAGGTGCAGCCGATACAGGCATTTTTCGCCGCACGCGGCTTGCAGGAAGCGCGTCTGCATCCCATGGTGCGCGGGCGGCTCACAGCGCTGAACGAGCATCCGCTGTCGGGCGCAGATTACCCGGATGATCGCGCCCGGCGCCTGGTGGAGCGCGAGTTCAACCTGTCGTGGTCGGCGCAGCCGCCGGAAGGCAACCGCATCGTGGCCGGCAACTGGTGGGCGGAGGGCGCGCGCGGCCTGCAGGAAGTATCGGTGGAAAAGGGCTTGGCCGAAACACTCGGCCTGAGACTCGGCGACAAGCTCACCTGGCGCATCGCCGATCGCGAAATGACGGTCACCATCACCAGTCTGCGCAGCGTCGAGTGGGATTCGTTTCGCGCCAATTTTTTCGTGATCGCGCCGCCGGGTTTGCTTGAGAGTTTCCCGGCGACGTTCATAACCAGTTTCCACCTGCCGGCCGAGAATCGCGCATGGCTCGCGCAGCTGGTGCGCGCGTTCCCGAACGTCACGCTCATCGACGTGGATGCGCTCATGACCAAGGTGCGCAGCATCATGGACCGCGTGAATCTTTCGGTACAGTACGTGTTCCTGTTCACGCTGTTCGCCGGGCTCACGGTGCTGTACAGCGCGATCCAGTCCACCCAGGACGAGCGCCTGTATGAAAGCGCGCTGTTGCGCACGCTCGGCGCCAGCCGCGCGCATATCCTCAAGGGCCTGGCGGCGGAGTTCGTCGCAATCGGCCTGCTGGCCGGCCTGCTGGCCGCGTTCGCCGCGAACCTCGCCGGTCTGGTCCTCGCCCGCCAGGTGTTCCAGCTCGATTATACGTTCGACCCGTGGCTGTGGATCGCCGGTCCCGCCGCCGGTGCACTCGGGGTCGGCCTGTTCGGCATTCTCGGCGCGCGCTTCGTGCTCAACCGGCCGCCGCTGCAATCGTTGCGCGAGCTGTAACCGCGGCCGGTATGACGCAGACCGCTGCTGCGCGTGGCGGAAGTTACGGCGCCGAGCGGGCAGTGCGCTTTGCCAGAAAGGTTTCGATCGCTTTGATATTTCCCGGGTTGTCAAACGCGCCACACCTTTGTTGATCAAGCTGCCTGGCCATTTCGGACCGCACCACCTCCGAGAGTACCCAGCCGAGCGGGATCTTCACCGCGTCGCTCTCGCACAGGCCGAACTTCAGAAAGTGACCGGTGCCGACATGCCAGCGGGTCGTGTCGTGTGCGTACGTGCCGCGTGCGCCGCGCGTGGCCAGCAGCGTGCGCACGGGTGACCAGACCTCGTTGCAGCAGGCCGTGGGTTCGCGTCCCTGGTCCTTCTCCTTTGTGGCCAGCTGCATGTCGAGATATTTCGGATTCACCGGTTCATTGCTGATGTGGATCACGACCGGCTCGACATTCGACCAGAAGGGATCGAGCCCGCCGTTCGGACGCACGCGCAACTGGCCGATGGTCTTCAGAATTTCGAGCGCCGTGGTGGCGCCGGAATTCTCAAAGTAGCCGCCGTCCACGGCCCGCCCGTAGACCTGGCCTTCTTTCACGAGACTGCCGGCCGGGCTCACGTAGGTGAAGCGCGCGCTCAGGTGTACGGCCGCGCTGAGCGGCAAGGCGTGCTTGCCGTAGAACTTTTGAGCATCCTCAACGTCGCTGAAGTCATCGGCGGTTAGACGCAGATTACTGACGATCAGACGTTTGCCGGTTTCGACCCAGGTGGAATTCAGAAACAGTGCCGGCAGCCAGTGGTCCGGCTGGTCGTGCCACAGTCTGTCGAAGGGTTCGGCGAAGCGGTCGTTGCCGGCATGCCGGCGCCAGGCCTGCTCCCAGGAAAGCTCCAGTGCCCGCGCCCGGTCGAAGTGCGGAATCGCAAGCGGCCATAACCGCTGGACCAGATCGGGGTAAAGCGTGGCGGCGATCGCCGGTGCCAGAAAGTCCGCGCCGAGAATTTTCTGTGCCTTGCCCGCCACGGTCGGGGTGTCGCGATCCCCGCAGCGGAAGTTGGGCGACCGGTAGTGCTGGTCGGCGAGCAGGGCGGTGAACACCGTCGATCCGAGGCTGCCGCCGGAAACGCCGCTCAGCGCAAACAGCTGGTCGGCAAAACACGGAAGGCGATCCTGTATCGTGCCCAGCACCGTTGCCGTCCAGTAGGCCGCGCGAATGCCGCCGCCTTCGGCGGCCACGATGAACAGCGGGTATTGATCGCCGCTTCTCGGAAGCAGCCGCATCTGTTGCCGTTTCTGCCATTCCTTCAATGCATCCACCAGCAGCGGACGGTTATTCCACTCCTGCGTCTGGGCGTTGTCGAGCACACGCACGGCGTGGTTGTCGTTCCAGAAGCTGAAGATGAAGGCGAGAATCAGCAAGGTGGTAAACACCGGAAAGCGGGTGCGCATGCCGAACAGGTCAACGGCGCTGCCGAAGGCGATCCAGCCGGCGGCGGCGAGCAACAGAATGGGCGTCGAACCGACCGCCGGCGCGAAGCGTTCCGGGCTCACGGCGAAAAAAATAAACAACCCCACTGCCATTCCCAGCGTAATGACGAGCATCGGCCAGCTTGCGCACATGGCTTCGCAGATGTTCTGGTTGCCGTACCTCTGGTTCTTGGCGGATTTCACTTGGCCGAGCGATTGGCCGATGGCCGCCGTGAGGCGATGGCGCACCAGAGGCTTGGTGAAACGCTTCGCCAGTTCGCGACGCGTGATCGTAAAGACCAGAAAGACCACGGCGCCAATAAGGGAGATGAGTGCAAACACCATGAGCACGCGGCCAGGCCCCTGGGACCTGTCCGGGTACGGCGCGGCGGCACAATAAAAAGCCCATGCCAATCCAAGGATGGCGCTCAGGCCGATGAGTCGCGGCAGCCATGTCTGGGTCCAATGCACCCAGGGTTTCTTGGGCAGCGTGTCGTCCAGGCGCACGTAGTACATGAGACGCGCCCAATACCAGCTGCCGAACGCCCAGAGGAAGCCGCCCAGTAAAAAGAACAGGGTCTGGTTCCAGACCTGTGGTTTGGCCGCGCGGCGCTCGGCAAAGTCGCGCAGCGTATCGAGGCCCTGGTCGGAGATGAACAGGAACGCGAGGCCGGCCGCGACCAGCAGCAGACTGAGCCGGCAGGGTTTTATCACGAGACCGATATTGCGTGTCCACTGCCAAAGAAAGGTCAGCACCCATGCAACCGGGTGCAGGAAGCGCACCACCGGCTTCAGCCATGCGGGTGTCGGGCAGGTGGGGGACTGTTTGGCCATGGGTTCACTCCCTTGATGTGGTTAACTTAAAACGGCGTTTAGCCGCAGATGAACGCAGGTAAACACGGCTATTCAATGCGCTGCCGGTATTCGCCGGTCCTCCGGAAAGTGTGAATGGCCGCGGCGCATCAATGGCAAGATTCATTTGCGATAATCTGTGTTCATCTGCGGCTAACTGCTTTCCAGGGTTATGGGCTTTGGCGCCGGTGTGCCGGCTGACTATTTATGTCGCAACATTCAGTGACGCAGCGTCGCGATGCCGGAGAGCGTCGGCGGGCGGTAGTCCGGTCGCGCCTCCCAGCGTTTCCACACCGAGTCGTCCACGGTTTCATTTACGCCGCGGCCGAAGGCGCGGTAGTGGCGTTTGCCGCCCTTGAAGTGTTTGTACAGGCCGAACATGAACTCGCTGTAGGAGTCGTTGATATCCGCGAGCGGATCCTGGTCGCTGACCACGACATCGGCCTTGAAGCCAAGACCGGCGGCTTTGGCCTTGTGCTGCAGCCAGGCGAGCGCGAGTTTGGGCAAGGGATCGTTACGGTAACCGCCGCCGACGTTGGAGTGCGCACCGACAAACCAGCGTTGCTCGACCTCGACGTTCTCCGGCTTGCGCACAGTCCACACCGCCGGCGCGAAGTCCTTGCGGTGCTCGTCGATAGCGAGCGCGTGATAGGCGTAGTCTACGATCTTGCTGAGTTCGGTATCGTGCCACTGGTAGTAGTCGCGGCTGAACGGCACGCCGGTGGCCGGGATGCCGAGACTGCCGACCGTGTCCCACACGCCGATGAAGCGGATGCGAGTTTCCTGCGCGAAGCTGGCGCGGAACGCCGCGGCCTCGGGATTGTCCGGATGAATGTCCTTGTCGCGGTACAGGTCGTAGGCCTGCTGGATCAGACCCTTGTCCGCGACGCGCAGGATGCCGCACTTGCGGATCAGGCCGGCGAGGCTGCGCGCCGTGTACGCGCCGCGGCTGAAGCCGAACAGAAACAATTCATCACCGGGCCGGAAGTTCTCGGCCAGCCAGCCGTAGCCATCGCGGATGTTTTTCGATAGCCCGAAGCCGAACATGCCGCCACTCAGCCAGTCAAGCGCGTGTACGCCGACACCCGGGTCATAAAACGGCTTCGGCTGCTCGCCGCCGTCACTGCCGGTGGCGAGCAGCTCGGAAAGCCGTACGACGTTGGTGCGGTCCTTGATGGTGTTCCAGGTGCCATCGAACAGAACGGCGAGCTTGCGGTTCATGTGCCGCCTCCCTGCGGTATTCTTTATTTTTCTAATCTTACTCTGTGTCCGCTTCGTGGCAAGCGGCCCACCTAGTCCCGTATAAAATATCGGGGGTCGGAGCAATACCCGGTGCTCGCCTAAATATCAACGCCTGTAGTATTTCTCAGACCCGAATAACCCTTTGCGCTGTATCCGATAACGAAGGCAACAGTGGCATCAGAAGTACAGCAGACCATGCAGACTGCCTGCAATATGGCCAAGGCAGTAATCCGCACCAGGAAAGGAGAATCAGCAGCCGGATAGCCGCCATCGGCGGTTACGGTGTCTGGTCAGGTGGGGTTTGGGGTGCGGCATGCATGTGTTGATATAATGCGCCGAGGCGGCGTGCACGGAGCGTGGCTATGAACCAGGTGCGTCAAGATGAATGGGATGTATTGATCTCAGTTGCCGTGCGCATTGCGTTGCGGAACGAGGACGCCAGCGCGTTTCTCGCATGGGCCGTGCCCAGCCTGCCCGGCATCGCCCCCGGGCTGTTCGCCGGGAGCGTCAACCAGGAAGCCGTACACGGCCTGTCGACCGCACTGGCGCGGGCGCTGTGGAACGCGATCCCGCTGCCGTCGAATCGTTATCGCCCGCGTCCCCTGCCCGAACCTGGACGCAACGACCCGTGCTTCTGCGGCAGCGGCGTGAAGTACAAGCACTGCTGCGGCGGGAGCGGGCTTCCGCCGCTGCAGATTCCATTTGAAAACACACTCGCCGCGCTGCTGGAGACGTTGCCCGCGAAACGCCTGCGCGAGTTGCCGCATGAACAGTTCTCGCCCGAGGTGCTCGGTCACGTGGCCAGCGAGTGGGTCGAGCGCGGCGAGGCGGCGCGCGCCATCGCGCTGCTTGAACCGCTGTTCGCCGACCTGTCGCGTCTCGACGCCCGCGCCGAACTCGCCTTCGATGTGCTGGCCGACGCCTTTTTCCAGTTGCAACGCCCGAAGAAGAAGGCCGCGTTGATCGAGCGAATGCTCGGTGCGCGCGATCCGGTGTTGCGCACGGCGGCGCTGCAACGCCAGTGCGTGGTGCTGGCCGATCTCGGCCGCTACGACGAGGCGTGGCGGCTGTTCGCCGAGGCGCAACGCACCGACCCGGACCATCCGGCCCTCGCGCATCTCGAAATCATACTGTTGCTCGAACAGGGGCGCACGCCGCAGGCCGTGGAACGCGCGCGCTTCTGGGCCGCGCGCCTGCGGCGGCGCCCGGACCCGGAGTATGCAGCGTTGCTCGCCTTTCTCGACGAAGTCTGCGCCGATCCGCACACGGCGATGATGAAAATCACCGGCACCCGCTCGCCGGTCCTCACGCGGCTGCAGGCGCTGGTCGCGGGCCTGGCGCCGCCGCAAACCTTGCACACCCTGCGGCGCGATCCGGACAATCGCGCCGTGCTGGCGCTGACCAAGGAAGGGCAGGCCCTCGTCGCCAAGTGGCGCAAGCAGTTCCCGCCGCTGGTCGTGAGCCTCACGGCGGTACTGCCGGAAGGGCCATTTGTCTGGGACGAGCCTGCGGCATCGCGCTGGTTGGGTTTTCTGGAACGCACGCCCACGGCCTTCGATGCGATCGAGGTGCTGGACGACCTGGTGCTCGCATTGCATCAACTGCCGGACGCCGCAACGGCGTGGGTGCAGGCGCTGGTCGCCGAGCCTTTGCTGCAACGCACCGTGACGATTCTCGATCGCACCCTCGCGGCCGGGGCCGCCGGCACGGCCGAGGTTCCGTGGCTCGCCTGGGACAACCGCCCGGCGCTGCGGCTGATGGCCAACCTGATTTATCTGTACGTGCACCGCGCGGACGCCGCCGGCGCGCTGCCGTTGCTGGAGCGCATGGTCTTCACGCTCAACCCGAACGACAATCACGGCCTGCGGGAAGTGCTCGCGCGCCTGTATCTCAGGCGTGGCGACGACGACAAGGTTCTCGCGCTGGCCGCGCGCTATCCCGAGGACCACATGGTCGGGATGGAATGGAACCGCGTGCTCGCACTCTACCGGCTCGGGCGCCGTGCCGAGGCGAACACGGCGCTCGCGAGCGCGCGCCGGCGTTCGCCGAATGTCTACCGCTTTCTCTGCGCCGACAAGGTCGCCCAGCCGCGCCTTACGCCCGGTTACATCACGCACGGCGGACGCGACGAGGCGTGGCATTACCGCGAGCTCCATCTGGGGCTGTGGCGCGAGAGCGGCGCGCTCGAATGGCTCCGGGCAAGCAGCCGCAAGTCAACAGCGAAGGCGCCGGGTGTACGGGCGTAAGGACGGGCATGGCGCGAATCCGGATTGATGCCGAAGAACTCGTTATGGCACTCGATGACCACGATGCCTTGGTCACGTGGCATCTCGACCGCGAGAGCGGCGAACTGCTGCGGATTTCCGAGGCGCTGTTCGGCGACGAAGACCAGGAACTGGGCATGCGTATCGACGCCGAGCCCGCGCGCTATCTGTTCATCGAGGCGCTACCATCCGCCTTCGGCTACCGGCTGATGTCCGAGTTCACCGGGACCGTCGAGGATTCCACCGCGCGCGCCGCGCTGGAGCGCGCGCTCAACGGTCGCCGGCCCTTCCGCGCGTTCAAGGATACTTTGTTCGAATTCCCGCCGGTGCGCGATGACTGGTTTCGCTTCCATCACGAGCGCATGCTGGAGGAGGCACGACTATTGCTCGAAGCCGAGGGTGTTGATTTCGAATGGACCGGTGGCGCGCGACCCGCCTGACCTGCAACGCGAAAGCGGGTGCTTAGTCTGGGTGGGCACGTAGTTTGTGCCCACGCATTTAGATTCGGAACCCGCGTGGGCAAAGTACTGTTTGCCCACCCTTCTACGGGACTCCACGTGTTGCTCGTGCTGATCGCCGAACAGCGTGTGGGCAATCGCCCCGGTCGTATCGAACCGCGGGCCATCAAGCGACGACCGAAACCCTTTCCGTTGCTGATGGAGGCCAGGTCAATTGCCAGAGAGAAGGTCAGAATGCATGGGCATCCTCGGAAAATTAAGTAAGTGCGATTTCCTTTCTGACCCTCATGGCACTACCTTAAGGCCTCCACAGACAGAATTGCCGTCATGCCAGCGAAAGCTGGCATCCAGAATCGGCCAATCGGCCGATGTTTTTTCAAACCCTGGATTCCGGCTTACGCAGGAATGACGACGTAATCAGTGGATTTTCCTTATGGTAGTGCCATGACTCTCTGTCTCCGTTTTTACAAGCCACCACCCTGCGCTACCGCCTGCTGGCCGTGGCCCTCTATGGCGAAGGCATCCTTGGCGACTTACACGTTCAAACACATTACGACAGCTGGGCGCGATTCGAGAAAGAGTGATTAAGAAATAATCCCTACGTCCCCTTTTCTACTCGATTGTATCTGGCCCCATTTATTGCCGGAATGGCAGAACAAGTTTTGGTGGTGCAGCGTATAACAATGACCGCTTTATTGACCCCTGATAGCCTGTTCTCTTTCTTATTCTATCCCGGAGAGTATTCGCATTCTTTTCAGGCAGCCTAGGGTCAATCATTATTTGGTCAACGAATACGTGCGGGTCGATAGCGTATGAATGAAAGTCGTCCTTGGCATGCGTTTCGTCGTGAGGAAAGAACAGCAAACGAACTTCACGTTCGTGCTTAAAGGCAGGTCGTTTAATCAAGAGCGTTTGGGCGAACATCCTCGCGCCTAGAATTGCCGATCCATTGAACACATTATTTGCATATTCAATGAGACGTTTATTCGGGAGATATTTAACTTTTCCTATGAACGCTTCAACGTGTGCCCATGCGCCACATGCCTGGCCGAGGGTTTCCAATAGGCTACTAATTGTTGACCGGATGCGAACGGCGTTCGCTTTCGGTGAGTATATCCGCCACATGGCGTCAGAGGCACTGTGTAGTGTCCAGCATTGGCCATAGAAGTGGTCTCGAAAGCCAAATGTGGCTTGCTCACCCGTTGGAAGCATTACCTTAGACTGAAGGATGAAGTTCTCAAATGGATCATCCCATCTCTTTGGTTTTACAAGTACGTTTCGCTTTTTCTCGAATAACGTAAGCGTCAATTCAACCACACCCTACAAAACCCTTCCCTGAATCTCTAGTCTACCCCTCTTCTCAACCAAAGGAGATGGTCATGACAAGACGTTCGCCCACACAGTGGCGTGCATTATTCCGGGAGCAGGAAGCCAGTGGCGTGAAGGCTTCCGCCTTTTGCAGGTCACACGGGCTGTGCCCCAAGTATTTCAGCCTGCGCCGCCGACAACTGTCGGCAGGCCTTAAGTCCGATACCCTCCCGGCAACGGCTTCTTCCTTTGTCCCGGTCACCGTGCGCCGGCCGACCGATGCTTCCGTGGAAATCCGTCTCGGCACCACCCTGTCACTGCACGTCCCGGTCACGGTATCGCCGCTGTGGCTGGTTCAAGTGTTGCACGGTCTGCGGGGTTGAGCGATGCGCATGTTCGCTGAAGTTCCGGCCGTATACCTGCACCGCGAGCCGGTGGATTTCCGCCAGTCGATCAACGGGCTGTCGGCGCGCGTCGAAGGCGAGATGGGTCTGCCGGTGTTAAGCGGTGCCGTGTTCGTGTTCTGCAACCGCCGCCGCGACAAGCTCAAGATCCTGTACTGGGACGAGAGTGGTTTCGCCCTGTGGTACAAGCGGCTGGAGGAGGCACGCTTCCACTGGCCGCGCGGCTTACCCGACGCGGTGATTGAACTGCGTGAAGAACAACTGCACTGGCTGCTCGCCGGTTACGACATCACGCGCATGCAGCCGCATAAAAAGTTGCAGTACGCACAGGTTTTGTAATCGTTATCGCCTGCGCGTTTGGTATAATGCGCCGCATGCAACAAACCCCTGACACATTCCCCGACAACATCGATGCACTGAAGTCGCTGCTGGCGGAACAGGCGGCACGGGCGGAGTCTCTGGCCTGCATCAACACTGAGCTGCAGCGTGAGAACGAACGCATCAAGGCCCAGGTTCTCACCCTGCGCGAACAACTCCATATCGCCATCGCCATAAATGGCTCTTAGGCAGGGCACTGTACATTAAACGCTATGCCGCGAGCAGCGAGAAGGCCTCGCCCGACCAGATTCGCCTGTTCAACGAGGCGGAGGCCACGGTAGAGGTTGAGACCGCTGTACAGGACGCCGGGCACACGCCGGATGCCAGCAGCAATATTTCCGCACCCGACCGCCCAAAGCGCGGCCGCCAGCCACTGCCCGCGCACCTGCCGCGCATCGAGGTCATCCATGAGCTGCCGGCGTCGGAGCGCTTCTGTGACGTCGATGGGGCACCGCTCGCCATCATCGGCCAGGTCACCTGCGAACAGCTCGACATCGTACCGGCCACCATCCGGGTAGTGCGCCATGTCCGCACCCAGTACGCCTGTGCGTGCGGACGCTGCATCAAGCTCGCCCCGTTGCCCGGCCAACCCATCCCCAAGAGCATGGCCGCCCCGGGATTGCTGGCGCATGTCACGGTCTCGAAGTACCAGGATGCGCTGCCCTTGTACCGGCAGGAGAGTATCTTGCAGCGCATCGGCGTCGATATCCCGCGCGCCACGCTGGCCAACTGGATGATCGAGGCCGGGATCCTGGTGCAGCCGCTGATCAACTTGCTGCGGGATCGGCTGCTCGCCTATGACATCATCCAGATGGACGAGACCACCGTGCAGGTGCTGAAGGAACCCAATAAGAGCGCCCAGTCCAAGTCTTATCTGTGGCTGCAACGCGGCGGGCCACCGGATCGGCCGGTGCTTCTCTATGACTATGATCCAGGACGCGGCGCCGGGGTACCGAAACGCCTGCTGGAAGGCTTTGCCGGAACCCTGCAGACCGACGGCTATGACGGCTACAACGCGGTGGTGGCGGTCAATGGCCTCACCCATCTTGGCTGCTTCGCGCATGCGCGGCGCAAGTTCGATGAGGCGATCAAGGCGCAGGGAAAACAGCCGCGCTTAGGGTTGGCGCAGCAGGGACTGGCGCTGATCCAGAAGCTCTATGGCGTGGAGAAGGTGGTGCGTACCGCGACACCTGAAGAACGGTATATCTATAGAATCCAGCACGCCCGGCCCATTCTGGATGCGCTGCGCGCTTGGCTGGATGATTCCCTACCGCAGGTACCGCCGCAGACGGCCACCGGCAAGGCCTTGAACTACCTCCACAACGAATGGACGAAACTCATTCGTTACCTGGATGACGGCCGGCTGGCGATTGACAACAACCGGGCCGAGAACGCCATCCGACCCTTTGTGATCGGCCGCAAGAACTGGTTGTTCAGCGACAGTGTTCGAGGGGTCAAGGCCAGTGCCAACCTGTACTCCCTGATCGAGACGGCCAAGGCCAATGGCCTGGAACCTTATGCGTATCTGCGACGGGTGTTCACCGAACTGCCCAGGGCGCAGACCGTTGAGGCGATCGAAGCGTTGTTGCCGGGGGTCATCGGCAAGGATCAGATCAACGCTTGTTGATCAATGCTGGGGTTT
>DATEYP010000322.1:0-2693 GCA_035256085.1 Acidiferrobacterales bacterium
CGCTTCAACTTCAAGGGTTCGGATCAGCAGAAGCTGGTGAAAGACCTGTCCGGTGGCGAACGCAACCGCCTGCACCTGGCCAAGTTGCTGAAGAGCGGCGGCAACTTGCTGCTGCTCGACGAACCGACCAACGACCTCGACGTCGACACGCTGCGCGCGCTGGAAGATGCGCTGCTCGACTTCTCCGGCTGCGCGGTGGTCATCTCGCACGATCGCTGGTTCCTCGATCGCATCGCCACCCACATCCTCGCCTTCGAGGGCGACAGCAAGGTGGTCTGGTTCGAAGGCAACTTCGCCGACTACGAGGTCGACCGTCACCGCCGCCTCGGCACCGACGCCGATCAGCCGCACCGCATCAAATATCGCAAGCTGACGCACTAGATAACCACGTTGGACGCGTGAATACCGCGCGCCTTACACCGCTGCGGGGTGTTTTATTCCCGGTGAAGTATTTATTTCATTTTGCATCAAATACCGACCAGTGGCGCTATACATCCCGCATATCCCGATGTTAGATTGTTTCGCGCCCGCACCCCGGGCATCAACAGTGCTGATTTCCCATGACAGATAAATGTGTCATCGGGATGACAAACCAAAATCAAACCAAGGAGTTTTGAATGAACAACGTCAAGAAGATCACCGGTCTCGCCCTCGCTGCTGCCGCCGCCGCCATGTTCATGGCCGCACCGGCCGCCAACGCCGCCAAGCACGAAGGCAAGGTGCACTGCACCGGCGTGAACGCCTGCAAGGGCAAGGCCGAGTGCAAGACCGCATCGAACGCCTGCAAGGGCATGAACGCCTGCAAGGGCCAGGGCTTTATCAGCATGTCCGAGAAGGACTGCACCGCCAAGGGTGGCAAGATCGAAAAGTAATCGATCCGTCGCACACAACCGGGCCTCTTGCGAGGCCCGGTTTTTTCATCCCGCTTATGACTACTTCCATTGCACCCCGCATCAACCTTGGCTTCGGTCTCGGCCTGCGTGTCGACCATTACGAAACCATCCTGAATTCCGAACCGGCGGTCGACTGGTTCGAAATCATCTCCGAGAACTACCTGGTGCCGGGCGGCAAGCCGCTGCACTATCTCGATCGCATCCGTGAGCGCTACCCGCTGGTGATGCACGGCGTCTCAATGTCCATCGGCTCGACCGACCCGCTCAACCGTGACTACCTGAAACAGCTCAAGGAACTGGCGCGACGCGTCGAGCCGGCCTGGATCTCCGATCACCTGTGCTGGACCGGCGTGCACGGCACCAATCTTCACGACCTGCTGCCCCTGCCCTATACCGAAGAAACCATTGCCCATGTGGCCGCACGTATCCGCGAGGTGCAGGATTACCTCGGCCGCCAGATGCTGATCGAGAACGTATCGAGCTATGTGAGCTATGCGCAGTCGCAGCTCAGCGAATGGGATTTCCTGCGCACTGTCTGCGAGCGCGCCGACTGCCTGCTGCTGTTCGACGTCAACAATGTCTACGTGAGCAGCGTCAACCACGGTTTCGATCCGCTCGACTACCTCAACGGCATACCGGCCGAACGCGTGCAGCAGATGCATCTTGCCGGCCACGAGGATCATGGCCGCTACATCATCGACACCCACGATCACCCGGTGCCCGATCCGGTATGGGAACTGTACGCCCAGGCGCTGCGGCGTTTCGGCCCGGTGTCCACGATGATCGAACGCGACGACAATATCCCGCCGCTCGACGAATTGGTAACCGAACTCGATCACGCGCGCCGCATCGCCGCGCAAGTAGCGCAGGAGGCCGCGTGAGCGAAACCCTGCGCCAATTGCAGGAAGACTTCCAGGGCTACCTGTTGACGCTTGATAAGCGCATGCATCTGCACGTGCATGACAACGCGCAAGTGAGTGCCGAGGAGCGCCTCGCCATCTACGCCAACGCCTATCGCCTCAGGCTGCTGGAAGCGCTCGGCACGGACTACCCCGGCCTGCACACTGTTCTGGGTGACGATGAATTCGACGCCATGGGCCGCGCCTACATCGCTGCCCACCCGTCGCCGTATTTTTCGCTGCGCTGGTTCGGCGACCGCATGAGCGAATTCCTGCGCACCACCGCACCCTACGAAAAATATCCGGTGTTCACCGAAATGGCGGCATTCGAATGGGCCAAGAGCGATGCCTTTGATGCCGCCGACAGCGCGGTCGCCAGCATCAATGACATGGCAGCCATTCCCCACGACGCCTGGCCAGGCCTCCGGTTCGTGCCACACCCATCGCTGCGGCACCTCGACCTGCGCTGGAACGTGCCGACCGTCTGGAAAGAAATTGAAGCCGGCCGGGAACCACCGGTGCTGGAGGAAAGCGACTATCCGATCGGCTGGCTGGTGTGGCGGCAGGACCTGCTCACCTATTTCCGTTCGCTGAATGTGGACGAAGCCTGGGCACTGGACGCGCTGCTGCGCGGCGAAACCTTCGCCGCCATGTGCGAAGGCCTCACGGAGTGGATCGACGCCCAGAACGTCGCCGTGCACGCCGCCGGGCTGCTCAAGCTGTGGCTCACCGATGGCCTGATCAGCGAAATTCGTACCGCCTAGTACCCCGTCAAATAAGTTTTTCCGCATGTTCCAAGGCGCGGAGCAGAACGAGGAGTCCCTTCTCCCTCCGGGAGAAGGGCAGGATGAGGGGATAATCAATGGGAAACTGCATGATCCCCTCACCCCAACCCTCTCCC
>DATEYP010000323.1:0-4866 GCA_035256085.1 Acidiferrobacterales bacterium
TCATTTTCTTGCCGGATTGCAGCAGAGACGTGACTTCATCTGCCGGCAGCGGTTTGCTGAACAGATAGCCCTGCATCAAGCGGCAGCCGTGGGAACGCAGGAAATCGCGCTGCGCATCGTTCTCCACCCCTTCGCCCACCATTTCCAGCTTGAGGGTAGCGGCGAGCGCCGTGATCGCGAGCGTGATGGCGCTGTCATCCAAATCGTGCGGGATGTCTTGCACGAAGCTGCGATCGATCTTGAGGGTATCGATCGGCAGGCGCCGCAGGTAGGACAGCGAGGAGTAGCCGGTGCCGAAATCGTCGATCGCCATTCGCACCCCGAGTGCCCGGAAGGTATTGAGGATCTCAAGCGTGGCCGGGGCGTGCCGCACCAGCAGGCCTTCGGTGATCTCCAGCTCCAGCACCTCGCGTGTCCCGTTCAGCATCGCCAGCGCCGATTTGACCGCGTACACCAGCCCCGGTGCCTGGAACTGGCGCGGCGACAGATTGACGGCCACGCGCAGGTTGCGCCGGCCGGCCATCTGCCAGGTGCGCAACTGCGCACATGCCGTGTGCAGCACCCACTCGCCGACTGGCACGATTAGCCCGGTTTCCTCGAGCAAGGTGATGAACTCCGCCGGCGCCACCAGTCCGAAGTCCGGATGCTGCCAGCGCAGCAAGGCCTCGACCCCGACGATTTCGCCGCTGTCCACATCGATCTGCGGCTGGTAGTACAGCGCGAACTCGTTGCGATCGAGGGCGTTCCGCAGGCTGGTTTCGAGGCTCAAGCGCTCGAAGGCGCGGGCGCTCATGTCCGCCGAATAGAACTGGTAGGTATTCTTGCCGAGATCCTTGGCGCGGTACATGGCGACGTCGGCGTTCTTGAGCAACGTGCCGGAATCCTCGCCATCCGTGGGGAACAGGCTGACGCCGATGCTGGCGGTGATGTACAGGTTCTGGCCGTCAACGATAAACGGCGCCGCCAGCGCTTCCAGAACCTTCTGCGCCACCAGCCCGACATCCTTGCCGGTGGCCACATCGTCCAGCAGGATCACAAATTCGTCGCCGCCGAAGCGCGCCACGGTGTCGCCCTCGCGCACGTTGCGGTTGAAACGCTCGCCGAGCTGCTGCAACAGCCGGTCGCCGACCTCGTGCCCGAGCGTATCGTTAATGGTCTTGAAGCGGTCGAGATCGATGAACAGCACGGCCACCAGCCGCTCCTGCCAGCGGGCGCGGGCCAGCGACTGCTTGAGGCGGTCGAGCAGCAACGCCCGGTTGGGCAGCTCGGTGAGCGCGTCGTGCTGGGCGAGGTGCTGCAAGCGCTCGCGGGCCTGCATGCGCTCGGTGATGTCCTGGATGATCGCGACGAACACCGGCGGGGACTCGGTTCGCGAGAGATGCAGGCGCACCTCGACCGGGTAACGGCTGCCATCCTTGCGCCGGTGCACGGTCTCGAAGGCGACCAGGTCCCGGCTGCCGTCGCGCAGCGGCGCCACCAGCTGCACGAAGCCTTCGTGCGTGTACTCGGGCTTGAGGTCGAGCGGCGTCAAGCCGCGCAGCTCGTCCATCGAGTAGCCGAGGTTGCGGCGGGCGCCGCGGTTGACCTGGACGAAGTGCAGCGTGTCGGCGTCGAACACATAGATCTCGTTCGAGGAATCATCGAGAATCCGGCCGAAGCGGCGCAGCATGTCCTCGGCGTGTTCTTGCTCGGTGATGTCCTGCATGGTGCCGAACATGCGCAGCGGCCGGCCGGCGGCATCGAACTCGGCCTCGCCTGCCGCGTCGATGATGCGTTCGCCACCGTCCGGCAGGCGCAGGCGGAACTTGATCGGCCGGCGTGTACCGTCGCGCGCACTGGCGCGGATGACCTCGTCGAGCCGCGGCTTGTCCTCGGGGTGCACGCTGCGTTCGATCACCGCCCACACATCGATTTCCGCTTCCGGCCGGGTGCCGAACAGCCGGTAGGTCTCCTCTGACCAGGTCACGCGGTTGGTCGGTATTTCCCAGCGCCAGCTGCCGATGCGGGCGACCTTCTGGGCCCGGGCGAGATTGCGTTCGCTCGCACGCAGCGCTTCCTCGGCCCGAAGGCGCTCGAGCTCGGCGGCGGCGCGGCTGGCGAAGATATCGAGCAGCCGCTGCACGAACCGCGTATCTTCGAGGGGGTGGGTGTCCATCACCGCCACGAGACCGAAGATCTCGCCCGCGGCCGAACGCAGCGGAGTGCCGGCGTAGCACTGCAACTTCATCTCGGCCGCCGGCCGATCCTCGGGGAACAGCCGCTGAATGTCGCGCGGGTAGATACGCGCCCGCTGCTCGCGCACGACCCGCTCGCAGGGCGTACCGGCCAGGTCGTAGCGCAGGTTCTCGACGATCCGGCCGTGGCGGCAGACGCTGAGGGTTTCGATCTCCTGCCGCTCGGCGCCGGTGAGCTGGCCGACGAAGGCCAGCTCCGCCCCGAGGGTCTTGGCGAGATAGAGCGCCAGCGAACGGAAAAAGTCCTCGCCCACACGAGCGGAAACTCCCGCGGCGATATCGCGCAGCAGCGTCTCGGCCGCCGACCGCCGGGAGGCATGGGCCTTGGGCCGCCGCGCCAAATGTGGGCCTTGGGTGTGTTTGCGGGTCATGTCCTATTCCCGTTGCTTATATTTACGAAGCCGTACCGCCCAGCGCCGCAGGGTGGGAATTTATTTAGGGAACTTCTGATTAATCAGTCATTCCGGCCAAGAGTCGCTGGCCCGCGAGCCGGAATCCAGGAAAATAATATATTACTGATCCGACCACCAAAGTAACTGGATGCCGGCTTTCGCATGACGGTACTGAATTAATCAGCTCTTTAATTTAGCGTAGCATCAGATTGAAAACCTGTCTTTCCCGGCGCCAACCGGGTAAAGCGCCCCAGCCACGCCGAGAGGCGCATTTTATGAGCGCGCCGGCCGGCGCGTGGACAGAGAAACCAATTGGTTTTGTTCTATGCCGCCATTTCCTTCCCGCTATAACAAAGGTCTTAATCATCCGACCAGTTTGATTGACATCTAGACCGGCGGCGAGGTCGATGTTTTTATGCCGTCCGGGAGATCTAATGAGCGGAGTGCGGTGTTTGTCACCTCTGATAAGGATTTCGGTGAACAGGGCAAGGCCAATCCGGCGCAGGTCGACGAGCTGCTCAAGAAGAAGCTGTCTTCCTGATCTGTTTTAGCAGGCAGTTGAAAACGCACCGAAACACCAAACTTCGTCATTCCGGCGAAAGCCGGAATCCAGGCAGCCGGTGAAACCATTGATTTAAATTCCTGGACACCGGCTTTCGCCGGTGCGACGAGCACCTTTTCAACAGCCTTAGTTAGGGTGCACGGAATGCGCCCTGCAGCGATTCCGGCGTTTGCCGCCGGACTCACATTTTCCAGCTGACTCCTGCGACCGCCGACCAATCGGCGGTGAGTTGCGTGCCATTCACGTATTGGTAGAGCGGCAGCTGCACGAATCCATACAGTTGCAATTGTGTGGTCAGGGCATAGCTCGCGCCCGGGCTCAGAAACACATAGCGGCCGCCACTGTCGTCCGGTTCGGCATTGAGCCCCTGGTCGTGGTCCTTCCACAGAAGATTGAGTTGCAACTGGGCATTCAGGCTGCGTGTCAGGGCGTAACGCAGTCCGACATCGAGCGTCACCTGCTGTCCGGACTGGTAGTCATCGTGTTCAGTGAGAGGTCGCTGCCACTGTCCCTGCACGAACAGGGTCGAGGCATCACCCTCCAGGCGGTGATAGCTGTACGCACCCAGCAGTGCATCGGTGGTGCCGCTACCAGATTGTAAACTGCGTTCCGCGAGCACGCCGTCGACGTTGGTTTCGTCGAACTTGCCGGTGGGCAATTTCAGCCCGAACTGGACACCCGCGGCGGCATGATCGCCGAGCGCCGTCTGGTAACGGCCGCTCAGTTGCAGATCGCCGAGGCCGGCGAGGTTCCATGCCTCATATTCCGGAGGCGCGTCGTTGTGCACATGGCGATGGTCGCGCTGCACGACCGGCACCTGCACCGATACCGCCCAGGCCGGATTGAACGCGTAATCCATGCCGATCTGCAGATTGCGGTTGAGGGTGCGAATCTCGTCATGTGTGCCTAACACACCGCCCGGTTCGACTTTGTCCGCGCCGCTGCGCAGCTGGTCCTGGTCGGTGTATTCATAACGCAGGTTGAGACGCAGGCCGGGTTCGGTCCAGGCGCCTTGCGTTTCCCACTGGGTGTTCACGCTGCAAAATGTAGCGCCGCAGCTGGCGTGCGCCGGCTGGAACGGACCTGCCGCCAGCAGCGCACCGGAGACCGCCAGGACGCCGGTCGAGAGTCGGAACATGTGCACGGGTTTACTCCCTTATGTTTCTTGTTGAAGGCCGTGCACGCTAATCGTCCGCAGGCAGGAAATGCAATGTGACATAACGCCGCAGAGACTCGCCACCGGCCGGCAACCTGCCCGGCTCAGCGCGTCCCACAGCGGGCGCGGTATTGTGTTTTTGATTGCCTTCAACAGCTCCGGTGCTTGATTGCGGAGGGCCTTCAGGCGTGCTCCATAACCTCGACGCGGTTGCGGCCGTTGGATTTGGCGAGGTACAGCACTTGATCGGCCCGGCTGACGAGCTCATCCGGCTTGTCGCCGTTGCGGTAATCGGCCACGCCGAAGCTGCACGTGACGGCTCCAATGCCCGGGAAGTCGTGCCCCCCGATATGCATGCGCAGTTTTTCGGAAAGCTGCCGCGCCCCGGCCGGGTTGCAATTCGGCGCCAGGATGGCAAATTCTTCGCCGCCCCAGCGCGCGAAGACGTCGTAGGCCCGCAGGTTCCGCGCAACGATTTCGGATAACTGCTTCAGCACGTCGTCGCCCGCCTGGTGCCCGTGG
>DATEYP010000324.1:0-7110 GCA_035256085.1 Acidiferrobacterales bacterium
CCTTCCGGAATACGCCGATCGATCAGGAAATCGAGGGTTACCGACACGCCGCCGGCGATTACTCGCAGGCACGCCGAACTGCCCACGCCCTGCTTTTGCGCCTCACGCGGGTGCATGCGCGCCACCGGCCCAATGTTGCCACGCGTCTGTTGCAGCGCCGTGGCACGTCGCACCAGTGGATCGACCGAATACATCGGCACCTCGGCAATACGCTGTAAACCCGTTACCGCCGGCACCGGTACGTAGCGCCGCTTCTTGAGACGCGCAGACGGAGTGGTGTTCTGCTGAATCTCGGTCAGCACACCGGCCGGGGTCGTATAGTCGAAGCCGTCGAGTTTGAACAGGTTGCCGAGCACGCGCAGGATCTTCCAGCCCGGCCGCGCCTCGCCGGCCGGGGTGACAGCCGCATTAAACGATTGAAAACGGCCCTCGGCATTGACAAACGTGCCACTGGTTTCCGTGAACGGCGCCAACGGCAGCAATACATGCGCGACCTCGAACTGCGGTGACTTGAATGCCGAAAACGCGACCACGCACCCGGCCTGCTTGAGTGCTGTCTGCGCCAGCTTGCCATCCGCGCCATCGAGTTCCGGCTCGGCGCCAAAAATAAAATAGCCTTTAAGCGGCTGCGCGATCATTTCCTGGGCATTGCGACCCGCCGGTTGTGCTGCAGCGCCGTTCACAGTGCGCTGCGGCAGGCAGCCGGCCAGCCAGCCGCCGGCACCATTCGCCTCCGGCAGCAGCCCGAGATGCGCACCGGACAGTTCGGCAATCAGGTCGGCGAGCGATCGCAGCAGCGCGGCCTGTGGATGTGCCATGCCAAAATTGCCGACCAGCACGCTGGCATTGTTCGCGTCTTTGAGACCCGCGGCGATGGCCCGCTCCGCATCGCTGGGCGCGCCTTTGGCCAATGTGGTGACTTCAGGCGGCAGTACAGCCTGTGTGGACTCGGCCAGGGCGCACGCAATGCGCGCCAGCGCGGCGGGCAGTGCGGCCGGATCGGCAATGACCTTGGCCTTGAGATCAAAACTGAAATCGTAATCCACCGGATTCACGGCAAACAACTGCGCGTCGCGCAGGAACGCCTTGCGTAGACGCAGGCCGAGCAATGGCTGATCCTTGCGGATGTTTGAGCCGATAAGCAGTGCGGCATCCAGCGTTTCCAGTTCACGAATAGGAAGACCGATATAAGGGAACTGCGGCGCCTCCGCGTCATCGCTGAAGTCGCGCTGACGCAGACGATGATCGACGTTGCCGGAACCGAGCGCGCGCAGCAGTTTCTGCAACAAATAAAACTCCTCGACCGTGGATGTGGGCGAGGCCAGTGCGCCGATGCCCTGCGGGCCGTGCACGGCGATCACCTTCTGCATGCCATCCACGGCGACGTTGAGTGCCGTGCTCCAGTCGGTTTCGCGCCACGTGCCGTTCACACGAATCATGGGCTTGAGCAGACGCTCGGGGCTGTTCAGCGCCTCGTAGCTGAAGCGATCGCGATCGGCCAGCCAGATTTCATTCACGTCTTCATTCGCGCGCGGCAGCACGCGCATGACCTTGTTGCGCCGCACCTGCACGTTCAGGTTCGCGCCCACACAGTCGTGCGGGCTCACTCCCGGCATATCGTTCAATTCCCAGGTACGCGCGCTGTAGCGGAACGGTTTGGACGTGAGCGCGCCGACCGGGCACAGGTCGATCATGTTGCCGGACAGTTCCGAGTCCACGCTCTGCGCTACATAGGTGCCGATGCGCATGTGTTCGCCGCGTCCGGTGGCGCCGAGCTCCATCACACCGGCCAGCTCCTGGCCAAAGCGCACGCAGCGCGTGCAGTGGATGCAGCGCGTCATCTCGGTGGCAATCAGCGGGCCGATATTCTTGTCCGGCACCACGCGCTTCATTTCCTGGTAGCGCGACACGTCGCCGCCGTAGCCGACCGCCAGGTCCTGCAACTCGCACTCGCCGCCCTGATCGCAGATCGGGCAGTCGAGCGGGTGATTGATGAGCAGGAACTCCATCACACCTTTCTGCGCGGCAATCGCCTTGGCCGAATGGGTTGCGATCTTCATGCCCTCCGCCACCGGCGTGGCACAGGCCGGCAGCGGCTTGGGCGCCTTTTCCACGTCCACCAGGCACATGCGGCAGTTGGCCGCGACCGACAGCTTCGGGTGATAACAGAAGCGCGGGATGGGGATGCCGGCGGCGTCCGCGGCCTCAATAATGGTCGAGCCCGGCGCCACCTCCAGCTGCTTGCCGTCAATTTCGATCTTGAGTATGTTCATCAGCGTGCGTGTCAGACAACTGCAACCCGGCAACGGCGCTGCTGGATGTGGTATTCGAATTCGTCGCGGAAATGGCGAATGAAACTCGCCACCGGCATCGCGGCGGCATCGCCGAGCGCGCAAATCGTGCGGCCCTCGATCTTGCCGGCCATGTCGACCAGCAGGTCCAGATCTTCCATGCGCCCTTCGCCGTGCTCAATGCGGTGCACCACGCGCGAAAGCCAACCGGTGCCCTCGCGGCACGGCGTGCACTGGCCGCACGACTCTTCATAATAGAAGTGCGAAATGCGCGCCAGTGCGCGCACCATGCAGGTGGTGTCGTCCATCACGATTACCGAGCCGGCGCCCAGCATGGAACCGGCCTTGGCGATGGAGTCGTAATCCATGTTCAGCTCCATCATCGTCTCGCCGCGCAGCACCGGGGTCGAGGAGCCGCCCGGAATCACGGCCTTGAGCCTGCGCCCGCCGCGCACGCCGCCGGCCATCTTGAGCAGTTCGGCGAACGGCGTGCCGAGCGGGATCTCATAGTTGCCCGGCTTGTTCACATGCCCGGACACCGAGAACAACTTGGAGCCGCCGTTGTTCGGCTTGCCTATATTAAGGAACCAGTCGCCGCCCTGGCGCAGGATCTCCGGTACCGAAGCCAGGGTTTCGGTGTTGTTAATGGTCGTCGGCCGTCCGAACAGGCCGAAACTCGCCGGGAACGGCGGCTTGAAGCGCGGCTGGCCCTTTTTGCCTTCGAGGGATTCGAGCAGCGCCGTCTCCTCGCCGCAGATGTAGGCGCCGGCGCCGAGGTGCGCGTGCAGCTCGAAGTCCACGCCGCTGCCGAGAATATTCCGGCCGAGCAGGCCGGCGGCGCGCGCTTCGTCGATCGCCGCCTGGAAGCGTTCATACGGCTCCCAGAATTCACCGCGGATATAGTTGTAGCCGACGCTCGCGCCGATGGTGTAGCCGGCGATCGCCATGCCCTCGATCACCGCGTGCGGATTGAATCGCAGGATGTCGCGGTCCTTGCAGGTGCCGGGCTCGCCCTCGTCCGAGTTGCAGACGATGTACTTCTGGCCCGGCGCCGAGCGCGGCATGAAACTCCACTTGAGACCGGTCGGGAAGCCGGCGCCGCCGCGTCCGCGCAGCGACGACTTCTTGAGCTCGGCGATGATTTCTTCCGGCGTGGTCTTGTTCTTCAGGATCTTGCGCCACACTTCGTAGCCGCCGTTGCCCGCATAGGTGGCGAGCGTCCACGGCTTGTCGAGGTGCAGGGTGCGGAAGCAGGTTTCGTTGGCCATGATCAGAGTGAATCAGTCCGCGCGCAAGCGCGCACGGCTCGCGCCCCTCTCCCCTCGGGAGAGGGGATGGGGGTGAGGGCAAAGAGCGCGAACAGGCTCAGTCATTTCAAACCCTCCAGAATCCGATCAACCTTTTCAGGCGTAAGATTCTCGTAGTAGGTCTTGCCGATCTGGAACATGGGCGCGCCGCTACACGCCGCCAGGCATTCCACTTCCTTGAGCGTGATCTTGCCGTCCGGCGTGGTCTCGCCGAGCTTGATGCCGAGGCGTTGTTCCAGGTGCTTCACGATGGCATCCGATCCGCACAGCATGCACGAGATGTTGGTGCAGATGCTGATCTTGTGCCTACCGACCGGCATGAGGTCGTACATCGAATAAAAGGTTGCGACCTCGTACACCTGGATCGGACGCATGCCGAGCAGCTCTGCGACGTAATCCATGAGCGGCACCGACAGCCAGCCGTGCTCTTCCTGGGCAATGCGCAGCGTCGCCATCACCGCCGACGCCTTGTGCTCGGGTGGATACTTGGCGACTTCGCGCTTGACCTGGTCGAGAGATTCTTTGGAGAGCATATCGAATTACCGGTCGATCTCGCCGAACACGATGTCCTGGGTGCCGATGATCGCCACCACATCGGCAATCATGTGGCCACGCGTCATTTCATCGAGCGACGCAAGATGCGCATACCCGGGTGCGCGGATCTTGAGACGGTACGGCTTGTTGGCGCCGTCCGAGATCAGATAGATGCCGAACTCGCCCTTCGGATGTTCGATCGCGGCATAGGCCTCGCCTTCCGGAATGCAGAATCCCTCGGTGAACAGCTTGAAGTGATGAATGAGCGATTCCATATCGCCCTTCATGGCTTCGCGGTTCGGTGGTACGAGCTTGTGGTTGTCGATGATCACCGGCCCGGGGTTGCGGCGCAGCCACTCCACACACTGGCGGATGATGCGGTTCGACTGGCGCATTTCCTCGATGCGCACCAGGTAACGGTCGTAGCAGTCGCCCTGCACGCCAACCGGAATGTCGAAGTCGATGCGATCGTAGACTTCATACGGTTGTTTCTTTCGCAGGTCCCACTCGATGCCGCTGCCGCGCAGCATCGGGCCGGTAAAGCCGAGCGCGAGCGCACGCTCCGGCGGCACCACGCCGATGCCGACGGTGCGCTGCTTCCAGATGCGGTTGTCGGTGAGCAGGGTCTCGTATTCATCCACATAGCCCGGGAAGCGCTCGGTGAAATCCCAGATGAAGTCGAGCAACGAACCCTGGCGGCCGGCATTCAGGCGTGCCGCCTCGTTCTCGTGACGCCAAGTGGACGTCTGGAACTGCGCCATGCTGTCCGGCAGGTCGCGGTACACGCCGCCCACGCGGTAATAGGTCGCGTGCATGCGCGCGCCGGATACCGCCTCATAACAGTCGATCAGGTCCTCGCGCTCGCGAAAGCAATACAGGAACACGGTCATGGCGCCGATATCGAGCGCGTGCGCGCCGAGCCAGAAAACGTGATTCAGGATGCGCGTGATCTCGTCGAACAGCACGCGGATGTACTGGGCGCGAATCGGCGGCGTCACGCCGAGCAGCTTCTCCATGGCGAGCACATATCCATGCTCGTTGCACATCATCGATATGTAATCGAGCCGATCCATGTAACCGATTGACTGGCTGTACGGCTTCGACTCCGCCAGTTTCTCGGTGCCGCGGTGCAGCAGGCCGATGTGCGGATCGGCGCGCTCGATCACCTCGCCGTCCATCTCCAGCACCAGGCGCAGCACGCCGTGCGCCGCCGGGTGTTGCGGACCGAAGTTCATGGTGTAGTTGCGAATCTCAGGCACGGATTTCGGCCCCCTGCTCCGGCAACGTCGTGGCGTATCGGAAATTATGGTTTGCGGTCACCGAAGCCCTCCTCCCGGATCACGCGCGGCACCAGCACGCGTGGGTCGATGGATACCGGTTGATAGGCGACACGCCGCTGCACCGGGTCGTAACGCATCTCGACATGCCCGGAGAGCGGAAAATCCTTGCGGAACGGATGACCGATGAAACCGTAATCGGTGAGAATGCGGCGCAGGTCCGGATGGCCCTCGAACACAATGCCGAACAGATCGTACGCCTCGCGCTCGCACCAGTTGGCCGACGGCCAAAGGTCGACCAGAGAATCCACCATCGGCAGGCTGTCATCCAGCGCCACGCGCAGGCACAGGCGCTGGTTGCGGCTCACCGACAACAGGTGATAGACCGCGGCAAAACGTGGGCCGGGCGCCGCTCCCGACGTCGTGTCTCTCGCGGCACTTGTACGTCCCTGTACGTCGCTTGCGCCTTCCGGTGCCTCGGCGCGATAGGTCAGATAATCCACGCCGCACACGTCCATCAGCTGCTCGAAACGCAGCAGATTGTCATCGCGCAGCCGCTTGCAGACTTTCAACAGGCTGGCACGCTGCACATCGAGGGTCAGTTCGCCGTGCACGATGCGTTCGCCCACGATCGCATCCCCGAAAGTTTCGCGGGCATGGGCGGCAAGTGCCTGAATGGTTTCCGTCATGCGATCCGGGACTCAGCGGGCAATCGTATTGGTGCGGCGGATCTTGTTCTGCAATTGCAGAATGCCGTACAGCAGTGCCTCGGCCGTGGGCGGGCAACCGGGAACATAAATATCCACCGGCACAATCCGGTCGCAACCGCGCACGACCGCATAGGAATAATGGTAATAGCCGCCGCCGTTGGCGCATGAACCCATCGAGATCACCCAGCGCGGTTCGGCCATCTGGTCATACACCTTGCGCAGTGCCGGCGCCATCTTGTTCACCAGGGTGCCGGCCACGATCATCACGTCCGACTGGCGCGGGCTGGGGCGGAACATGATGCCGAAGCGATCGAGGTCATAGCGCGACGCGCCGGCATGCATCATTTCCACCGCGCAGCACGCCAGCCCGAAGGTCATCGGCCACATCGAGCCGGTCTGTGCCCAATTAATGAGCTTGTCGGCCGTGGTCGTGACCCAGCCTTCGTTCAGTTTGCCTGCTATTCCCATTCGAGCGCACCCTTCTTCCACTCGTAGATGAAGCCGACCACGAGTACACCGAGGAACACCATCATGGCGAGGAAGCCGGCCATGCCGATCTCGTTCAACGCCACCGCCCAGGGAAACAGAAATGCAATTTCGAGATCGAAAATGATAAACAGGATCGCCACCAGGTAATAGCGCACGTCGAACTTCATGCGCGAATCCTCGAAGGCGTCGAAACCGCACTCGTAGGGCGAGAGCTTTTCGCTGTCCGGACGGCTGGAAGAGAGCAGCCAGCCGAAAGTGATCGGCAGCACGCCGACGGCCAGGCCGACCGCGATGAAAATCAGAATCGGGAGATAGTTCTCCAGCATGGGCCGTGCTCGTATTTAGTTATAGTTAGGCGGCGACCGGCATTCGCGCCCATTCATCCTAGTGCGGGCCAGTCTAGGCTTCGCGTCGGAATGAAGTCAAGCCAGGGAGCCGATGGATTTTATTTATGATTCACAAGGTTAGGTTGATTTCTGCCCCTATAAAATATACCTGTCCG
>DATEYP010000325.1:0-2741 GCA_035256085.1 Acidiferrobacterales bacterium
AATCCGCCACCAGCGGCCCGGAACCGATCGCGCGCGGATCGTCGCCCGGTACATCCGAGATCGCGAGACACAACACCGGCCGCGGTGCCAGCAACTTGGCGAGCCGCCCGCCCTTGATACGCGACAAGCGCTTGCGGATGCGGTTCATCGCGGCGATGTCGAGACCCGCCGCCAGCAGCCAGTCGTTCACTGCGCGCAGCTGCGCGAGATCCATGCCCTGCGGCAAGGCCTCGACCAGCGCCGAGGCTCCACCGGACAGCAATACGAGTATCATGGCATCCGGCGGAATCGCCGCCACGAATTCGATCAGCCTCTGGCCGGCGGCGAGGCTTTGTTCATCCGGTAGCGGATGACCGGCCTCCAGCACCGGCCACGGCAGCGCTTCGGCGTGCCCCTGCTTGGTGACGATCAGCGCATCGACGATGCCAGAACCCAGCACCGCGTGCACCCCCTGCGCCATGGCGCAGGCGGCTTTGCCGATACTGAGAAGATATACCGGCGCGGAAACGGGATGCTGTCGAAGGTAATCGCGCACGCGCTCGCGGCCATGGACGGCCGCAATTGCCGACTTGAAAATGCGGAGAACATCCTGCCGTGGATCGTCCGGCATCGGCGTATCAATCCACTTTTCCGTGCACCGGGACTGCCGGCGCGTTAAGCCTGCAGGCCTGCCGCGAGATCGCGCTTCAGATCCCCGATGTCCTCCAGTCCAACGGACACACGGATCAGCCCGTCGCTGATACCGGCCTCGGCACGCTGCTCGGGCGTAAGCCGTCCGTGCGTGGTGGTGGCCGGGTGGGTGATCGTGGATTTGGTGTCGCCCAGGTTCGCGGTGATCGAGATCAGCCGGGTCGAATCGATCAGCCGCCATGCGGGCTCCTTCCCACCCTTGAGCTCGAATGACACGATGCCGCCGAAACCGGTCTGCTGCTGCTTCGCCAGCGCATGCTGCGGGTGCGAGGCCAGCCCCGGGTAGTACACGCGCTGCACGCGCGGCTGCTGCTCCAGCCACTCGGCCAGCGCCTGCGCGCTTGCGCTGTGTGCCTGCATGCGCAAGCTCAGGGTTTCGAGACCCTTGAGGAATACCCAGGCATTGAACGGGCTCAGGGACGGGCCCGCCGTGCGCATGAATCCATATACCTCTTTGCCCACCAGTTCGGCATTGCCGACCACGGCACCGCCGATACAGCGGCCCTGGCCATCGAGGTATTTCGTCGCCGAATGAATCACGACATCGGCGCCGAGTTCCAGCGGCCGTTGCAATGCCGGCGTACAGAAACAGTTGTCAACCACCAGCAGACAGCCCTTGGCATGGGCCAGTTTGGCCAGGCGGGCGATGTCCGATATTTCCGTCAGCGGATTCGATGGCGTCTCCAGGTAGAGCAGTTTGGTGTTCGGTTTGATCGCCTTTTCCCACGCCGCATAATCGGTCAGCGACACGTAAGTCGTTTCCACACCGAAACGTCCGAGATAATTGTTGAACAGCAGCACCGTGGGGCCGAAGATATTGCGTGAGGCGACAATGTGCTCGCCGCCTTTCAGGAGCGCCATGCAGGTGGACAGGATCGCCGCCATACCCGAGGCGGTGGCCACGCATTTTTCACCGCCTTCGAGCGTCGCCAGGCGTTCCTCGAAGGTGCGTACCGTGGGATTGGTAAAGCGTGAATAGATGTTGCCGGGCGTTTCGCCGGAGAAACGTGCCGCCGCGGCCGCCGCACTGGCGAACACGTAGCTCGAGGTCGGGAAAATCGGCTCCGAATGCTCGCCCTCGGCGGTCCGATGCTGGCCTGCGCGCACCGCGCGGGTATCGAAGCCCCAGTGTTCCTGGTCGTCGTGGCTCATGCCCCTCTCCTTGAGAATTTAGGTTGCGAAATCGCGGGCAGCCGCTAAGGCACAAAAAAACCCGCCGGGGCAACCAAAGCGGGTATCTCGCTTTAGCTGCATTTTTATAGCGCCCGCAAGCTGATAGCTCAAATCGGCGCTGTAGAACAAAAACTATATCAATAGCCTGCCGCTGTCAACGCGGGAAGGTCAGCACCTCGGCGCTGACGTGGTCGTTGCCGCTCTGCGCCATGCTGCGGCCGGTCTTGACAGTGTCGCAGCGTGCCTGCTCGATGCGGTCGAGGTAATCCTTGTTGATGTCACCGGTGATGTACTGACCATTGAAACAGGAGGCATCGAACTCCTGGATCTCCGGATTGCCCTCGCGCGCCGCGTCGAGGAGATCATTCAGGTCCTGGTAAATGAGCAGGTCGGCGCCGATGGCCGCGGCGATCTCGGCTTCCGTGCGGCCGTTGCCGATCAGCTCCTGCACGCTCGGCATGTCGATGCCGTACACGTTCGGGAAGCGCACCGGCGGCGCGGCCGAGGCGAAATACACCTTTTTTGCGCCGCCGTCGCGCGCCATCTGGATGATCTGCTTGCTGGTGGTGCCGCGCACGATCGAATCGTCCACCAGCAGCACGTTCTTGCCGCGGAACTCGACGTCGATGGCATTCAGCTTCTGGCGCACCGACTTCTTGCGCTCCGCCTGGCCGGGCATGATGAAGGTGCGGCCGATGTAGCGGTTCTTGATGAAGCCCTCGCGGTACGGCAAATCAAGCGCATAGGCCATCTGCAGGGCCGCGGTGCGCGAGGTATCGGGGATCGGGATCACCACGTCGATGTCGTGGTCGGTCCAGACGCGCTTGATCTTGCTGGCGAGTTTCTCGCCCATGCGCAGGCGCGTCTTGTGCACGTAA
>DATEYP010000326.1:0-2196 GCA_035256085.1 Acidiferrobacterales bacterium
GAACACCGCCATCAGGCCGAGCGCGAACATCAGCAGCGCGACGCGCGGCGTGACGCGCGGCGGCGCGCCGCTGGCGCTTGCCAGCCACAGCCACGTCACCAGCATCAGCAGCGTGTAGGTGAACTGCAACACATGCCCGCCACCCCAGAACAACAGTTCGTAGTACGCCTTGCCGCTGAGAAAATCCGGCATCAGCAGGAACGACCAGGCGAAGGCGATCAGCGCGAGCGCCGCCGACACCGCCGCGGCGTTGAGGCCGAAGCGCAGTGCGCCCGCCCCCGCCACCCACATGCCGACCGGCGGAATCGCCGTCATGGCGCGCAGCACCAGCAGTGCGCAGCCGGCGGCAAACGCCAGCAGCCCGGTGAAGAACAGCGGGTGTTGCAGCACCGGGATGTAGTTGCTCATGAGCGCCTGGCCGGCGCCCAGGAACGGCGCCAGCGTCATCACCAGCGTGCCGCACGCCGCCAGCGCCAGCGCCGCCCAGCCGAGCGGCAGCGCGCGCAGGGTCGAGTTGAGGCTCCACAGCATGCCGCCGAAGGCCAGGAACCACACCAGCACCGACAGGTCGACGTGCACCACCAGCGCGGTATGGAAAAAATCCGCCCACGGAATCAGTGACTGCACCCCGGGCGTGCGCGCCAGCACCAGCAGCACGGAGAAAATGCCGGAACCGAGCAGCGCCAGCAGTCCAAGCAGCAACCAGCCGACTGCGAGACGGCGGCGGGCGTCGTCCGGTAATGGCAGCAGAAAAATATCGGATGTGGTGCGATCGGTGGGATGCATGCGGGCAGGCGTTCAGGTTATCTTGCGCCCAAGTATAGCTGTGTCTGCTTCAGCCTATAAAACAGCATATGAACCGCCAAGACGCCAAGAAAACAAAATCACTATGAACGAAATACGGCTCACCCATTGGGTGAGGCACTTCTTGGAGTATTTAAGTCTTGCATACACTTGGCGTTCTTGGCGTCTTGGCGGTTAGACTGTTTTTTTCAGGATTAAGTGCGCGCGAGATACCGATGCAGGCGTGCGTCGTGACTGCCGAAGTGCACGGCGAACCAGGCGCTCAGGCGGCGCGCCAGTTCCTGCTCATCGAAACTCCGGTCGTCCTCGTAGCGGTCCATCAGGTCGCGGATCTCGTCCAGCAGGCGCTCGTGGTCAGCCTTGTGCGCCGTGAGCTGGTCATACTGCCGGTCACGCATCTCCTTTTCCTCAAGTGCGAAATGCGCGCCGATGCGCGCGTTGATCTCGCCAAGGAATTCCGCCACCGCGTCCTGCGGCGCACCCGGCTGAGTAAGCTGTGCATGCAGTTCATTGATCAGGCCGATCAGCTCGCGATGCTCGAAATCCACCGCCGGGATGCCGATGGCAAATTCGTCTTTCCAGTCAATCAGCGCCATGTCTTGCTCCTTGCCGTCAGTGGAAGCTGAAACCGCCGGCCTCGGCACGGAAATCCACCACGAAATTCTGCCGCGGCTTCAACTCAATATCGGTACTGCGCGTGTAATCGAAACCTTCACGGCGCGCGCTGTCGCGCAACCGCGCGCTCACCACATGGCGGCCCGGCGCTACCACGAACTTGTGGTAGATGCTGGAGGCGCGGTCGCGCGACAGACCCGAGGCCACGAGTTCGCGGCGCAACAACAGCTTGCCGTCCAGCTCCAGCTCGACCAGTACCGGCAGGCGTTCGCGCGGGCAGTCGAGCGTCAGCCGCATGTTCGGCGGCAGTAGTGCAATTTCCTCCGGACTCATTTTCCGGCATTCGACCTTGCGCTGGCCGACATGGATGAAGCTTAATTTTATCATGGCCGCTTCCGGATCGACCGGGCGATAGGCCGGCGCCGTGGCGAAATATCCGAGCAGCGCGATGAATGCCGCATAGGCGGCCATCTGGCCGGCGTAACGCGCCCAGGTTTTCGTCACGGCGCCACCTCGTCGGTGGCCTGGGTCGCCGGCACCGGCTGGTACGGCCCAAGTGCGTGCAGGCGCGCGCGGAAGGCATTAATCTCGCCTGCGATCTCGGTCTCCGTCACCAGCCCGCCCCAGTACGTGGCAACACGCTCGCGCGGCACGCGCGCGCGCAGATACGGATCGCGTTTCCCGGCCAGGCGTTCATCCATCCACTGCACACCGAAACGGAAGTGGCAATCGCACTCGCGGCAGCCGAGCAGGAATACGCCATCGGCATGCCGGCGG
>DATEYP010000327.1:0-2391 GCA_035256085.1 Acidiferrobacterales bacterium
CGGCTGGATCTGCCGTGGGTGGTAAAGAACATGCGGCTGCGCGAGGATCCGGACGGTTGATCCGTGCACACCGGAGATTGCCATGCGACCGCCGCTACCGGCACAACACCGGCCGTGCCGGGCTGCATGGCCGGTCGTCACCGACGAGCACACTTGAAGGCCGCGCATGATGGGCGTAGCGTATCGAGGGTCCGGGTTTTTGAATGGCTTCAGGCGCCCGGGCTGACCGATCCGTATCCCGGCCCCGGTTGCCGTTCCGGCAAACATCACGATGAATGGAGGCATCTCATGCGCAGAATCCTTTTTGTTATCCTGTTCGCGTCACTCGCGCTGCCCGCGTGTGCGCAGCAGTCTTCACCGAAGACCGCACCGCTCAAAACCGTGGCCATGGAACCACAGGCCGTGGAGAAGCTGCTGGAAAAACGCCTGGCGCCGAATTTCGTGCCCGGCGAAGTCGTGGTCAAAATGAAACCGGCGGCGGCACTGCGCGTCATGCCGTCCACCGAACTCAAGCGCCTCAATCTCGAAGTCAAGCGTGAGCAGACCTCGGGCAGCGAGATCGTCTATCGTCTGCCGCCGGCCATGCTCAGCACCCTGACGAAGAAGGACGCGGGCGACCGGACGCTCGCGGCGGTCAAGAGCCTCCGGGCCAGGCCGGATGTCGAATACGCGCAACCGAACTACATCTTCCAGATCACGGCCACGCCCAACGATTCGGGCTATCCGAAACAATGGCACTACTTCGACAACGGCAGCGGCGCCAATCAGGCGCCGGGCGGGATCAATCTCCCGACTGCCTGGGAAACCAACAAGGGCAGCGCCGCGGTGGTGGTGGCAGTGATCGATACCGGCATTCTGCCGAATCATGAGGACATCAGCGGCTCGCCGAATCTGGTGAACGGCTACGACATGATCAGCGATCCAGCCATCGGCAACGACGGCGACGGCCGCGATGCCACGGCCACCGACCCGGGCGATGCCATCGCCGCCAACGAGTGTTATCCGGGCAGCCCGGCACAGCCGAACAGCTGGCACGGCACGCACGTGGCCGGCACCATTGGTGTCGGCAAGACCAATAACAGCCTCGGTGTCGCCGGCATCAACTGGAACGTAAAGGTGCAGCCGGTGCGGGTGCTCGGCAAGTGCGGCGGCACCATGGTCGATATCAACGATGCGATCCGCTGGGCGGCCGGCTTGCCGGTGCCGGGCGTGCCGAACAATCCGACGCCTGCCAAGGTCATCAACATGAGCCTCGGCGGCGGCGCGCCGTGCTCGGCCTCGCCGGCCACGCAAGCGGCCATCAACGACGCCGTGGCAAAAGGCACGACCGTCGTGGTCGCGGCCGGCAACGAATCGTCGGACGCTGCGGGCTTCATTCCCGCGAGCTGCAATGGCGTGATTACGGTCGCGGCCAGCGACCGGCGCGGCTACCTCGCCACGCGTTATTCCAACTTCGGCGCGCGCGTCGACATCATGGCCCCCGGTGGCGATGTCCGCCAGGACAGCGACAACGACGGCAATCCGGACGGTGTGCTGAGCATGGTCGATGGCGGCTATGCATACTACAACGGCACCTCGATGGCGGCCCCGCACACCGCCGGTGTCGCGGCGTTGCTGCTCGCCGAAGACAGCTCGCGCACGCCCGACCAGGTCCGCAGCCTGCTCAAGGCCCGGGCCATGACACGGACGGCGACACAGTGCCCGAAGCCGTGCGGCGCCGGTCTGCTGAACGCGGCCGCCACCCAGCCGGTGCCACCGGTACCGGGTGTCGCGGTCACGCTGTCCCCACCGGCGCTGAGCGTCGAGGCCGGGAAGAGCGTCGAGGTCAGCGCGACCGTGCTGCGTAATGGTGTCGCCGAATCCGGAAAGGACGTGGCGTTCGCCTCGTCCAACACCGTGGTGTTCAGTGTGGCACCGGCGAGCAGAACGACGGATGCGAACGGTGTCGCCAAGGCAACCATTACCGCCGTGGCTGCCGGTGATGCGACACTGCAGGCGGAATCGCAGGGTGCGCGCGGTACGGCGGCGGTCAAGGTGACGCCGAAGAAGATCCCGGCCTTGCCGCTGCCGCTCGTCGGCTTACTGTTGCTCGCGGCACTGCTGCTGTACGCATGGCGGGTGAGCCGTACACAAAACGCTTGATGACCACCGCAACCCCAAGCCGCCCACGAGACCTGCGCCTGCCGGCATGGTGGCTTGCGGGGTCGCTGGGCGTGGTGCTCGCCGGCCTGTGGGCGATCCAGATTCACCCGCCCGCCGGCGGCGTGTTCGCGCCGTTCACCGTGCTCACCGCGCAATTGACTGCGTTCATGCTGGCCGCGATCGGACTGCCGGTGATGCGCGAGGCGGCCACGCTTGTCCATGCCGGCGGTTTTGCCTGCGAGATCGACG
>DATEYP010000328.1:0-5551 GCA_035256085.1 Acidiferrobacterales bacterium
GTCGGAGTTTGTCGAATCTCCGGACACCGCGCAGCGCTGCCAGGTCGCGGCGAATAAACTGCTTGTTTCCGTAAGTGCCCAAAACAAGCTGCTGGTACAACTCATGGCCGGTTACATACTCAAGCGCATGCCGGGCGTTAAGTCGGTGGAGATCGACACCGCCGGTGAAATGCTCAATACCGAATTTATTTTCTAGGAAAATGCGCGCACCGCAGCGCGCCCGCTTGCGGCAATCGAAACACAAACCGGCGTAAGCGTGACCGACGCCCGCACCCGCCAGACGACGACGTCGGCCAAGCCGTACAAGGTCGGCAAGGCCACCCGCTGAGCACAAGACATCATAAACTAAAAACGGCTTTAGCCGCAGATGAACGCAGATAAACGCAAATGAATCATGCCATGGAGGCACCGAGGCCATTCACCCTTTTGGCGGACCGGCGAATACAGGCAGCGCATTGAACATCCGCGTTTATCTGTGTTCATCTGCGGCTGACTGCTTTTTCTAGGATGAAAGGTCAAACGAAGTAGGGCTTCAGATATAATGACTGTCGCGTTCATACTTCCTGCATAACGCGAGGCCCCCTGTGCTGCTCCGGATTCCTTCAGTACTCGACCGCAGTGACCTCGACATCGTGCGGCGCATGCTGGCCGGTGCCCCGTTCGTGGACGGCAAGCTTTCCGCGGGACAGGTCGCCAGGCGCGTCAAGCACAACCAGGAAGTGGACCGGCGCGCGCGCGAACTCGAACAGCTCAACAATCTGGTCATGGGCAAGCTGGTGCAGCACCCGGTCTACCGCAGTGGCGCCCTGCCGCTGCGCGTCGCTGCTCCCTACTACGCGCGCTACACGCCCGGCATGCAGTACGGCGATCATGTCGACGATCCGGTCATGGGCGCGGACGGCGCGCTCTACCGCTCCGACATTTCCATCACGGTCTTTCTCGGCGACCCGGCGGGCTACGATGGCGGCGAACTGGTGATCAACACCCCGTTCGGCGAACAGCAGGTGAAACTGCCGGCCGGGGATGCGGTGATGTATCCTTCCTCCAGCCTGCACCGCGTCGCTAAGGTGACTCGCGGCGAGCGACTGGTGGCTGTCGCCTGGCTGCAAAGCCTGGTGCGCGACCCGGCGCGGCGCGAGCTGTTACACGAGCTCAACAGCGTGCGCGAACGCCTGCTCGCGAACACACAGGAGACCGAAGATGCAAAGCTGATCAACAAGACCTACGTTAACCTGGTGCGCATGTGGGGTGATCTGTAATATCCCGGCGCTGAACTTTGTCTAACCGCTGCCTTCAAAATAACATGACCAATCGGCCGATCAACGACCTCCCGGCGTGGTGGTGGGCGGGCCTGCCGCTCGCCATGCTGCTGCTCACCGTGGCGGCGTACTTTGCTTCTCCGGAATACATCCAGATGGTGATCCGCAAGGACACCGGGCCCGATGGCGGCGGCATCGCCGAGCACGGCACGGTGCTGGTGCTGGTGCCCGGCATCGTCGCCGGCATCGCGGTATTGCGCCACTATCGCGCGCATCTCCCGCTGATGCTGACCGGCTGGGTTTTGGTCTGGACCCTGGCATGCATCTACTTTGCCGGCGAAGAGGCCAGCTGGGGCCAACACTACCTCCACTGGGGCACGCCGGACATTCTTCATGGAGTCAACGATCAACAGGAAACCAACCTGCACAATATCGGCACCTGGTTTGACCAGAAGCCGCGCACCCTGGTGGAACTCTGGGTAGTGGTGGCCGGACTGATCCTGCCGCTGTGGTGGGCAATCCGGAGGCGTGCGCCCTTTGGCAGAATGGCATGGCGCGAATGGTTCTGGCCGACCACGATCGGCATTTTGTCAGCGGCAATTTTCCTCGGCACGCATATCCTCGGTGTTGCCGGGAAGATTACCGGCCTGCAGGCACTGCAATTGATCGGCGCAAACGAGCTGCGCGAGTTCTATATCGCCATGTTTCTGTCTTCCTATCTCCTGTCCATCTGGTACCGGCTGCGCCAGCGGCCCTGACCCTTGCTGGAGCACGCCATGAAACCACCCGTTGACAAAACCGAAGCCGAATGGCGCGCGTCGCTCACGCCCGAGCAATACCGCATCACCCGCGAGAAAGGCACGGAGCAGGCCTTTACCGGCAAATACCACGACTGCCACGATAACGGCGCCTATCGTTGCGCCTGTTGCGGGGCGGAGCTGTTCAGCTCCGAGACGAAATATGATTCGGGCAGCGGCTGGCCCAGTTTCTTTCAGCCATCGAAACCCGAGAACATCGGCGAGGAAACCGACACCAACCACGGCATGCGCCGTACCGAGGTCCATTGCCGCCAGTGCGGCGCGCATCTCGGTCACGTATTCCCCGATGGGCCGGAACCCACCGGCCTGCGCTACTGCATCAACTCCGCGTCGCTCAGGCTGGAAAAGAAGTAACCCACTGCAGAGACACTTGAATCCAGGAAAAAGTAGTTAGCCTCAGATAAACGCGGATGTTCAATGTGCTGCCTGTATTTGCCAGCCCGCCAATTGGGTGAATGGTCCCGCGCAATCATGGCATGATACATTTTCGTTTATCTGCGTTCATCCGTGGTTAAACGCAGTTTCAGGTTGTATGCGTCTCCCCTTCTGTAATACATTCCATCGAAAAATCGGCGGCGTCAGATTATCCGGCCTCGATGAGACTTCATGTCCTGTCGGATGTGCATCGTGATCATTCCGGCGAGATCGCGCTTCCCACCGTCGATGCGGATGTGGTCGTTCTGATGGGCGACGTCGATGGCGGCTTCGACGGCCTGCGCTGGGCGATGCGCAGCTTCACGCAGCCGACGCTGTTCGTCCTCGACAACTACGAGAACTACGAGATCGTCGCGAGCAATGAGGAAAATCTCGTGCGAAGGAGTCGTTCTGCACAGGTTATCCGCCGTGTTTCTGACACTTGTCACGGCCCCAGATCGCGACCTCGAGACGCGAGTGAAGGTTGGTTTTCTTGAACACGTTTTTTATGTGCTGCTTCACCGTGCCTTCTGTAATGTCAAGGCGACGCGCGATGGCCTTGTTCGCCAGACCCTCGACGATGAGATTGACAATCTCCCACTCGCGGTCGGTGAGTCCGGGGTCGGTCAGATGCCCCTTCTTGCGCTGCGCGCGCACCAGCTTGTCGACCAGCTCCTCGGAAAGCACGAGATTGCCCTGTGACGCTGAGCTCAATTTCTCGCACACCTCGTCAATATCCATGTTCTTCAGCAGGAAACCGTCGGCACCGCCGCGCAACGCGCTCATAAGAATGTCTTCGTCGTCCGAGTACGTGAGCATGATCACCTGGCTATCGAGGTCTGCGGCTTTTATGGCCTTGAGTGTCTCAATGCCGTTCATGCCCTTCATACTGATGTCGAGCACGATCAGGTCCGGGTTGAGTTGTTTTGCGAGATCGAGCCCGGTAGCGCCGTCTGCCGCCTCGCCAACAAACTGAAAGTCCTCTCCCAGTTCGAACAGCCGGCGTAATCCATTGCGCACGAGCGGATGGTCGTCGATCACGAGAACGGTCTGACGTTCGGTGACGGTCATAGCATTGTCGTCCTGATTCTGGTTCCAGTGGCTGAGGGCCGCCGCAGTTCCATTAGCCCGAAACGAAGCGCGTAGGGTGTAATAGGCAGCGTATTGCGCCGCCTAGTTTGCGTCAAACCAGACACACCCCTCGCCTTCTTTCCCTATTCGATCCGTGCCGCTGCCGCCCCGCCCAGTCGCAGGGCAAGAGCAATTGTTCAATGCGGGAGATCAACACGATTAATTTCGGCAACGACATTAAGAACACCTCTAGATGTACTCCACGACCTCAGGCTGGCCTTTCAGAAAACTGGAGCTTAATCGCGCTGAGGTGTTCAGCGGTATGCAGGCCTCATTGGAATAACTGAGTTAGACACGTTCCATGGCTATTCCGAAATGGATACATGTCCTGCCCCCGACGGGGGATAGATCGAAATCGAACAATAGTCGCTTAATGCGTCATCGCATCGTCAGGCTATCTCGATCATGCCTATGGCATCTGCGGCAGCGTCAGGTCTTCCGGTCTCGATGAGACTCCATGTCCTGTCGGATGTGCATCGCGATTTATCCGGTGAGATAGCGCTTCCCGCCGTTGATGCCGACGTGGTGGTGCTGGCGGGCGACGTCGACGGCGGCTTCGACAGCCTGCGCTGGGCGATGAGTGCATTTACACAGCCGGTGCTGTTCGTCCTCGGCAACCACGAGATCGTCGCGGGCAACGAGGAGAAGCTCGCGCGCTTCCGCGCGCTGGCCGAAGGCAGCAGCGTCACCATCCTCGAAAACGATGTCTGGGAGCATCGCGGCGTGCGCTTTCTCGGTTGCACGCTCTGGGCGCCGACCACGCAGCGGATGCGCGTGGCGCACAAGAACTCCATCGCCTGGCTGCGCGAGATGCTGGCGCAGCCCCACGACGGTCCTACCGTCGTCATCACCCACTACGCACCGCTGCACCAGTCGCTGCCGCACGAGGTTCGCATTGACGATGCCGTCGCCCGTCGACTCGCCGTGGACCTGCGCGAGCTGATCGAGCCCTCGAACATCGCCCTCTGGATTCACGGCCACATCCACGCGCGTCAGGATTATTTCTGCGGGCGCACCCGCGTCGTCTGCAATCCGCGCGGCTACGCCAATGATGTCGAGCCGCGGTTTGATCCCGGTTACGTGGTCGAAGTCGGGTGCATGTCTCTGGAGCTTTCAATGTCTCCGGAGCATTCAATGGAGTCGAGCTGAGCCGTTCCCGTTTCGTTTTTTCTTCGAGGGAGGAAAACACCATGGGTACTATCACCGTAGCTGGAAAGACCGTCGAGGTTGATAAAGAGGGCTTCCTCGAAAACCGTTCCGACTGGAATGAAGAGATCGCCAAGGAAATGGCGAAGGCGGATAACTGCGAGCTGTCCGTCAACCACTGGGAAGTGATCCATTTCATGCGCGAATACTACGAGGAGCACCAGACCTCCCCGCACTTGCGCGTGCTAACCAAGGCCATCGCCAAAAAACATGCTGTCGCCAAGAAGCTTATCCCACCGAACAAGGGCATTAGAAAATACCTGTATAAGCTGTTCCGGTGCTGGTACGAGCAGCGAGCTCTGCGTGAAGCTCTGCGTGAAGCTCTGCGTGAAGCTCTGCGTGAAGCCTCGAAAAAGTATTCGGTGAAGTACCTGTACGAGCTGTTTCCGTACGGCCCGGCCAAGCAGGCGAACAGATACGCTGACCTGCCGAAGCTCATGGGCACAATCTGACTGTTTAATCCAAACACGACACGAAAAGGAGATCACACATGAGTACCATTACCGCACCCAAAATTATTACCGTAACCTTAGCGGGCAAGACCGTCGAAGTCGACCAAGAAGGTTTCCTTGAGAACCGCTCCGACTGGAATGAGGAAATGGCCGGGGAAATGGCCAGACGCGACAACTGCGAGCTGACGCCGGACCACTGGGAAGTGATCAACTTCCAGCGCGAGTACTACGAGCAATACCAAGTCTCGCCCAACCAGCGCCTGCTGCCCAA
>DATEYP010000329.1:0-2300 GCA_035256085.1 Acidiferrobacterales bacterium
CGAGATCCGCGAGCTGATGCACCCGTCCACCCATGGCAACCACGCCCAGAGTCTCGCCGAAGCCATCGTGGCGCCCGGTGCTACCACCCATCTGCACCGGCATCGCCAGAGCGAGGAGCTTTATCACATCACCGCCGGCCGCGGGCGCATGACCCTGGGCGAGGATAATTTTGATGTCGGGTCCGGCGACACCCTCTGCATCCCGCCCGGCACGCCACACTGCGTCGCGAATATCGGCACCGAACCGCTGCGCATACTGTGCTGCTGCGCCCCAGCCTATGCACACGACGACACCGAACTGCTGTAATGCTTATCCTGTTCAACAAGCCGTTCAATGTCCTGAGCCAGTTCACCGACAAGGAAGGCCGGCGCACGCTCGCCGATTTTATTTCAGCGCCGAAGGTACGCGCAGCCGGCCGACTCGACTACGACAGCGAAGGTCTGCTGCTGCTCACTGATGAGGGAACCCTGCAAACCCGTATTGTCGAACCGAAACACAAACTGCCCAAGACTTACTGGGTGCAGGTCGAAGGTGTCCCAGGCACAGAGTCACTGGATATATTGCGCCGCGGCGTGCAACTCAATGATGGACGCACGCGCCCGGCGGAAGTCCGCCTCATTCCAGAGCCACAGTTGTGGCCGCGCGATCCGCCCATCCGCATGCGCCGCAACATCCCGACCACCTGGATCGAACTCACTATCACCGAGGGCCGCAACCGCCAGGTACGGCGCATGACCGCGGCCGTGGGTTTCCCGACCCTGCGGCTGGTACGTGTGGCCGTCGGCCCCTACCGGCTTGCCGGTCTGGCGCCGGGCGAGTGGCGCGAAGCAGATGCCGCGCTGATACAATCCGCGCATGATCTGGAAACCGAACGTGGTGGTGGCGGCGATCGTCGAACGCGACGGAAAATTCCTGCTGGTCGAGGAAGAAGCAGACGGTCAGGTCGTACTCAATCAACCCGCCGGCCATCTCGATGAAGGCGAGACCCTGATTGCCGCCGTGATCCGCGAAACCCTCGAGGAAACCGCCTGGCACATCGAGCCGCAGGCGCTGCTCGGTGTGTACCGCTGGCAACACCCGACCCATTCCACGACCTACCTGCGCTTTGCCTTCATCGCACGCGCGCTGCGCGAAGAAAGCGGACGCGCGCTCGATCACGGTTGCCTGCGCGCGCTGTGGCTGACGCCGGAGGAAATCCGCGCCCAGCGCGCCCGCCTGCGCAGCCCCCAGGTCGAGCGCTGTCTCGACGACTACCTGGCCGGCACCTGCTATCCGCTCGATCTGCTCAAGGAGTACGCGCCCGCTGCGGCGCGCTGACCATGGCGCAGGTGGTGGTCGGTCTTTCCGGCGGCGTGGATTCGGCGGTCGCGGCGCTGCTGCTCAAGCGTGCCGGCCACGAGGTCACCGGGCTGTTCATGAAAAACTGGGAAGAGGACGATAGCGACACCCACTGCACCGCCGAAGAAGATCTGAAGGAAGTGCGCGCGGTGTGCGCGGTGCTCGCAATTCCGTTCCAGACCGTGAACTTCTCCAGCGAATACTGGGACCGGGTGTTCCAGTATTTTCTGGACGAGCACAAGGCCGGGCGCACACCCAACCCGGACGTGCTGTGCAACAAGGAGATCAAGTTCAAGGCGTTCCTCGACCATGCCCTGACACTCGGTGCCGACCGGATCGCCACCGGCCATTACGCGCAGGTGCGCGAAACGCAGGGCCGGTATCAGCTGCTCAAGGGCGTCGACACCGCCAAGGACCAGACCTATTTTCTCTACACGCTCGGCCAGGCCGAGCTTTCCCGGACACTGTTCCCGATCGGTCATCTCGCCAAGACCGAAGTGCGCGCCCTGGCTCGCGCCGCCGGCCTGCCCAACCATGACCGCAAGGACTCGACCGGTATCTGCTTTATCGGTGAGCGTGACTTCCGTGATTTTCTGAAACGCTACCTGCCGGCGCAACCGGGCGAAATGCGCACACTCGCCGGCGACTACAAGGGCCGGCACGAGGGCGCCCCGTACTACACCATCGGCCAGCGCCAGGGCCTCGGCATCGGCGGGGCCGGCGAGGCCTGGTATGTCGTAGACAAGGATATCGAGCAGAACATCCTGTATGTCGAACAGGGCGAGCATCACCCGGCGCTCTACAATCCGGCCCTGCTCGCCAGCCAGTTGCACTGGGTGGCGAGTGCACCGCCTGCCCTGCCACACGCCTGCACCGCCAAGGTGCGCTATCGCCAGACCGGCCAGGCCTGCACCATCGGGCAGATTGCGTCCGGGACAGCGCAGGTCACATTCGCAGAGCC
>DATEYP010000330.1:0-4803 GCA_035256085.1 Acidiferrobacterales bacterium
TTCTTGAGCAGGTTCTTGTCAAACGGCTTGACCAGCTTGATGGCGGTGAGCTGCTCGTAGAGCGGTTCGGTCAGCCCGAGCGCGGCATTGGCGCCGAGGAAGCGGGTACGATCCGAGCGATCGCGTCCGGCGCGGGCGTCCATGTCCATGATCTGTTGCAGCTCGCCGAAGTAGGTCTTGGTGTCGTTGCGGGTCTTGTAGATACCGGCAATCTTGTGGCGCGATTCCAGCGCCAGCTCCAGCGGCTTCGGGAAGGCGGCCACGTAGCGGCGGTAGACGTCCAGGGCGCGGTTGCTGTCCTGGGTCTGCTCGTACAGGTCGGCGGCAACCAGCAGTGCGCCGCGTCGCACCTCGTCGTCTTTCGATTCTTTCTCGATACGCTCGTACTCGGCCGCCGCCACCGCCAGCTTGCCGGCCTCGCGGTAGGCGTAGGCGATCTTCTTGGTGACCTCGGGCTGGAGCTCGTGTGCCGGGTGGTTCTTGCGAAACGCCTGCAACACCTCCACGGCCCTGTCCCAGTCCTTCAGCTTGATGAGCGCCGAGGCGGCGTCGTAATCCGCGGTCGGCCGGATTTTCGAATTCGGCGCCGCCTGGGCGATGCGCAGGAAGTGCCGCGCGGCGGTCTTGTAGTCTTCGAGCTTGGCGGCCTGCTCGCCCTGTTTGTAGATCGACGCAGCCAGATTGTCGGTGATGGCCTCGGTGGTCTTGTCATCCCTGGCGGTCAGTTGCAGCACCTGGTTGTAGCCGGCCTCGGCGTCCGGGTACTTTTGCAGGTCGAACGATGCGTGCGCCACCACGATCCAGGCCGAGCGCCGCAGCGCCGGCTCGGCGGCCGGGTATTGCGCGAGCAGACGCTGGGCCACGGTCAGGGCCGGCGCGTAGTCCTTCATTTCGTACAAGTCATCGGCGGCCGCGCCCAGCACGATGGTGGCCTTGTCGTGTTTGGGGAAGCTGTCGACAAACTTCAGCGAGCTGCGAATGACCTCGCGCCGGATCCGGTCGCGGCCGGCCGGTGCGGCGATCTTGGCGCTTTCCCGGTGCGCGTAGACGGCGGCATAGCCGGCGGCCGAAGCCTTGTCGTGGGCCGCGTACGTATAGGCAGTACGTTCGTATTCCGCCGCCGCCGCGTCGAACGCCTTGTGCTCCAGCAGCAGCTCGGCCAGTTGGTAGTTGATGGCCGGCGATTCCGGGTCGCGCGGGAAGGACTCGAGGAACTGGCGGTACCACAGCTGGGCGTCGCGGAAGTTCTCGTCGCGGGTCTTGGCGAATTCCTTGTTCTGGTAGAGCGAGTGATAGTAGTTCGCCAGCTCGCGCAGATTCTGCTTGAGATGGCCGATCACCTGCGGATGGGCCTTGCTGTCGAAGTGCTTCCAGTATTCCGACTTCAGCCCGTAGCGGGTCGCAAACGCCTTGCTGGCGTCGATGACCAGCTTGGGGAACCCGCCCTTCTTGTATATCTCGATCACCCGCATGTCGAAATCCGGGGCGATCCGGTGGAGCGGATTGCGCTTGACGAACGTCTGGTAGGAGGCCGCCGCGTCCGCGTAACGGCGCTTCTCCAGATAGTGGTCGCCGAGATTGCTGTAGACATTCACCTCATAGGGGCGCTTGCCGTGCTTGCTGAAAAAGTCCACCACGGTGTTCGGCCCGCCGGTGCTGGCGAAGGCCAGACTGATGACACGGAAGGTGTCGTCGACGCGCTTGCGCTCGATGTCGCTGCCGCCCTTGTCGAAGTCGTACCCGGTCGTGACCCGGTAGTCCAGCACGCCGGCAAACCGGGCCAGCGCCTCGTCATACAGCTCCTGCTTGTAGAGCGACCAGCCGAGCTTGTACAGGGCGATTTCGTAATAGGTGGAGACCGGCCCGAGATCGACGATGAACTGGTAGGCCTCTTCGGCATCGATGTATTTCTTGCGGGTGAAGAAATACTCGCCACGCCGGAACTGCACCTCGTCGAGATACTTCGAGCGCGGGTAGTCCTTGACGATCCGCGTCATGACGGCCATCGCTTCCTCGACGCGGCCCAGCTCTTCGTAGGCGCGCGACATGTTGTACAGCACCTGGTCGTTGCGATCGTAGTGCGGGTATTTCGCCAGCAGTTTCTTGTACAGCTCGATCGCCTCTTGAGCGTTGGCGTTCTGCAGGTCGGTGGCCGAACCATCCGGCGTGACCACGGGCGCCTTGCCGGCGGCCGACGGGATCTTCTGGCTGGTGGTGGCGCGTTTCTCGAATGCCGAATCCGGTTCGGATTTTCCGCTGCCGGCGCGTTTTCCCGGAAGGCCCGGCTTGGCCGCTGGCCGGCTGGCGGCGGCATCGAAGCCTTTCGGCTTATCCAAGGCTTTGGCGGGTCTGGACTGCGTGCCGGCGGCGCCTTCGGAGGTGCCGTATTCCTTCTGGATTTTCAGGTCCGCCAGGCGGCGGATGGCCTCGGGCGTCAGGCGCGATTCCGGAGTTTCTTCCAGGAAGCGCCGATAGCTCTGGATGGCCTTTTCGATGCCGCCGTCGATGCGCTCTTCCTTGATTTCGATGCGCACATCGCGCAGATCGGCCAGGGTATCGCGCTCGCTGCTCAGTGCGCACGCTGCGAGCCAGGCGGGCAGGAGCAGTGCAACGGCAACGCGTAGACAGGTCATTTCGCCCCGGCTTCCTGGGCCTTGACCGCCCGGTCGTAGCTGTCCGCCATGGCGAAGCGCGCCTTGACCTGGTATTCCTCGAGTCGCGTGATGCGCTGCTCCAGTTCTTGCAGCGCCATCTGCTCGAGCAGATGGCCTTGGCGTGCCATCAGCGTCCGGGATTTCTCGCGGGCCTCGAGAATGCGGGCGCGCAGGCGGCTGAGGGTGGCGGCGTATCCTTCATAGCTCTGCGACGCGGCCTGGCGGGTGTGGACGAACGCACCGTATTGCTGCTTCAGCGCCGCGATCACCGCGTCGAGTTGCTGCAGGTGTTTGTAGGCGTCGGTCAGGCGCTGGTCGTATCCGGTGTGGATGCGAAACGCCAGCACGCCGCGCAGGCGCTGCAGGCGCTCCTGGATGGCCGGGTCGATTTTGCCGCCGCGGTTTGTGGCGCGCTGCTCGATGCTGTCGAGCTGGCCACGCATCACCCGCTCCTCGGCGCTGGCCAGAAAATCCGGTCGCGGCGCCACCAGCATGGCCTTGATGCGCTTGTCCAGCCGGTCGCGTTGTTCAAGGCGCAGCCGCATTTGCGAATCGAGCAGCCGGAACTGCCGGTCGATGTCGGGCAGCAGCGGCTGATAATAGGCGCGGCGCCGGGCGATGATCTCCTCCCAGGCATCGATATTCGCTTCCCACGAGTCGAGCTTCTTGCGCAGTTCTTCCAGGTCGAGATAGTTCTTCAGCGATTCCTGGAAATCGTGCGAGGCCATCAGCTCCATCAGGTAATAGGTCTCGGGGCTGTCCGGCAGCGAGCGCAGCTTGATGACCCAGTCCTGGTCCTGTTTCAGTTCTTCCCGCACCAGCGCCTCCAGAAACTTGCCCTCGCGGATGCTGCGGGTCGAGCCGGTCAGTTTTTCGATTTCCTGGCCGAAGGCCTCGAGGGCGCGGCCATAACCGAGCGCGGCCTTGCCGTGAATGTTGAGTTTTCCGTAGGCATGGGGGACGGCCAGCAATGCCTCCTGCACGGCCTTGTCGGTGACATTGCGCTTGGCCAGAATCGACCACGGCACCAGCGCGCGTTCGTAGCGCTCCTGCGCGGCATCCGCCCAGCCCGAGGCCAGCAGCGACTGCGCCGAGAACGGCCCCTTGAGGCGCACGCGATCAAGATGCTGCTTGGCCAGCTCCGGCTGTTTGGCTTCCAGCAGCCGGCTGCCGAGCACCAGGTTGGCCTTGTCCTTGATGGCCAGCGCCGCCGGGTCGGCGCCGCCGGTCTGGCCGGCACGGGCAAGACTGAGCAGGCCGTCCTTGTCCTGGCCGCCGCGCAACTCGGCGATGCCGAGGTTGAAACTGGCAAAACCCTCGAAGCCCTTGGCGCCCTGCAGATCCCTGAATATCCGCGCGGCATCGCCGAAGCGTCCGACCGCCAGGTACACATTGCCGCGCAGGAAGCTCACGTCGTCGCGGATCGCCTCCGGCACCTTGCCGTGGATGCGCTCCAGCGCAGTCAGGGCGTCGCGCGGCTGGTCTTTCTGGAAATGGATACGCGCCAGGCGGTAGGCGGCTTCATTGCGCACCGCCGGCTGCACGTTGCCTTCCAGCACTGCCTTCATGGCCCGGCCGGCGCGCCGATGCATCCGGTAGTTCAGCTCGAAGTCGCCGACCGAGAACTCGGCCTGGTTGACATGATGGTGCAGGCTGTCGAGCCCGGGTTCGTCGAGGCCGTAGTACTGGCCCAGTTCGGTGTCCAGCCGGGCAATGGCATCGAAGTAATTGCCCTGGTAGGCCTGGTACAGGCCTTCGCCGAAGTACAGGTCGCGCAGCGCGGCGCGCGCCGGCGGCTTGGCGGCCAGGCAGGTTGATGCCGCCAGCAGGCCGCACAACAACAGGGAGAGGCCGCCCGGCCAAGACGCATGGCCGCGATTTGCGCCCTGGAACCGGGCGGTCTCTTCCCTCATCCGGCCCTTCGGGCCACCTTCTCCCGGAGGGAGAAGGAGAGGAGGTATCGGCCTTCGGCCGAGGTTCCGGGGTAGACGAAGCATGGACTACCAGTCTTTGAGGGAGATGCCCTGGTTCGCCGAGCCGGGCGCCGCCAGGGTGACGCCGACCAGCTTGGGCGCCACGTCCTTGGTGACCTTGAAACTGGCGCTGTGGCGATAGTCGGCGCCGCCGGCCGATTTGCCGATGACGCTGA
>DATEYP010000331.1:0-20233 GCA_035256085.1 Acidiferrobacterales bacterium
CCATAGCACTTCGCTATCACTGAACCGCGTCATCACTCCCCGCGGTTTCCTCCCTTGAGGATTGTGCGACACCTGCCCGTTAGGTTCCGTGGCACTCTGGCAGTCCTGCGCGTGAGGGCAGGTGTCGCACAATCCTTAACAATAGCGGTCATAGGGCGGCTAGCTCAACAAAATAAATCGGCCCCCTTTTCCTTTCAGGCGGTCCGGTTGACCGAGCGGTTATGCGTCGTGGGTAACGGTCAGTAGAGCATTTTCTAGATCGCTATTGTTTTCGATGACCTTGGATCGAACGTATTGGCAGTACTCATTGGGAATATTGTGTTCCTTGAGGCCAAGGAGGATATGGCGGACATAAGCATAGGCGGTCTTGAGGTCACTTCTCCGATCCTTAACAACGTAGGTCATAGCGTAGACTGTTGATCCATCGCCCCTAATGAGATCGATCATAGCGCGGACGTAGTTGGTTCCTTCGCCCTCAATTGTGTCGAGCGACCTTCTGTTCCTCTGTTTTGCTGTGTCACGGGAGAGAAGAAAATCTGGAACTTCGTACACAACGCCGTAAATGCTCCTACCCGTCTTGCCAGGAACTAGATCAGCCGCCGCGCAGTTGTTCGACTTGCTCCACACCGTGAACATCAGATCAAACGGCTCAACCGTTCTGGCGACACAAATTGGCTTTGCGTCACCGGCGAGGCGATCTTCGCCGTTGAGTCGCGCCACAGACATATTGGAGCCGTACTGGAACACTAAGGCCATAGTGGCATCGTCGAAGGATCAAGACGCATAACTACCAAGCTTTGCTGCGGCGATGCGTTAGCGGCGACGTCGACTGAAGCGCCTTGTTGGGCACGATACGCGTCTCCCCAGAACTAACGTTAACAACCACGTAATAGACGCCTGCTTCGGTTTTTGGCGAATAATCTTTAGTAACGGCATCATGGTTGACCATAATGACGCGATAGTCTGCTTTTTGACCGTTGCGTCTAAGTTTCTTTAGCATTGAAGATTTCTTGCCTTGAAAGAACGATGGCGCAACATTAAACGCCTCACCTACAAGTGTCTTCCCCTTGAAGCTAGCCTTTATGTCAAAGTCGTTATTGTCTTCATTTCCGAACTCCACAGTGTATGAGTTAAATGGAAATATCTTCTGCTTCAGAAGCCACGTCACCCCATGCAGGATTACAAGGTCAGTCATTACTCGGTTTGCAGCCTCGAACAGCGATACCCCCAGATAGGGGCCTGTTTTGAGCTTTTCACGCTTAAGCGCTTCAAGAAGACCTAGTCCGGTCTTTCCTTTGATTGAACCTCCGAGGCCTTTAATTGAGCGGACGAACTCTTGAGTGATTCGGCCGACGTTCTTCTGCGTTAACGTGCGTTCCTTTTGTTTCATAGCTCTCCTATAGTGTCCAACGCTCAAGGTAATCGGCCTGCGTTGCTCGAAGTCGCGCGGCAGTGCAGTTACTCCTTCCTGGAAAGCAGTCGATACCCAGTACATGAATTGTTCAACTAGGTCTTCGGGGTGATTAACTCTCGCCCCTCGCCCGCCAGCCAGTGGACAGAGGCCCTCTGGTAGCGGCTGAGCCTTAACGCCGAGATACCAGAACCTCTCGGCCACAAACACCCAAGGGTTTTTCGTGTCCTTCTTCAAGAACTCTGGCGCAGCATGAAACAGCGTCTGGTGTTGCTGCCACCTTCCGTGAGCGTCGAGGCTGTAGAAATTATCTCCACAACGCTGTTTGGAACTTCCGTGTATGCGGGGTACTTTGTCCGCGAACCTCTTGTCCCTGAAGTACTTGTCCATGTGAATTCGTTCACTCACTTCCATAGCATAGAGGAATTTGTGCCCATCTTTCTTCTCAAGAAATCCAGCTATCCAGTCGCCAAGCTCAACTCTTGAACCTTGGTGGTTCGGCGTACAGACTGCAAGCGTGCACCAGCCCCAGAACGGATTTGGGGCCAAGCCGGTGTCATTCTTGACCACGTATGTATAGAGGCGGCTCACGGTGGGCCTAACGAGGCTGTAGGAAAAGTCCCTTTTCGCATGCCGATGAATCTGATGCGATACAAGACGATAAAATTGCCGATGTGCTTGCTACTTTCAGCAGCGTGTTCAAAACCTTTCCATACAGGCTCTGGCGCGTCTTCGTTGGCATTTCCATTTCCATCCAGGACTTTGCCTCTGCCGATTGTTTAAGCAAATTCATGCCGATTTGGGAGTTTTTCTACGGCCTCAACGTTCAAGTTCAGGGGCTATGCATGGCTTTATCGCGCAGCGTCCCCTGCAGCGCCGGGTTAGCCCCGCCTGTGGATGAGACATTGCTAGCCACCTTCCTTAGGCGGAGAGAAGATTTGGGAACGCATATCCCGATCTGTGTAGTGGCGTATGACGGCCGTGGCAGCTATTTGTGTAACGCAAAGCGCAACCCAAACCTCCGACAGCTCCTGTTCAACACCGTCATAGCGATCTGAGACGTCCGGGAACGCGCCTTTTGTTTTTGCCACCGCGTCAAACTCCAGGGCACGCGTTACCGCGAAACACTCTGCAGCAATGTCCTCAATCTTGTGACTGAGTTTCTTTAGCTGTTGATCAGTGAGGTTCCGTTCTTGAATCAGGAGTGTCTTCAGGAAAATCTCACATGCCATCCGCAAAGCCAGTATGGCCTTGGCATTGGGTCTTGGCGATACAAGTTGCGCAATCGCTCCAGCGAGCTCTCGGTCGCCGTTCTGAATGAACGCTAAGGCTTTTTCGTTGAGCAAGCCTTGCTTGCTGATGTCGTCGATTCCGTAGGCGTAGTCGCAGCAATCGGCCCAGTACAGGGCTAAGTCCCACAAGTCTTTGTGACTTTGATTGACGTGTTCCTTAATGGGCTGCGGCATTGTTTCCAGACAGTCCAGGGCATTTATGGAAAACGTGCCGTATCCGATTGGGATGTATAGAGGCCAGAAGCAGGCGTCAAAGTAATATGCGCCTGTGAACAGAGCACCAACTGCGTGCGCACCTGGCTGACTATGTTTGTAAAACCAGTCAAAGATTGCTTTGGCAACCGGCGAGTCCAGTGATACTGAGCACGTGAACTCACGAGAGAGGTCGCTCAGAGCCTTAAATGGGCGATGGCGAGGAGGCAGTTCGTCCGCGCGATAGCGGGCATTGGTTGAGTTCAGCCAAGCCTCAAGTGCGTTTGGATTGATCATTGGTAGAAGGACCGAGAAGGGATCCGAAAAACCGAAAAAGGGGACATATTTTCCAATCAATCACGGCGCAGAACGTCCATTTAAATAAATCCACCCCTTTTTTGCGCGTCGCCTTTTTGCGTCCGAAGTCTTATTTGGTCGCACGAAGCTTGTCCTTAGCGGGTTGGGACCGGAGAAAATCGGCCAGTCCTTCGGCATCAAGACGGTTTTGTTTGAATTCAGTACCAGCCTCCATTCTCCAAACGAGATCACCCGGCTCGACAAACGTTCGTCTCAGTTTCCGGACAGTTGCCATGGCTGTTCGCGCCCACAAGCGAAACTCATCAAGAGACCACAGTGCGACGTCCTTCAGGTGAGGAACAGCTGCCTTCCTAACTTCAGTAACGGGCGTGACAAGAACAGCGATAATATCGGCATCTTTGCTCGCGTCTACGTTGGCACGCATCCATTCAACATGAGACGATGTCTGACGCGCTTTGGTTACGTCGAGCGCCGAGTTAGTCTGAGCGCCCGCATGATCTTCGAAGACAAGGCAGATGCCACCGGCAATCCACCACGGATCTGGAGATCCCTCCGATTCAACTTTGCCAGCGTCAAAGCCGAGCAATTCACCAAGAAGTTTTTGGGCCTGCTCGAATGTTTTTTCGTTTAATAGGCCATCCAGAATCTCCTTCTCCCGCATGGCGAATGCGCGATCATGAATTGTTCCGAGTTGGGCAAGAGTTGCCTCGACGCGTTCGATCTGCTCCATAAGTGGAGCGTTGACATCGGTGGTGGTGGACTCCACCACTTCGGGCTGGTAACGGGCCAGCCCGACAAGCCAAGGAATATCCGTCGCGGTTTCTTTGGCGTGTGCATACTTGGCACGCGCCTTTGAAGTTAAACTTGTGGCGCCAGCCTTCGCGCCAAGCCACGCAGCACTGCCGGCCAAGTAATACCAGAGCGCCCGATATCCGCGCAGTTTGGGCGCGGTAAGGCCCCCCAAGATACGTTCAGCATGGTCGAGAGCGGCCTCGTAATCTCCTTGCCAGAGCCGTTCTTGGAATTCAACCTCGTTGCCTACCACCGAGTTTAGTTCATCAATGGCTGGAAACGGCTCTTGCGTTGCCAGCTTGCGTTTCGCAACAATCTGTTCGTTAACACCTTCCCATTCTTTATCGTTTTTAAGGAAGACCTCAAAGTTATCCACGATATCTCGGATGGTCATGTCCTTCGATTGTTCAAGGCCGAACTCTATCTCGGCTTGGAGCTCAGGATGCAAATATGGTCGACGACGAATATCGGCGAGATAGTCGGGCAGCTCTCCGCCGGAAACCACCACTGCCGAATAGTCTTCCAGTGAACGCGTACAGCGGCCGATTGCCTGCAACACACGGGTTTGAACGCGTTCATTGAAGAGGATGTTTGCGCACATCCGAGACATAAGAAACCGTTCTTGGAGGTTGGTGGCCTTCGGTAATCCTTCGATGAACTCCAAGCGGCATTCATCACCAGGAAAATCGATGCCATCATATCGATTAGCTACAACAGCGACTGCTGGTGTCGTCGATACAAATATCTTTTTCGACTCTTCTATATCGTCCGCCCCAAAGGTCGCACATTTAAAGCTTGCATTGATATCTTTAACTACTTCCTGACGTAGTTGCTCGGTCGGCACTAGTACTAGGCTGCGTCCAGCCGAGACCATCAACTTCTTCCGCAGCAACTTTGTTTCCTCTCCGTCGAGCGACGTCTCGGGAAAGATGAAAAAACGCCGACCGACACCATGTCGATCCCAGCCTTCCGGAACCGGTAGGCGGTTTATGTGGCGGCGGCCCAACAAACGCTCGAGATCGCCCCCAGCACCCAGCGTGGCGGACATATATATGCGCTGTTTTGCGTCTTGAAATGGCGCGTGAGTCCACGTAGGAGGTATCAGTGGCCGAATCAGGATTTCATTGGACGAGAGGTAGAGCTGACACGCGCTCAGGTGACCACGAATCATCGACCACGGGAACCTCAGGTCCGTGTTCGGCACGTGCGCATCAAGAATTTCAACAAGTTGTGGCACCAGCTTCGCGAACTCAGGAGTAGGTACCTTATCCACCCAGGCGCGATCGGCTGGGCTACTCCAGTCGCCAGTTAAACGCGTGAAATTCACTGAGTCGAGCAAAGGCTTAACTACGGAACACAACGCGGTATGAAGCGCAGCGTGCTTGGGATTTCCACGTTCAACGCGGACCGACCAGAGTCCAGCGACGTAACTCTCAGCAGCATGGGCATCGTCGACAATGATGACGTCTGCATCGTCAAAGAAGGGATTTGTATTAAATAGACTGGTGTAGGTCGTTACGGCAACTCGGTCTGCATTGCGATATTCGGCCTTAGCGGCCGGATCATAGGCGGCCTTGGATCCAGTGAAGCCATGAACGCTCAGGCCGTATTTTTCTTCGGCCTGCTCCACCACCTGATTAACGAGCTGACGCGTTGGGCAAAGGTAGACTATTCGCTCGCGGTTTTTGCGCCGTCGCCATTCCGCAATCAACAGCCCGACGAGGGTTTTGCCACTTCCTGTAGGTAACTGCAGCGCAACATCAGGCATGTCGAGCGCTTCATTTGCGTACGTGCGCATGATCTTGCCTTGGTGCGGCAGCACGTCTGGAATCTTGCGTCGTGGCAGATCCAGCAGAAGCTTGTCGGGACTATCAGTAACATCAGACTGTGGAGGAACTTTTTTGAACGCCATGATCCACCTGGGTTTGATTCTATTCGTTTGTGCGTGATCCTGAGCGCCGGGAGTAACTAATGTGCCCTAGGGACATCTAACACCTTGCACTTACATTGGCTACGATACAGGAATTCCTGTCCCTGCAGTCGTACCAGACTCACCGCTTTTTTCAATCGTGGCACGTGTACCATCTTGGCACGCAGACGGCACTCAGCCAAGAAGCGGCCAATAAACCTGCAGTACAATAACGAAGGTCCGCTTCGGGTCGGATTCGGAACAAGGACAAGAGCAGGCGCCCGGCGCCATGCCGTGATTCCGGCCACAGACAGCATGACCGATCCCGGTCAAGGAAATCGGCAAATCTTGATCGTGCCTCACACCGCGTGCCCTCCGTATGCACCGCAACAGGCTAAGGCCTGCCCGAGGACGGGATCGATGGGTAAAGCCTGACTCCCATTGCGCGTCGCGGGTACGACGAAGCGCAAGCACAAGGACAATCAGCGCTTGCGGCGCCGCGTGGAAAACAGTTCCAGGCGCGCGGCGTCGTTCACGGCCACTACTGCCGGGTGGCGCAGCTTGCGCTCCGCCGATATCGCGTAGAAACGCTCGCGCACCTCGTCGGTGCGGCCGACCGGCCGCACGTCGTATTGGCGCATGACCTCGCGCTCGATCACGCTCGGGGCGACGAACGCACCGGCGCCGGCCTGCCCGAAGGCCTTCATGAGCGCGCTGTCATCGAACTCGCCGGCGATACGCGGCCGGATGTCGCGCCGATCCAGCCACTGCATCAGCGCACCACGCACCGCCGTGTTGGCGGCCGGCAGCAGCAACGGCGCGCCGTGCAGGGATTGCGGGAAGCGCCGGCGGAACGCCGGGGCGAGCTTATGCGCGGCGAAAAACACGATGCCGCACTCGCCGAGCAGGTGGTTGAAGGCGCGCACGTTGGCCGCCGCGCCGAGCGGGCTGTCGGCCAGCACCATGTCGAGCTTGTGGCCGGCGAGATCGGCGAGCAACGCGTCGAGTTTGCCCTCGCGGCCCACGATGCGCACCGGCTGCGGCAGGCGCAGCGCCGGTTCGAGCAGCCGGTAGGCGATGATCTTGGGTACCACGTCCACGACGCCGACCGTGAACGGTAGTGGCCGGCCGCCCGTGCGGCCTTCCAGCGCTTCCTTCAACTCCGCGCCGATGCGGAAGATGTCGTCGGCGTAGTCGAACGTAAGCCGCCCGGTATCGGTCAGCACCAGCCGCCGGCCGGTGCGCGCGAACAGCTTGGCGCCGGCGGCGGTTTCCAGTGTCCGGAGCTGCCCACTGACGGTTTGCGGCGTCAGGTGCAGGACGGCGGCGGCACGGGCCACGCCGCCTTCCTTCGCGACCCGCCAGAAGTAGTAGAGGTGGTTGTAGTTCAGGTCGCGCAGTGACATCGGCTTTTCCGAACGATCAGACAGTAACAATCGAATTTTATATGGGTTTCTGCCCGGTTACACTCTTTGCGTCCGATCTGTCTTTAAAGAGCACCTGAGAGCACCTGACAAAATGAACTTGGCACTCGGCCCCACGCTAAACTTGACCCCCACCCTAACCCTCCCCCTTCCAGGGCATAGGTATCTACACAAGTCCCCTCTCCCGCTTGCGGGAGAGGGTTAGGGAGAGGGCAATCTGTTGAGGAATGCCCATTATGCGCCTCGGCACCCTCTCCCCCGGCCCCTCTCCCACACGTGGGAGAGGGGAGTGAAAGCAGCGGGTTACATGATGTGTAGATACCTATGCTTCCAGGGGGAGGGAATGGGAGGGGGTGCGGCGTGAAGGGTTGGGTATCCCGCTCGTTTTGTTGCGCTCTAACAAGATGAGCCAATGCGTCCCGAAGCCCAGCCCTCACCCCAGCCCCTCTCCCGCAGGGAGAGGGGATTTAAGCCCTTCTCCCTTTGGGAGAAGGGTGGGGATGAGGGCAGGGCGCGTGAAGCTTTCATTTTGTCAGGCGTTCCAGGCGACTCATTAACCGGTCTAACGAGAGGAGCATCATGAAACGCGTTGTCCTGTTTCTGGCCACCAATCTGGCCATTATCGCGGTCCTGAGCGTCACCCTGCGGCTGCTCGGCGTCGAGCGCATTCTCGACGAGCAGGGGGTGGGGCTTAACCTCACGTCGCTGCTGGTGTTCGCCGCCGTGTTCGGCATGGGCGGCGCCTTCCTGTCGCTGGCGCTGTCCAAGTGGACCGCCAAACGCTTTACCGGCGCACGGGTCATCGAGCAGCCGGCGAACGAGACCGAGCGCTGGTTGCTGGAAACGGTACGGCGCCAGGCGCGCGCTGCCGGCATCGGCATGCCGGAGGTGGCGGTGTACGACGCGCCCGAGGTGAACGCCTTTGCCACCGGCATGCGCCGCGACCAGGCACTGGTGGCGGTGAGCAGCGGGCTGCTCACCGCCATGAGCCGCGACGAGGCCGAGGCGGTGCTGGCGCACGAAGTGAGCCACGTCGCCAACGGCGACATGGTGACGCTCGCCCTGATCCAGGGCGTGGTCAACACGTTCGTCATCTTCCTGTCGCGCGTGGTGGGTCATTTCGTCGATCGCGTAGTGTTCAAGAACGAACGCGGCCACGGCCCGGCGTTCTGGGTCACGGCCATCGTCGCCGAGCTGGTGCTGGGCGTGCTCGCGAGCATCATCGTCATGTGGTTCAGCCGCCAGCGCGAGTTCCGCGCCGACGCCGGCGGCGCGCGCCTGGCCTCGCGCGCCAAGATGATCGGTGCCCTGCGGCGCCTGGCCGCGGCCCATCCGGCGCCGTTGCCGGATCAGCTCGCTGCCTTTGGCATCGCGGGCGGTGTCGCACACGGCTTGCGCCGGCTGTTCATGACCCACCCGCCGATTGAAGAACGTATCGCGGTGCTCGAGCGCAGCGCTGCTTGAGCCGCGCAATGGTTTCCGCCGCCAGGCCTTGCCGGTGTCCCGTGCCGGACGGGCCGGTGCGCTGACGGAAGTTTGAAGTTGCATCGAAGCCGGACATTCAACCCACACCCATCGGAGGTAATGCAGCATGAACATGAAATCGCAAGTGGCAACCCTGGGCCATGCCCAGACCGCGGTTCTGGAAACCAACAAGGTCATACGCAACACCTACATGCTGTTGTCGCTGACGCTGGCATTCAGCGCCCTGACCGCTGGCGCCGCGATGGCGCTGAACCTGCCGCACCCGGGGCTGATCGTCACCCTGGTCGGTTACTTCGGGCTGCTGTTTCTCACCGCCAAATTCAAAAACAGCGCCGCCGGCCTCGGGTTCGTCTTCGCCCTCACCGGTTTCATGGGCTATACCCTCGGGCCCATCGTCAGCAACTATCTCAGCCTGCCGAATGGCGGCCAGATCGTGATGACCGCCATGGGTGCGACCGCGGCCGTTTTCCTCGGCCTGTCGGGATATGCGTTGAGCAGCCGCAAGGATTTCAGCTTCATGGGCGGCTTCCTCATGGTGGGCATTGTGGTGGCCTTCCTGGCCGGTCTCGGCGCCATTTTCTTCGAGATGCCGGGCCTGTCGCTGGCCGTCTCCGCCATGTTCGTGCTGCTGATGGCGGGGCTGATCCTGTATGAAACCAGCAATATCATTCACGGCGGCGAGACCAACTACATCATGGCCACGGTGACGCTGTTCGTCGCCATTTTCAATCTGTTCACCAGCCTGCTGCACCTGCTGGGTTTTGCCAATAGCAGCGAGTAATGGCGCGATTCATTCCGCGATGAACAAACTCGGGTTGGCATTCGGGGCAATCAGGTTTGTGAGCGTGTTGCTGCTGGAGGAGGGCCGCAAGCCGGTGCTCCGGCCGGGACGGTGCCAGGCCGGCGACCTTGAGGCCATCGAATGAAGCAGGCCATGGACCTGGCCGGGAACGCGCACTTCATCGGCGCGTGGTTTCGCAACCCGCTGCAGACCGGCGCGTTGTGGCCGAGCGGGCAGGCGCTCGCGCGCGCCATGGCGCGGTGCGTCGACCCGTGCCAGCCGGGCCCGGTAGTGGAGCTCGGCGCCGGCACGGGGGCGATTACCCGCGAGCTGCTGGCGCGCGGGCTGGCCCCGCAGCGGCTGGTCGCGATCGAAAAAGATCCGGCGCTGTGCCGTGTACTCAGGCTGCGTTTCCCCGAGGTGAGCGTGCTGCGGGGAGACGTCGCCGAACTCGTCGCGCTTCTGGCCGCGGCGGGCGCGGGGCGCGCGGGCACGCTGGTTTCCGGTTTGCCGTTGCTCGGCATGCCGCGCCAGGGCCGTCGGCGGGTGCTGGAGCAGATCGCCGCCTGTCTCGGTCCGGGCGGCGTCCTCGTGCAGTTCACCTACTCGCCGCTTCCGCCGGTCTCGCGCGCGGCGTGCGCGGCGTTCGGATGGTCTGGCCGGCGCGTCGCCTGGGTGCCGTGGAACCTGCCGCCGGCGGCGGTGTGGATCTATACCGGATCGGCGGAGATGTGAACGATGCGCAACGATTTGCCTTCGGGCGCGATACGTGGGCGTTGGCGCCGAGGCTCGCAAAACCTGGCAGGCAAGATAGCCTTCATCGTCGGTGCCGCCGGTCCCGTGCTGCTGATCGTTGCGGCGATATGGGTCGCGATCAATGCCGTGCGTTATCTAATAGGAATAGAGTAGGGGAGGCATCCGCCGCGCTGCGGCGAACGCAACAAACTTCGACGGAGGGGAAATTTTTCATGCGGCGGGACATCGAGAAGAGCTATTCAACCAAGGCGTTCATTGCCAAGTTGCGCCGGCTGGCCGACGCCCTGGAGCGCGGCGAACGCTTTGCCACCCAGGTGGCGGGCCGGCGCGTGGTCGTGCCGCGCGCAGCCATATACGGCATCGAGCATGAACGCGAAGGCGGGGTCGAGGAAATTGAGTTCCAGATAATATGGAAGACTGCCCGGCGCCGGAAGGCGCGCCGGTGACCCGCTTTGAACGCGTCGATGCAGGTGTCTTCGCCAACGGGCGCGCACATTGGTACATGGTCCGCCCGCCGCTGGAACCGCGCCCTGCCGTGCCCAAGGCCCCCGCGTGATGCACGCCCGGCTGGCCGCGCTGGCGGCGGTGTTCAAGCGCGAGTTCGCGGTCTATCGCTGCGCATTGCGCCATCCGCGCACGCCGCTGGCCGCCCGCCTGTTGCTGGGCGCGGCGGTGGGTTACGCCCTGCTGCCGTTCGACCTGATTCCGGATTTTCTGCCGGTCATTGGCCATCTGGATGACCTTATTATAGTGCCGGGCCTGGTCTGGCTGGCGCTGCGCCTGATCCCGCCCGCCGTCATGGACGAGTGCCGGGCGCATCACCCTGCTACTGACAAACCATCGGAATCTTCGACATGAATAACACGATTTCCATCGGCGAACCCTGGATGTGGGCCGTCTTCATCGGCTTCGTGCTGGTCATGCTGGCGCTCGACCTGTTCGTGTTCGGCGGCCGCAAGGCGCACAAGGTGAGCGTCAAGGAGGCCGCCGCGTGGTCGCTGGTGTGGGTGAGCCTGGCGCTCGCCTTCAACGCCGGCCTGTGGTGGTATCTCAACGGCGCCGTCGGGCCGGAGGTGGCCGACCGCAAGGCGCTGGAGTTCCTCACCGGCTATCTGATCGAGAAGTCGCTGTCGGTGGACAACGTGTTCGTGTTCCTGCTGATCTTCGCGTCCTTCCATGTCGCCCCCGAATTCCAGCGCCGCGTGCTGATCTACGGCGTGCTCGGCGCCATCGTCATGCGTGCCGTCATGATCCTGGCCGGCGCCTGGGTGGTGCGCGAGTTCAGTTGGGTGCTCTATCTCTTCGGCGCCTTCCTGGTGGTCACCGGCATGCGCATGCTGGTGATGGCGGAAAAGACGCCCGACCTGGAGAAGAACCCGGTGCTGAAATTCGCGCGCCGGCACTTGCGCATTTCAAACGATTATCACGGCGAGAAATTCAGCGTGATGAAGGACGGCGTGCGCTATTTCACGCCGCTGTTCCTGGTGCTGATCCTGATCGAGGTCTCCGACCTGGTGTTCGCGGTGGATTCCATTCCGGCGATCTTCGCCATCACCACCGATCCGTTCATCGTGTTCACCTCCAACATCTTCGCCATCATGGGCCTGCGCGCGCTGTACTTCCTGATGGCCGACGTGGCCGACCGCTTCCACCTGCTGAAATACGGCCTGGCCATGGTGCTCACCTTCATCGGCACCAAGATGCTGATCGCGCCCTGGTACCACGTGCCGGTGGCGGCCTCGCTCGCCATTGTTGCGGTGCTGATCGGCGCCAGCGTCATCGCCAGCCTGATCGCCACGCGCAAGCGGGAGGCATGATGCGGTTGCGTCTGCTGGGAGTTGCGCTGCTCGCGTTCGCCCTCGGCGGCTGCGCCGAGCCGCCGCCCTACGTCAATCTCGACAACGCCGGCTTGAAGGCGTTGGCGACACAGGGCGTGCCAATCTACGACGTCCGCCGGCCGGAAGAATGGCGCGAGACCGGTGTGGTCGAGGGCAGCCGGCTGTTGACCTTCGTCGACGCCAGCGGGCGGCTGAACCCGGAATTCCTGCCGCGCTTCGCCGCCGACGCGGGCAAGGACGACCCGGTAATTCTGATCTGCCGCACCGGCAGCCGCACCGACGTGCTGGCCCGCTACCTGGTGGATAAGATGGGCTATACGCAGGTCTATAACGTGCGCCACGGCATCACCCGCTGGATTGGCGACAAGCATCCCGTAATCAAGAACTGAAACGCGAGCGACACCGCCATGACTGACACCGCCAGAACCAACCCGCTGCTCGAACTGCTCATCAACATCGTCATCCCGTCCGTCATCCTGATGAAGTGGAGCGGCCCGCAGGACCTGGGCGCCGTGAACGTCTTGCTGGCGGCGCTGGCCTTTCCGCTCGCCTGGGGCGCGCGCGATCTGCTGCAGCGGCGCAAGGTCAATCTGTTCGCCGCGCTGGGCCTCATCAGCATCCTGCTCACCGGCGGCATCGGCCTGCTGCAACTCGACACCCAATGGCTGGCGGTGAAGGAGGCGGCCGTGCCCGGCCTGATCGGCGTGGCCGTGGTCGTTTCCACCCGCACCCGTTATCCGCTCATCAAGACCCTGCTCTACAGCCCCGCGCTGCTCGACGTGGCGCGGGTGCGCGCGCGGCTCGAAGCGCGCGGTGCCGTGCCCGCCTTCGAGGCGCGCCTGCAAACCGCCACCTGGATGCTCGGCGGCACGTTTTTCTTCTCCGCCGCCATGAATTATTTTCTGGCGACCTGGATTGTGGTGAGCCCCGCCGGCAGCGTCGCGTTCAACGAAGAGCTCGGCCGGCTGACGCTCCTGAGCTATCCCGTTATCGCCCTGCCGTCCATGGCGATGATGCTGTTCGTGCTGTATTACCTGGCGCGCGGTATTCATGAGCTGACCGGGCTGAAATTCACCGAACTGCTGCACGCCACGAAAGTCCGGCCATGAAGCCCGGACCGCAGCGCGGCGTCTGACGGTCATGCGGATATTCTCCCCGCTCTACCGGCGCGCCATGATCTGGTCGCGCCACCGGCACGCGCCGTGGTATCTGGGCGGCATGAGTTTCGCGGAACCCTCGTTCTTTCCGATTCCGCCGGACGTGATGCTCGCGCCCATGTGCCTGGCCGAGCCCGCGCGCGCCTGGCGTTTCGCCTGGCTCACCACGCTGACCTCGGTGGCCGGCGGCCTGTTCGGTTACGCCATCGGTTATTTCGCCATCGACGCCATCGAGCCCTGGCTGAGCGAATCGCGCTATTGGGACAGCTACCAACTGGCGGTGGACTGGTTCAAGCAATGGGGTTTCTGGGCGGTGTTCGTTGCCGGCTTCTCGCCGATTCCGTACAAGGCATTCACTATCGCCGCCGGCGCCCTGTCGATGGCGCTGCTGCCCTTCACCCTGGCCTCGCTGATCGGACGCGGGTCGCGCTTCTTTCTGGTCGCCGGGCTGATGAAGTGGGGCGGGGCGCGCATGGAAGCGGCGCTGCACCGCTACGTCGACCGCCTGGGCTGGGCGACCGTGGCGCTGGTCGTGGCGAGTATGCTGCTGTACCGGGGATGAGGCGCGACATCTGATCGCATCCAGGCCATGTCAGGGAGAAGGGCTGCACGGCCGTCGATCGCGTTGACCGTCTGCCGGAGTGTTTGCCGATGTTGTACGCGGGCCTGGCGCGCCAGTCCCGTCGCCGCAACCACCGTATCAGACGGTAACCGTTTTGCGGCGCGCGGGCTTGGCCGGCAGCAGCGGGCAAGCGCCGCGTTCGGCATGTTGGCAGGGGATATCGCCGGCGAGCTTCGGGGCCTGTTTGAGGTATTCCAGAAAAGTGCGCGCCACGATCGACAGTTGCTTGCCGGCCGGATAGGCCACGTACCACTGGCGCTCAATCGGGAACCCGGCGACATCGAGAATCGCCAGTTGCCCCATCGGCGCATCCAGCGCCAGGGTGTGGCGTGACAGCACCGAAACGCCCAGCCCGCCGACGATCGCCTGCTTGATCGCCTCATTGCTGCCCAGCTCCATGCGCATCCTGATCGCCAGCCCGTGGTCGGCGAACAGCCGTTCGGCGGCCATGCGTGTGCCGGAGCCGGGTTCGCGCAACAGAAACGGTTCTTCCGCGAGACGCATGAGCGGAATGTTTTTCTTGCCGGCCAGCGGATGGTTGGCCGGCGCCAGCACCACCAGCGGATTGTCGAGAAACGGCTCGGCGACTGCGTCGAGTTCCTCCGGCGGCTGGCCAAGGATGTAGAGATCGTCCTGGTTGTCGGCCAGGCGCTCGAGCACGCGTTCGCGGTTCGACACCTTGAGCGAAACCTGGATGCCCGGGTATTGCTGGCAAAACGGTCCGAGCAGGCGCGGCGCAAAGTATTTCGCCGTGGTCACGACTGCCAGCCGCAGTGCGCCCTGCTTCATTCCCTTCATGTCGGCCACCGCCATTTCGAAGTGCGCGAAGTGCTTGAAGATTTCACGGCTGGTCTTGTGCAGCTCGCGCCCCGCGTCGGTCAGGTAAATCTTTTTCCCCACTTGCTCGAACAGCGGCAGACCCACATCGTCGGCGAGTTTCTTGACCTGCATCGATACCGTCGGCTGGGTGAGAAACAGTTCCTCGGCGGCGCGCGTGAAGCTGCCAAGCCGGGCGATGGCTTCGAACACCTCGAGTTGCCGCAGGGTGCTGTGACGCATGGGTGCCTCCTCGCTATTGATAGATAAAAGTCTATCAAGATTATCGAAAAGTTTGACTGTTATTGATAGATGCGCAGGAGCAGCATCCCTGCAACGTACTGAACGAACACCCTTAGTAAGTAAAAGGTTATGAGCGCTGGTGCAGTTGTCAGCGAGGGGTCGGTGCGGAGCGCTTTATTCAATAACTCTGGAGGCAGCCATGAGCAAGACCGAAACCATGAAGGAAGGGAAGGAACGCTATAAGTCTGGCGTTATCCCTTACAAGAAAATGGGCTATTGGGAACCCGACTACAAGCCCAAGGACACCGACGTCATCGCGCTGTTCCGCATTACCCCGCAGCCGGGCGTGGACCATGAAGAAGCCGCCGCCGCCGTGGCCGGTGAATCGTCGACCGCCACCTGGACGGTGGTCTGGACCGACCGCCTGACCGCGTGCGAGCTGTATCGCGCCAAGGCCTACAAGAGCGAGCTCGTTCCGAACACCGGCCCGGGCACCAAGAACGAAGCCCAGTATTTCGCTTACATCGCGTATGACCTCGATCTGTTCGAGGAAGGCTCGATCGCCAACCTGACCGCGTCCATCATTGGCAACGTGTTCGGCTTCAAGGCGGTGAAAGCCCTGCGCCTGGAAGACATGCGTATTCCGGTTGCTTACCTCAAGACATTCCCGGGCCCGGCCACCGGTATCGTGGTCGAGCGCGAGCGTCTCGACAAGTTCGGACGTCCGCTGCTCGGCGCCACCACCAAGCCCAAACTCGGCCTGTCCGGCCGCAACTACGGCCGCGTGGTGTACGAAGGCTTGAAGGGCGGTCTCGACTTCATGAAGGACGACGAGAACATCAACAGCCAGCCGTTCATGCATTGGCGCGACCGCTTCCTGTACTGCATGGAAGCCGTGAACAAGGCCTCGGCCGCCACCGGAGAAGTGAAGGGCCATTACCTGAACGTCACGGCCGGCACCATGGATGAGATGATCGCGCGCGCCGAGTTTGCCAAGAGTCTGGGTTCGGTCATCATCATGATTGACCTCGTGATCGGCTACACGGCCATTCAAACCATGGCCAAGTGGGCGCGCAAGAACGACATGATCCTGCACCTGCACCGCGCCGGTAACTCGACCTACTCGCGGCAGAAGAATCACGGCATGAACTTCCGCGTGATCTGCAAGTGGATGCGCATGGCGGGCGTGGATCACATCCATGCCGGCACCGTGGTCGGCAAGCTCGAAGGCGATCCACTCATGATCAAGGGCTTCTACGACACGCTGCGCGAGACGCACACGCCGAAAAACCTGGAAAACGGTTTGTTCTTCGATCAGGACTGGGCCTCGCTCAACAAGGTCATGCCGGTGGCCTCGGGCGGCATTCATGCCGGCCAGATGCACCAGCTGATTCATTACCTGGGCGAAGACGTGGTGTTGCAGTTCGGTGGCGGCACCATCGGCCATCCGCAAGGCATCCAGGCCGGCGCAACCGCGAACCGTGTGGCGCTCGAGGCCATGGTCATGGCGCGCAACGAAGGCCGCGATTACCAGAAGGAAGGTCCGCAGATCCTGGAGAACGCCGCCAAGACCTGCTCGCCGCTCAAGGCCGCGCTGGATACGTGGAAGGACATCAGCTTCAACTACGAATCCACCGACACCGCCGACTTCGTGCCCACGGCCACGGCCAGCCATTAAATATTACGAGGAGAAATCGCTATGATGACCAATACTGGAAATCGCCTCACCCAGGGCCAGTTCTCGTTCCTGCCGGAGCTGACCGATGCGCAGATCACCGCGCAGATCAAGTGGGCGTTGCAGCACAGTTGGGCGGTCAGCGTCGAGTACACCGACGACCCGCATCCGCGCAACACTTATTGGGAAATGTTCGGCAACCCGATGTTTGACCTGAAGGACCCGGCCGGGATCCTGATGGAGATCAACAACTGCCGCAAAACATTCCCCAATCACTACATTCGTGTGACCGCGTTCAACTCCACGCGCGGCACAGAAAGTCCGGCGATGTCGTACATTGTCAACCGGCCGAAGAAGGAGCCGGGCTTTGGTGTCGTGCGCCAGGAAGTGGACGGCCGTAACATCCGTTACACCATTCACTCCTACGCCACCGACAAGCCGGAAGGCGAGCGTTATTGAAACAGTGAAAGCCAGACCCGGGCGGTACGGCCAGCCGCACCGCCCGGTTTTTTCATGACTGCGGACGGAAGAGACCCATGAGCGAGGCGCAATCCAACATTATCGCCGACACCGACAAGGTGGATCTGGAGGCCGAATTCAAGTCTTCCAACATCCAGGAAGTGCTCGACAAGCTCGACCGCGAACTGATCGGACTGGTTCCGGTCAAGACCCGCATCCGCGAGATCGCGGCCCTGCTGCTGGTCGATCGCCTGCGCAAGCAGTTTGCGCTCACGTCGGAGACTCCGACGCTGCACATGTGCTTCACCGGCAACCCCGGCACCGGCAAGACCACGGTGGCGATGCGCATGGGCGAGATCCTGAAGCGCCTCGGCTACGTGCGCGAGGGGCATCTCGTAACCGTGACACGCGACGATCTGGTCGGCCAGTACATCGGCCATACCGCGCCCAAGACGAAAGAAGTCATCAAGAAGGCCATGGGCGGCGTGTTATTTATCGACGAGGCCTACTACCTGTACAAGCCGGAAAACGAGCGCGACTACGGTCAGGAGTCGATCGAGATCCTGCTGCAGGTGATGGAAAACAACCGCGACGACCTGGTGGTGATTCTCGCCGGCTATAAAGACAAGATGGACCTGTTTTTCCAGAGCAACCCGGGCATGCGCTCGCGCATCGCCCACCACATTGATTTCCCGGATTACCGGCCCGAGGAGCTGCTGGCCATCGCCAAGCTCATGCTCGCGAGCCAGAACTACCGTTTCTCGGCCGAGGCCGAGCAAGCGTTTACCCAGTACCTCGGCCTGCGCATGAAAATGGAACACTTCTCCAACGCGCGTTCGGTGCGCAACGCGCTCGACCGCGCGCGCCTGCGTCAGGCCAATCGCCTGTTCGGGCGCCGCGGCCGGCCGCTCACCAAGCACGACCTCATGACCCTGGAGGCCGAGGATGTGCTGGCCAGCCGGGTGTTCAGCGAAGGCCGGCTCGACCGGGAACCGGCCTAACGACGTGAATGTCAGGGTGGGCACGATGAACCTCACGGAACTGCTGCGCGCGATCAGTGTTGTGGCGCAAACCGGCGGGACGCCGGGGCAGTGCGAGGCGCTGGGCCGCGAGACCCAGGCCCTGGCGGACATGGTCGGTTGGGCGACCGGACCCATCGACGCCTCTGGCCAGTTGCTGGATCGCCTGGCGGTGCTGCAAGACGATTTGAAGATACGGCATGCGCAGACGAATGAGACGGCGCTGGCCCTGTTGCACGATACGCTCACCGATCTGGGCCGGGCCATTGCCCGACACGACTGCGATCTTGATGCCAAGAGCGCTGGTGAAGACGAAGACGAGGGTGAAGATTTCACCTGACCACTCCGGAACACCGAAAGTGGGTAGTCAACGACGGAGGACGCGATGCCATTGGTTGACATGCACGATATGCTGAACCACGCCTACCGCAACCACTACGCGGTCGGCGGTTTCGATCTGGTGAGCCTCGATTTCCTCGAAGCGATCCTGACGGCCGCGGAGAACTGCCGCGCGCCGGTCATCCTGAGCCTGGTCGAATCCCACTTCGACCACTACGACTTCGAGCTGGCCATGGCCGCCACCGAGAAGGCGGCCCGGCGCGCCACCGTGCCGGTGGCAATTCACCTCGACCACGGCGCGACTCTCGACTCGGCGGTGCGCGCCATCAATCATGGTTGCAACGGCGTGATGGTGGATGCCTCGCACGAATCGTTTCCGGCCAACGTCGCGCACACCCGGCGTGTGGTGGAGATGGCGCACGCCTGCGGGGTGGCGGTGGAGGGCGAACTTGGTTATGTCGCCGGGGTCGAAGGCGAGGACGCCGCCAAACATCCGGGGGAAGTGGAGTACACCTCGGTGGAGGAGGCCAAGGCGTTCGTGCAGCGCACCGGGGTGGATTGCCTGGCGGTGTCGATCGGCACTGTGCACGGGCGGCTGCGCGGCCGGCCCAAGCTCGACATCGAGCGCCTCAAGCGCATCAATGAAGCGGTCAAGATCCCGCTCGTGATCCACGGTGGCACCGGGCTGTCCGACGAACAGTTCCACAAACTTATTACCAGCGGCGTGGCCAAGATCAACTACTACACGGCACTGGCCGACGCCGCCGGCGAACGCATCCGCGCCAACGCGCGCGCCAACGCGCGCTGCGGCTACACCGGTCTGGTGCATGGCATTCAGGACGCGATCCGCGCCGAGGTTGAACGTTGCCTGCACCTGTGGGGCTCGGCCGGGCGCGCCGCCGAGGTGCTGGTGCAATGTCGCGCCTGGCAGTCGGTCGAGCATGTGATTGTCTATAACGTCGAGGGCGCGAGCGACGCCCAGGTCGAGGCCATGATGGCACGCGGCCGCGAAACCCTGGGCCGGATTCCCGGCGTGCGGCGCGTGTTCACTGGCTGGGCCGTCCAGAATAGCCAGAAGTTTCGTTGCTGCTGGCTGGTGCAATTCGCCCACGAGAAGGTCATCGAGAGTTACCGCGATCACCCCGACCACACTGCCTTTGCCAACCAGCTGTTCCGCCCGATTGCCGGTGACCGCATCAGCATCGACTTTGCCGAGGTGGTCCGCCCACTGGAAACGATGGCCGCCAACGGCCGCCAACGCATCCACGCCTGATCGGCTGTCAGGCCCCTGATCCGGGCCGAGGGTGCCAACACCCGCTGCAACGGTTAACATTTTGTGCGCTTTGCATAAGCGTGCGCGAGCGGCCCGCGGCCCGATCCAGGGTATGTCAATCGTGCGTAAACCGGAGTGGATTTCATGACCCTGCAGGCAGTGATTTTCGATGTGGACGGCACGCTCGCCGACACCGAGCGCGACGGTCATCGGGTTGCCTTCAATAGCGCATTCCGCGAGGCCGGGCTCGACTGGGAGTGGGACGTCGCGCTCTATGGCGAACTGCTCGCGGTTACCGGTGGCAAGGAACGCATGCGCGCCTATGTGGAGAAGCATCGGCGTGAACTGCGTTCCCGGAGCGATCTCGTCGAGATGATCGCCGGCTTGCATCGCGCGAAAACGAGGCACTATGTTGCGCTTATGGAGCAGGGC
>DATEYP010000332.1:0-3592 GCA_035256085.1 Acidiferrobacterales bacterium
CAGCCCGGTGCACACCATCGGGCACTTCGTGGAGCAGGCGGTCGAGCTTGAGAAAATGGGCTGCCACACGATCGTCATCAAGGACATGGCCGGCCTGATCACGCCGGCACGCTCGGCCGAGCTGTTTGCGGCCTTGTCGAAGGCCGTCAAGCTGCCGTTGCACTTTCATTCGCACACCACCGTCGGCATCGCCAACATCTCCATGTACAAGGCGGTCGAGAACGGTGCCCGGCACGTGGACACGACGATTAGTTCTATGTCCTGGGGCACCAGCCACTCGCCCACCGAAAGCATGGTGGTGGCGTTGCATGACACACCGTACGACACCGGCCTCGACCTGCCGCTGCTGCAGGAGATCGGCATGTATTTTCACGAGGTGCGCAAGAAGTACCACCAGTACGAAAGCGAATTCAACGGCATCGACACGCGCGTCCAGGTCAACCAGGTGCCGGGCGGCATGATCTCCAACCTGTCTCACCAGCTCAAGGAACAGGGTGCGTTGAATCGCATGCACGAGGTACTGGCCGAAATCCCGCGCGTGCGCGAGGACCTCGGGTTCCCGCCACTGGTGACGCCGACCTCGCAGATCGTCGGCACCCAGGCGGTGCTCAACGTGCTCACCGGCAAGCGCTACAAGAGCATCACCAATGAAGTGAAGCTCTACCTGCAGGGCCGCTACGGCCAGGCGCCGGGCACGGTCAACGATACAGTTCGAAAACTCGCGATCGGCGACGATGAGGTCATCACCTGCCGGCCGGCCGACCGTATACAGCCGGAAATGGATCGCCTGCGCCACGACATCGGCGAAGTCGCCAAGAGCGAGGAAGACGTGTTGACCTACGCCATGTTCCCGGAGATCGGCCGCAAGTTTCTTGAGGAACGTGCCGCCGGGACCTTGCGACCTGAGGAACTGTTGCCAATGCCGGGGACACAGGCGGCGACTGCCGTGCCATCGCTTGCCCCGACCGATTTCAACGTCACGGTGCATGGCGAGACCTACCATATCAAGATCACCGGTGCCGGCCACCACTCGGCCGAGCGCCGGCCGTTCTATGTGTCGCTGGACGGCGTACCGGAAGAAATCCTGGTCGAGACGTTGAGCGAAATGGTGCCGACCGAAAGCGGCGTGCTGGACAGCAAGCGCGTCACCAAGGCGTCGCGCCGTCCCAAGGCCAGCAAGGAGGGCCATGTCACCAGCTCCATGCCGGGCACGATCGTGGACGTGGTGGTCAAGGTTGGCGCCAAGGTCAAGGCCGGCGATGCGGTGCTCGTCATCGAAGCCATGAAAATGGAGAACGAGGTGCCTGCCCCGGTTGCCGGCACGGTCAAGGCCGTGAACGTTGCCAAGGGCGACAGCGTCAATCCGGACGAGGCCTTGGTCGAGATTGAATAAATGCGGTTTCAAGTTGAAAGTAACAAGTGGCAAGTGAGAAGCAAAAGGACTCGCTCACTTGAAACTTAATACTTGCCACTTGCTGCTATGAAATTAATCCTCGCCTCCTCCTCCCCATTTCGGCGCGAACTGTTATCGCGGCTGATGATCCCCTTCGAGGTGGTGGTGCCGGACGTGGATGAGACGCCGCGCCAGCACGAATCGCCGCAGGCACTGGTTGAGCGCCTCGCCATCCTCAAGGCGCAGACCGTCGCCTCGAAACACCGCGGCGCGCTCGTGATCGGCTCTGACCAGGTGGCGGTGCACGACGGCGAGATCGTCGGTAAGCCACTGACCCATGAACGTGCCATCGAACAGTTGAAATCAGCCTCCGGAAAAACGGTACTGCTTTATACCGGGATGGCACTCGTCAACAGTTCGTCCGGCCGGGTGCAGAGCGAGGTGGTGCCGTACGGGGTAAGGTTCCGGACGCTCACCGATACACAGATAGAAAGCTATCTGCGCAAGGAACAGCCCTATCATTGCGCCGGAAGCGTGAAATCCGAGGGATTGGGAGTGGCGCTGCTGGAACGCTTTGACGGCGAAGACCCAGCCACGCTCATCGGCCTGCCGTTGATTCGCCTGATCCGCATGCTGGAAAACGAGGGCTTGGTGATCATCTAACCGCTCGCCTGCCCCACCCCGCCTATCCTTGGGCTGAAACTAACGCAGCCCACGGCCCGACAGGTGCAACTCCGAGGCGACAGAGCGACCCATGGCCATACCGAAGCGCTCGGCCAGGCGGTGGAAGAGATTCTCGCGCACGGTGTAATCCACGATCTCATCAGCGCCGATCACGTCGCGCGCAACGGAATCGGCACTACCGTACTCATCCACGAGTCCCAGTTCTTTTGCCTTGGTGCCCGACCAGAACAGGCCACTGAAGATTTCCTTGTTCGGCTTGAGCGCAGCACCGCGCCCCTGTTTCACGGCGTCGATGAACTGCGCATGGATCTCGTCAAGCATCTTCTGGGCATGGCGACGGGCCTTCGTGTCGAGCGGCGAAAACGGATCAAGCATGCCCTTGTTCTCGCCGGCCGTCAGCAGGCGGCGCTCGATGCCCAGTTTCTTCAACCCATCCACGAAACCAAAACCGTCCATGAGCACACCGATCGAACCGACGATGCTCGCCGGACTCGCATAGATCTTGTCGGCGGCGGCGACCGCGTAGTAGCAACCGGAGGCGCAGATGTCGCCGATCACGACGTACAGCGGCTTGTCCGGATATTTCTCGCGCAGGCGCAGGATCTCGTCGTAGATGTGGGCTGATTGCACCGGGCTGCCGCCCGGGCTGTTGGCGTGCAGGATCACGCCTATCGCCGCCTTGGCTTCGAACGCGTCACGCAGGCCTTTAATGATGTTGTCGGCGTTTGCGCTGCTTTCGGCTGAAATCTCGCCATCCAGATCCACGAGCGCGGTGTAGCGGCTCGCGAGCGCCTTTTCACCCCAGGTGCCGGCCTGCATGATGAGCAGCACGATGACGAGATAGACGGCGATGAAGATTTTAAAAAAAAGGCCCCAGCGACGCGCCTTGCGGCTCTCTTCGAGCGAAGCGAACGCGAGCTTTTCGAGCAGCTCGCGTTCCCAGCCTTCTTTCTTGTCCTGCTGTCCGGTTTCCATGTGTGTTCCCTTGAGACCAGGTTTATAGAACGGCAAATCACGCGCTCGCCGTCTGCGGCGATTCGGCAAGCCACACCGCCCCATTCACTTCGCGTACCGGGACTGCCGTCAGCGCCGCACCACGACAAGGCCCGCCCACGCACACACCGCTGGCCGGATCATACAATGCACCGTGTGTGGCGCATACGAGATGGCGGCGCCCGCTATCGAAAAACTCGCCTTCCTGCCAATCCAGCTCGACCAGTTTGTGGGCGCAGCGGTTCAGGTAGGCAACCGCGCGCCCGGCATGACGCACGACGAATGCCGGTCTGCTGTGCCCGTTGTGTTCGACCAGAAAGCGCACACCGTTACCGCCTTCCGGCAGCCGGTTGCTGGCACAAAGATATTCACCGGGATACAGCACAACCGGTGGCAGCTGCGGAGTCACTTGACCCATGCACATACCTCGGGAAACGAATCCAGACAGGCCAGTGCACCGCAATCGAGCAGTCGTTCGCGTGCGTGCACGCCGTAGCTCACGGCCAGGCCGGCGACCTGTGC
>DATEYP010000333.1:0-11595 GCA_035256085.1 Acidiferrobacterales bacterium
CGGTGCTGGCCATCAGCGCCAATGCCATGCCACACGATATCCAGAAAGGCCTGGAAGCAGGATTCTTCCGCTATCTCACCAAGCCGATCAAGGTCAACGAGTTCATGGAGGCGCTGGACAGGGCGCTGGAATTTGCGGAAATAGGGCCAAGACGGCGCAAGTAACCCCGATACCTGTGAGGGTAAGTACTGCCGATATTCTTTACAGCCAGCTATGCCAGCCCGGATTATCAGAGGCAGTTACCATTCAATGCTCTGAAGATCGACCAGTTGTTCGTGAATCCGATGACCAGCAATCCGGACGATGCCACCGTCGTCCGGGCCGTAGTCCGCATTGGAAAAGCCTCAAGCAATGTGCGTCACCGTACCGACGGTTGTGGGCAACGCGCCTAGCCTTCCTGTACTCAGACCCATAATCATAAAAACGGCGTTTAGCCACAGATGAACGCAGATTTATGCAAATGAATCAGGCCATTGATGCACCGAAGCCGTTCACCCTTCTGGTGGGCCGGCGAATACAGGCAGCGCATTGAATATCCATGTTCATCTGCGTTCATCCGCGGCTGACTGCTTTTTCCAGGATCAATCACCTGGCCCGCTTCGACTTCGCGCCTGCGGCGCTACGCCTGTCCTGAGCCAGTCGAAGGGCTCGGCGCGAACGGGGAATTTCAACAAGCTGTTAATCCTCGTCTATCTGCCTCGGTGGCCTGGGCCCTTTACGCACTGGCTTGGGGCGCGGCCCAGAACTGCGGGTGTTGCTAGCCCTGGGCGATGGGCTCGCGCTCCGCTGTTCGGCACGCAAGATCAGGTAACTCTGCCAACGTCTGGCATCCAGGACGCCGGATTCAATGGCGGCCTGAATGGCGCAGCCCGCTTCGCCCTGGTGGCGGCAATCGTTAAACTTGCAGTGCCCGAGCAGCGCACTCAGCTCCGGGAATGCGTCCTCGATGTTCTGTTCGCCGGCCGCAAGCTGGAACTCGCGCATGCCGGGCGTATCCACCAGCATGCCGCCGTCCTTGAGGGGATGCAGGGAGCGGGACGTCGTGGTATGCCGGCCCTTGTTGTCCGCGGCGCGCGGCGCAGCGGTGGCCTGCTGGGCCTCGGCCAGATTGTTGATCAAGGTTGACTTGCCAACGCCCGAAGAGCCCACCAGGGCGACGGTTTTCCCGGTCGTGCACCACGGCCGCAGGCTTGCCAGCTGCGCGACATTGCGCGCGTCGACGCACTCGATGGCCACCTCGGGGTGCAGTTGACGGGCCGCCGTCGCGAATGGGGTCACATCATCCACCAGATCGGCCTTGGTCAGCACAATGACCGGCGTAACACCGGCACCGGAGGCGAGCGCCAGGTAGCGCTCGATCCGCGCCAGGTTGAAGTCTTCGTTGCAGGAGCTAACGATAAACAAGGTATCGACGTTGGCGGCGATCAGCTGCTCATCGGTACCGTGGCCGGATTCCTTGCGTGCCAGCTTGGTCTGGCGCGTGAGCATGCGCACCGGCCTTGCGCCCGCGGCCGGCATCAGCAACCAGTCGCCGACTGCCAGATTCCCGGGGTCGGGGAACACCCCGACATCCAGGCGTTGCTCGCCCCGCTCGCTCCAGATTACACAGTGATTGCGATGGATCTGGGCAATGCGTGCCGGATAGCACGCGGCGAGTTCCTCTGTACCGAGCTGCTGCTGAAAGAATGGCCGCCAACCCAGCTTATCAAGGTCTGACATTCAATTCGTTCGGCCTGTTCAGTTCGTAATCAGAAGGTGCGAGGGCCTGGAGAAAGAACGGGCGCAGTTCGCCAATGGTGCATCGGCCTGATAACATTTGCTCCTCTGCTTCACGGATCCCGCTTGTCTTCTATGTTCACCAAGAAACACCATTTCCGGATCTTCGCCTTAATCATAACCGCTATTCTGGCGTTTCTCATGAACGGCGTCATTACCTTCATCAACACCGGGCTCGACGCCGGTTTCCTGCTGCGCTGGGGCCGGGCGTTTGCCATCGCATGGCTTATTGCCCTAACCATCGTTCTGCTGTTCGGGCTGCATGTCCGCACCATTGCCGAGCGGCTTTGTACACAGGATGATTAACGGACCGCAGAAGAATTTGCTTTCCGACAAGCTGCGGCGCATCGCGGGCTTTGTCCGCCCGGACTGGTTCTCGCCCACGGCGCTGGTACTGATCGCCGCCAATCTGCTGCCCCTGTATGGCGTACTGGTGCTCGACTGGGCCGTATTGCCGATCATGGTGCTGTTCTGGCTGGAAAATATCGTTATCGGGGTACTGAACATTCTGCGGATTCTTTTTTCCAGCCCGGCCGACGCGGCGAGATGGGCCAGAAAGTTAATGCTGGTTCCGTTCTTCACAGTCCACTATGGCCTGTTTACCGCCATTCACGGCCTGCTTGTGTTTACCCTGTTCGGCGGTGAACCCTACGAGGCGCTTGTTGATGGCCTGTGGACCCTCGATGCGGCGCGCCACGCGATCGCTGAATATTCACTATGGCCGGGAGTCGGGGCGCTCGCCGCCAGCCACCTGTTCTCATTCTTCTGGAACTACCTGGGCCAACGTGAATATCAGAAGGCCCGCCCCGAAGCCCTGATGCAGGCACCATACAGCCGCGTCATCGTGCTGCATGTCGTCATCCTTCTCGGCGCTATGTTGATCCAGCTGTTCCATTCACCGGTCTGGGCCTTGCTGCTTCTCATCGGCCTCAAGATCGGCGTCGATCTGCGCGCGCATCTCAAGGAACATCGCAGAATGGAGCCGGCATTGAGCCCGGCCGCATCGCCCTGACCACCTTGCTATTGGTTTTCTGCACGCTGCTTCTCAAGAAGGCCCGCCAATACCGGTGCGCAGATATCCTCCAGGGCATGGCCGAGCACGCCGCCGGGGATCAGCATGGTCGTCGCGCGCGTCATCTGCGCGCCGGGAATGCGGCGCAGCAGATCGACAAAGTCATACCGCTCGCGATCGCGGAAATGCACGACAAAGGCGCATTCGCTCTCCGTCGGCACATCGCGGGCAATAAACGGGTTGGAGGTGTCCACCAGAGGGATACGCTGGATGTTGATGTCGGTCACGCCAAACTGCGGCACAATGTAGTGAATGTAGTCGTCCATGCGGCGCAATATGGTCTCCACTGTCGCTTCGAGCGTGCATCGGCCTTTGGCGCAATCGCGATGGATTTTCTGGATCCATTCAAGGTTAATCGCCGGCACCACGCCAATCAGCAGATCGACGTACTGGGCCACATCGATGCCCTCGGCGTTGACGCGCCGGTCGATGCCTGTCGGGAAGTGGCGCACATCCACCTTGCGCCGGGTCCAGGTTTTCGCCACGACGCCGCCATGCTGGCCTTCGTAAAATAACAACTCGCTGCCGGGCGTGAGCGCATGCCACGCCGTGAACTCCCCAACCGGCACGCCGAGCGTAGCGGCGTGCACGGCGTTGTGGGCATACTCGCGCACCACGCCGCTGCCAGTCTCGGAATAGGTCTTGAAGAAGGTTTCAAGCTCGGCGAAATGGTTACACTCCGGACCGAACCAGGAGTGGTTCCGGGCGCTGGCTCGCCCCGCCGCAAGCTGCGCGGCAAACTCGGCTTCGGTATAGCGACGAAACGCGTCGCCATGAACCATGGCGGCCTTGACCTCGTGCCGACGGAAAATGGTCTTGAACGCATGCCGGATGGTTGAGAGTCCGGCCCCGGTCGAACCGGTCACGGCGACAATTGGACGTTTCTGCGACATACGTTCTCCTGACACTCCGGCCATCCCGGATGGCGCATTGTTAGCGAGTCTGGTCGTCTTGTCGAATCGGTATCCGGCAGATGTGCGCTAGTCATCATCGCGACGCACGTCGACCTGTGCCAGACCTTCATCATCGACTGTCACGTGGAGGTACATCGGCCTGCAGCAGATCTGGCAGTCTTCAATATAGTCCTGTGCGCCGACGGAGCAGTCGATCAACAAGTGGATACGTTCTCCACAATACGGACAAACGATCTCTGTTTCATCCTGATGATTCATGAGTCTAATTTGATGTTCCAGCCACGCGGCAATTGATTCTGATACCATGTTTAACGGTTTTTTGCCATCAATCAGCTTCTCGGGCACCATGTGCATGGTTCTGCGTTTATAGCGCTCTCCCTCAACCTGTCTACGTTACCGCATGCATACTGCCGCTCAAGCAGACACCCGCAGCCGCCTGCTGCGCATTTCTGCGATACTCGTGGCTGTACTTGCCCTCGGCGCCGCGCAGTCCGGTGTCGCGGCGCGACAACAGAATCCACAACCCGCGATTGAGGCCACTGATCTCGCCAAGCGGATTCACACGAAGATCAACAAGCGACGGAAAATGCATGGCCTCCAATCGCTGGCCTGGAACGATACCCTGAGCCGGATTGCACTGAAACACAGCCGCGACATGGCGAACAGGAACTATCTAGGCCACGATACCCCCGAGGGAGAATCATTCTCCCGACGTTATCGACAAGGGGGGTTTTCTTGTGAAATCCGGATCGGCAATCAGGTGCACGCCGGGGCCGAGAATATCGCACTCGGCCGTCTCTATAACTCGACGACAACGGAAAACGGCATCACCTACTACCACTGGAACTCCGTGCAGGAGATCGCGCTGAGAACGGTCGATGGATGGATGGCCAGCCCGGGCCACCGGGAAAACATATTCACGCCCTACTGGCGGCAAGAAGGAATCGGTGTCGAGATCGGACCAGGTAACCGGATATACATCACTCAGAATTTTTGCTGATCTTAAAAACACCACAGGCGCGGGGCTGGTCAACGAGGGAAGATGATGCGCCTCGGGCCGGAACAGCCTCTTTCTCCATTTCGGACGTAACCGCTTCTGTGGTCCTCGGCGCCAGTCTTGCGGACTTGGCCTTCTCGATCACTGCTTGCGCACGCTTTGCCCTGAGTGCACGCCCCGGGACGGGCCTTGTTGTCGAGCTAATCAAAGTTTTTTATCGGCACGGACCAGTCCCATTCAACTGGCACGAAGATATCGCCGCCGTGCGGAGGGTAGGTGCTCACTTGGCATGAGTCATGTACCTCCATTGTACGCATCTGGCGACTGTCGTCGCCCGAGTGCGGCGCGACCGGTATTTCCGCTGTAGACGGATGCGACTTGGTATTGCTGCACTACGACAACCGGGCGTATCATCATCTGGTTCCCGCACCCCTCTGCGAATTCCGAGTGCAGAGTGCTCATCCGCCAATCCGTGCGGATTGGCGGACGCCGACCCAGGAGGTGTCCCATGGCCATCGCGCATTCCATCGAAGCCTTCCTTAAACAACACGCTGTCGACTACGAACTCATCAACCACCCGCGTTCGGTTTCGTCCACGCATACCGCCGAGGCCGCACATGTCCCCGGCGATCAATTGGCGAAATCGGTTCTCCTGGAAGACGAGGCCGGCTATTTGATGGCGGTCATCCCGTCCACGCATCGCGTCGATCTCGGAAAACTGCATCACCGGCTCCGGCGCCGGGTCGGTCTGGCGATCGAACGCGAAGTCGTCGAACTCTTTCCCGACTGCGATCCAGGCGCGATCCCCGCTATCGGCCCTGCTTACCACGTCGCGACCATCGTCGACGATGCGTTGCTCGATGAACCGGATGTGTACTTCGAAGCCGGCGATCACGAAGCCCTGGTGCACGTGAGCGGCCAGACCTTCGGTGCCATGATGGTCGGTGTGCCGCACGCTCGGTTCACGCACCGCGTTTAGCGGATTTCCCGAGGCGCCGCGTTTGTAACGACAGAACTGCCAGGATTGCGAGGGACGCTTTCGGTGCACACAGGCCCGGCCAGCCGCACGCGTTTGAAGTCGCGCACAAACCGCAGCGCCTGACCTCAGGGACTTGTGCGGGCACTTGACCGGGCATGGGGCCTTTTTTTCCCGCACGAGATATGTCCGGCCGTGCCGCGCAACATAATTCACAGTAGCAACACACGCGCCTCTGCTGTCTTCTTGTTAATCTCTATTTGCACTTCGCAGTACTCATTGTGTTCGTCGATGGGCGTGGGATCGTCTGCGCAACTGCAGCCGGCGATAATGCCCGAATAGAAAATGCCGGCCTTGACGCGTATGAGTCCTGCATCATCGGAAATGCGAATGATGATCACCTTGTGCGGACTTTCCGTCACATGGCTGCTGCTAGATAAACCTTGCTGCAAGGGAAGCTGATCGGTATCGAGTTGCTCGACTTCACGCTTGAGGGTGTCTTCAAAATCAGACGTTCCCCAGGCATTAAGCGTTTTGGTGAGTCTAATCATTGGCAATATCGGGGGTTACTGATCCGGTCGCTAAATAGTGCGTGTCGCTTTTCTCCCTCTCCCCGCGGGAGAGGGCCGGGGTGAGAGCCAAACAACGCAAAAACGGCCCTCATCCTATCCTTCTCCCGCGGGGAGAAGGGACCCAGGGCTTGTCGGGGTGCGCACTATTTACCGTTCTCCTCAGTAAGTCCCGGCGACGCTGGCCGTTCCGGTATCCACGCCCGGCCTGCCGAGTGCAACAAACAGTCCGCGCTGCGGGTTGGCATGCGCAGCGCACGGGAATTGATGTGCCTGTACGGCGTTGCCGGCACCATCATGTCGGCTGTACTGTCGATTCGTTTCATAGCCTCCCATCTGGTCTGCGCGAAACGTTGTTGTCATGTTCAGCAGCAATTCATGATTCATCCACGTTGCTCCAAAAACCGGCCAACTGCAGCTTTGGGCACCCGGGTCAGTTCCTGCATGAGCGAAAAGGAAATGTGCCGGATGCCATATTGTTCGCGGATAGCCTTCAACATGCCAAGCCATAAATGCGCGGTCATCTCCGCATCCGCCAGCGCCCGGTGGAACGTGCCGCTCGCGGGAAGCCGATTGAATGTAACCAGCGTGCCGAGCTTGTGGTTGGGCGCGTCCGGATACACGCGGCGCGCCGCCAGCATGGAGCAGACGAACGCACCCGCATAACGCCGCCGGATGCGCTGACACTCGGCATCCAGAAAGCGCTGATCGAAGGCGGCATTGTGTGCCACCAGGTCGTGGTCATTGATGAAATCGGCAAGCCCGGCCATCACGATTCTGCAGGTCGGCGCTGTGAGCAACATGCGATTGGTGATGCCGGTGTAGTCCTCGATAAATTTACTGACCCGTATGCCGGGATTCATCAGGGACTGGAAACGCCCGGTGATCCTGCCTGCTTCCAGCCGTACCGCGCCGACCTCGATGGCACGGTCGCCCATGCCCGGCGACAGGCCGCTGGTCTCGAAGTCGAGGACGATGACCGTATCGGCAGGTCGGTTCTGGCGTTGCTTCATCGTGCTCCCTAAAGAATGATCGGGGGAAACGGCCCTGCTCGGCTGGAATGACGTGGTCATTCAATGACCTTCCACCCATGCCGCCGGGTGCCGGATACATTTATCTTTGTCATAGGAAGCTTACACCTAACATCATGTACTTACCGCTCCTTGTTGAGCCAAAAAATAATATGCACGCACTGACCGTTGTTTTTGTTTCTGTCATCTCGGCGTGCATGCCCAAGAAGTAGACATATAAGCATTTGTCGATTGTACAAGGGCAAAACGCCCTGTAAGGTTCCCGCGGGGAATAATAATTAGCGCCTCAACAGGGGGAGGTTCCTTGCCTGAATTAAGGACAGATCGGCTTGTGCCGGGTGAAACGCTGAGGCAGCCGCGCGAATTGTTTTTGTACACGCAGCCCAGACCAGAAACAGCCGAGACGCCGGCTGTTGCCGAACCGCCACCCCCTGACCAACCAGTTCAAGACCCGCCAGAACGGCCAGACGCAGCCGATCCGGCGAGCCGTCTGGAGCTCTGCATCAGCTTGCAGGCAAAGGTGATTGCCCTGCTGGAAGGCGAACAGTGCACACCCCGCGAAGCTGAACGCCCCGGACAGCTGGAACATATCAGTGTGGAACTGCTTGCCCTGCTCCAGCAGGCGATCCGGCACGAGCGCAATATTGTCCAGGATTATTGTGCGCTGCGGGCGGAAGTCAGGTCTCTGCGAATCGAGCGGGACGAGCTGGCAGTGGCATTGCGACTCATGGAGGCCCTGAGCCTCACCGACGAGCTCACCGGCCTGCCCAACCGGCGCGGCTTTATTCAACGCCTGGACCAGGAACTCAGCCGCAGCCAGCGTACCGGCCAGCCCTTGTCCATCGTGCTCCTGGACATCGACAACTTCAAGGATTTCAATGATCGCTACGGCCACCACGTTGGCGACATGATACTGCGCTGTTACGCCCAGAGCATGGGCCGGGAATTCCGGCAACACGACCTGTTGGCCCGCTACGGCGGCGAGGAGTTCGTGTTGTTGTTGCCCGAGACATTCTTGGGCGACGCGCGCAATGCGGTTGGAAAGCTAAGTCGCCGAATCCGGCGTGAACCGCTGGATACCGGCGACACTTGCATCGAGCTACCGACCTTTTCCGCCGGCATCGCCTGCCGGCGTTCGGGTGAAACCGCCACTACACTGATCAACCGGGCCGATCAGTCCCTTTACCTGGCGAAGCGCCTGGGACGGAACCGGATTGAAACCGACGAGCAGCTCCCGCCGCCAAAGACCCCGTAGTCGCGTCGTTATGGAATCACCCGCGGGCGATGCCCCTGGCAACAGCCGTGACAACATGTAGTGGCTTCATCGATAACAGGGCGATGCCGGTTACGCTTGCCGCGCCGCGGCGGCGTAGCGCCGGATAACCTCCCCGGCCGGTTCGATGGCGTGAATGCCGGCCACGCTCTTGCCCGCCTGCCAGTAATCGTTGTCGCCCGAGCTATCCAGCGAGGCGCGCTTCAACTGCCACAGGGAGCGCAGCGTATAGAGCGTGCGCATCAGGTGTTTGGTCCTGCGCCCGCGCAGCAGCCAGCGTGCCAGGAATCCGGCCTTGAGGCCGAGGCGCCGCACCGTGGGTGTGGCGATCACCGCCACCGGCACGCCGGTGATGCGCTCGCTTAGGACGATGTCCTGTTCCTGCGCCGCCACAACGGCACGCTTGTAGGCCTCACTCGCGCCGCACTCGCGGGTGGCGATGAAGCGTGTGCCCATTTGCACGCCGGCATACCCCATGCGCAGCGCGGCGACAAAGTCCGGCTCGCTGCCGATGCCGCCGGCGCAAACCAGCGGCAGCTTGTAGCCGGCCAGTGCGGCATAGAGTTCCTGCGCGCTCAGGGTGCCGGCGTGACCGCCGGCGCGGTTGTTCACGGCGATCAATCCATCCACGCCGGCGTCGATGCCTTTCTCGGCCCATTTGCGCTCGGTCACGTCGTGGTACACCAGACCGCCGGCCGCGTGCACGCGCTTGACCACCCAGTCAGGTTTGCCGAGCGAGGTGATGATGAAGCGCACGCCCTCCTCCAGCGCGATGTCCAGCCAACGCGTCATCTTCTCGTGATACGACTTCGAGGATTTCTCGATGAGCACGTTCATGCCGATCGGTTTGGAGGTGAGGCCGCGAATGCGCCGCACGCCTGCGCGGAATTCATGCCGGTACACATAGGTGAGGGAAATCGGCTGAATAATCCCGATGCCGCCGGCCTCGGACACCGCCGCCACCAATTCCGGATTGGTGCAGGGATACATCGCGCCGCAAATAATCGGCACCTCGATGCCCAGTTGGCGGGTAAACGCCGTCTCCAGCAACCCGCCACCGGCCGGGCTCATACTGGCCCGAGCCGCCAGCAGGCCGTGGTGCGCGCCACGACATCGCCGTCACGATCGCGGATGTCGGCCTGCACCATAATCTCGATGTCCTCACCCTGTACCGGCGGAACCTCGCAGCGCGTTTCCGCCACCTGCAGGCCGCGTGCCTTCTTGAAATATTCGGTCGATATTTTTACCGCGATGCCGCGTGTAGTGGTTGGCAGACCGGTAAGCATGGCCAGTCCGCTGGTCACCTCGCCGAGATTGGCCAGGGCAATGGCGTGGATGGAGTTGAGGTGGTTGCGCACACGCCGCCGGTCGTGCAGTTCCACGCGCGCGTAGCCGGGCCGCAGTTCACGGATGCGCGGCGAGATGCTTCCGGTATAGGGGACCAACCGGCCGAGGATACGGCTGAACAGCCAACGTCCGCCGGGCCAGGGCGCCAGTCGTTGCCAGAGGCGCAATAATTTCGCACCCGGCGAGGCCTGGGCAACAGCCATCAGCGGCGAATATCCAAGAGATCCATGATGCGACTATATATGTGTTTAGCCGTACCGGCACGCTTGCGTGAGCGACACCGGAGCACTGATGGCGCTGGATGATCTGTACAGGCTGCCGTGCAGCCGGGAGGCGGCCGCGAGGAATCCGCCATGGGCCGCCGCGACGAGAATGTTCCTACTCACCATGTTTTCTCATATGGCGAATCTGACCTAAATCAAAGCCTTATTTGAAATGACCTTTATGCTGAAACCTGTACGTTCACTGTGGGATCTGTTTCTGCATCGTTCAAGGAGGCCTTATGAAACGCATTACCCTGCTGTTGCTGGCGTTGACCGGACTGTCACTCGCTGCCTGTGCCCCGCGCGCGCCCGATCCGGATCGCTTTGCCGCAAAGTTCTTTGAACACGGCAAGGAGAGCATTCTCGAAGCCATGAAAGACCAGAAGGTCAGCGAATCGCAGCTTGCCGCCGCGCGCGGCGTTCTCGACCGCCACGAACCCAATGCCCAGCGCGAGTTGGCCGCGGCCATGCGCGCCCAGCAGGAATTAATGCTGGCGCTGTCCTCCGGGCACGATTCCGCCACCCTGCTCAGGCTCGAAGCCGACCAGAACCGGGTGCAGGATCAGGTGCTGCGCACCATTGGCGGCATGCATGAGGAGCTGGCGTCTGCGGTAGGTCCCGAAAAGTGGAAAGGCACCTCCGCCCGACTTGAAGAGAAGTACAGTCGCTACTTCAGGCCAAGGAAGTAAGTACGGAAATCTTAGTGAACGGAGAGATGTAGCTTTCATCGCTCCGTTCACTGTAGTTCGTATTCACACAAGCCATCCCGAATATTCGCTGTCGTCTCACTGTGGCCCGGTTTCGTTCCTGAATATAGAAAGATGTTTAGCTCGGATTTCCGCAAAGGGCGCGCCCGCACATGAAACACATCCTGCTTTGTCTTGGTCTTGTCATCACCGCGCCGGTCACGGCACTGGCTACCGATGCGCTCACCCCCGAGCAGGCGCTCGGAAAAATGCTGTACGAAGACGTCAATCTGTCGCTCAACCGCAACCAGTCGTGCGCGACCTGCCACAGCCTTGCGGCCACGCCCGGTACGCTGCCGACACCGGGATTTGCCGATCCGGTCAATATCACGGACGGCACCGCAGTCTCGGCCGGTTCCGTCGCCGGCCGGTTCGGCGCGCTCAATTCACCGTCGGCCGGCTATGCCGCGTTCAGTCCGTTCTTTCACTGGGACGCAACCGAGAAGCACTATGTCGGCGGCCAGTTCTGGAACGGCCGCGCCGCGACACTCGCCGAGCAGGCCAGGCAGCCGATTCTGAATCCGCTCGAAATGGCCATGCCCAGCGCGTGGGCGGTCGTCACGCGCCTGAAACAAAACCCGGAGTACGTGAATCGTTTCGCGACGGTCTACGGCCTGGACCTGAAGCCGAT
>DATEYP010000334.1:0-2479 GCA_035256085.1 Acidiferrobacterales bacterium
ACACCGTACTCGCTGATCTTGAGCTTGCGCTCCTGCGCGAGGCGGCGGATCTCGATGTTGTGTTCCTTGGAGCCGGTGAAATACTGCAGCGCCGCGCCATAACATTCCGGGTCGACCACGCGCAGGTCCACCTGCAGGCCGGATTTGAGGATGATGGTCGAGCGGGTATCGCCCTTGGCCTGCACCTTGCGTACCTCGTCATACGCCGTGAACCGTTCCATGACCTTCTCGGCGCCGCTCGCGGTCACGAGGATGTCGATATCGCCCACGGTCTCCTTGAAGCGCCGGTAGCTGCCGGCCAGCACTACCTGCTGCACACCCGGGACTTTCTCCAAGTATTTCTTCAATGGCTCGGCGTACTGCGCGGCAATCGCGAGCTTGAAGCGTTTCTGTCCGAAGATATGTGCGGCCAGGGCTTCGAGGATGGTCTGTTCGGTTTTCGCGCCGAAGCCCTCGAGTTCGCGGATCTTGCCGGCCTGCGCGGTTTTGGCGAGCTGGTCGATAGTCTTGACCTTGAGCTTGTCGTAGAGCGCGCGCACGCGCTTCGGCCCGAGCCCGGGAATTTTCAGAAGTTCGGTGATGCTCGGCGGCACCTGCTTGCGCAGTTTCTCCAGCGCCTGGCACTGGCCGGTGGCAACGATTTCCTGGATCTTGGCGGCCAGGTCGTCGCCGATTCCGGGCAGCTCGGTCAGATCTTCGCCCTTCGCCACCATGTCTGCCACCGGCACACCCATGCCCTCGACCTGACGCGCGGCATTGCGATAGGCGCGGATGCGGAACGGATTCTCGTTCTGGATTTCGAGGAGCTCGGCGATCTCCTCGAAGATGGCGGCGATGTCGGCGTTATGGATGGGCATGGTGTTTTATGATTGTTTAGCCACAGATGAACACAGATAGACACAGATCATCGTAGTTACTGACCCGATCGGTAAATAGTGCACGTTGTTTTCCCCTCTCCCTCCGGGAGGGGGGACTCACATTTGCTGTTGTGTGAGCACTATTTACCGTTCTCCTCAGTATCTTCATCTGCGTTCATCTGTGGCCTAAATAATATATGAATAAGATTTTCACAGTGCGGGATGTTTGATGAAGGTTAATATTTCAGCCACAGATGCACGCAGATGAACGCAGATAAAAAACGGAACCGCCACTTGTTTTGTTGTTTATTAATTTGTGCTTATCTGTGTTCATCTGTGGCTTAGCCTTTGATGCAAATTAATGGTTCGACGCGCGCCACCTTGTGCGCTAACCCGGCGGCGTGCGCCGCATCCACCACCGCGGCAACATCTTTATAGGCGCCCGGTGCCTCTTCGGCCACGCCGCGCGAGGTCGGGCTGCGGATCAGGATGCCGCGCGCGGCGAGTTCGTCGATCACCTGCCGGCCTTGCCACTGGCGGTAGGCCTGGTGGCGGCTCATGGCGCGTCCCGCGCCGTGGCAGGCGCTGCCGAACGACTGCTGCATGCCCTGTGCAGTGCCGACCAGAATATACGAGGCCGTGCCCATGCTGCCGCCGATCAGCACCGGCTGGCCGACGGCGCGCAGGGCTTCGGGAATGGAGGGGTGCCCCGGTCCGAGCGCGCGCGTTGCGCCCTTGCGGTGTACGAACAAGTGGCGCGGCACACCGTCCACCACATGTTCCTCCTCCTTGCAGGTGTTGTGCGACACGTCGTACATCAAGCGCAGGTCGGCGTGCGGCACGACCTGGGCAAACGCCTGGCGGGTGAGGTGGGTGATCACCTGGCGGTTGGCGAGCGCGCAGTTGATGGCAGCGCGCATCGCGCCGAGATATTCCTGGCCGATGTCGGACTTGATTGGCGCGCATGCCAGTTCGCGGTCCGGCAGCTCGATGCCGAACTGGCTGGCGGCGATGGCCATGCGTTTCAGATACTCGGTGCCGATCTGGTGGCCGAGGCCGCGCGAGCCGCAGTGAATGCTGACCACGATGTCGTCCAGCTTCAGGCCGAAAGCCTGGGCGGCCTGCGCGTCAAACACCTCGGTGACGCGCTGCACCTCGAGATAGTGGTTGCCGCTGCCGAGCGTGCCGATCTCGTCGCGCTGGCGCTTCTTGGCATGATCCGAGACATTGCCCGGCTTCGCGCCCTTCATCTGGCCATGCTCTTCGGTGCGCTCCAGATCGTGCACTGTGCCGTAACCGCGCTCCACCGCCCAGCGCGCGCCGCCGGCCAGCATCGCGTCCATCTCCGTGGCGCTGAGCCGGATCGCCCCGGTGCTGCCGAGCCCGGCCGGGATCTTGTAGTACAGCATGTCGGCCAATGCCTTCTGGTTCTCCCTCACGTCCTGCGGCGTGAGCCCGGTGTGCAGGGTGCGCACGCCGCACGAGATGTCGAAGCCCACGCCACCGGCCGAGACCACGCCGCCCAATTCGGGATCGAAGGCCGCGACCCCGCCGATCGGGAAGCCGTAGCCCCAGTGCGCGTCCGGCATGGCATACGCGGCCTGCACGATGCCGGGCAGGGT
>DATEYP010000335.1:0-2122 GCA_035256085.1 Acidiferrobacterales bacterium
TTTCCTACAGCCTCAACCGTGACGCTCAGCTGCGCGACTGGCGCTGCTCGATCCAGGCACTCAGCAGGGTGTAGGAAATGGCCAATACCATGGGGCCGATAAAAATGCCGATCAGTCCGAAGGCGATCAAACCGCCGATGACGCCGGCAAAGACCAGCAGCAGCGGCAGGTTCGCGCCCTTCTTGATCAGAATCGGGCGCAAGACATTGTCGAGCAGACTCACCACCACCATCACCACCAGCAGCACGCTTCCCCACAGCACATCGTCGCGCGAATACAGCCAGATCACCGCCGGGAGCAACACCGGGATGGCGCCGATCTGTGCCACGGACAGCATGAACATGACCGCCGTGAGGATGGCCACAAACGGCACCCCCGCGACCGCGAGTCCGAGTCCGCCGAGCAGCGCCTGCACCAGTGCCGTCACCACGACCCCGAGCGCGACGCCGCGAATCGCCTGCGCCGAAAGCAGCATCGCGGCGTCGCCGCTCTCCCCGCCGATGCGCCGTCCGAAGCGCCGCATCCAGGCGGCAGCCTGTTCGCCATGCGCAAACAGAATCGCGGAGACCACCACCGTGAGCAGGATCTCAACGAAAACCACCCCGAGGTTGCCGACCTGGGCGACAAACCATTTCGAGAGCACGCCTGCATAGGGAACGACCTTGGCGGTGAGCGCTTCGACGTCGCCGCTCGCCTGCTCCTGCCAGAGTTGCACGCCGGCCTCTCCGATAATGGGCAGGCTGCCTAGCCAGGCGGGCGGCGGCGGAATCGCAAACTCGCTAATGGCCTTTACCCATCCGACGATGGTATCGACATTGGACACAATCGTTATGATCGCGGCGGTGAACGGCACGATCAGCAGCAACAACAGTGCGAGCGTCATCGCCGTCACCGCCAGCCAGCGCCGCCCCCACAAGGCCGACTGGACCACGCGCATCAGCGGCCAGGACGCCACCACGATCGTCACCGCCCAGATCAGCGATACCAGAAACGGGCGCAGGATCCAGAGCGAGAAACCGAGCAGCCCGCCGATGAACAGCACCGCGAGCACGGTGCGGGTGAGGTCGCGCTGGATATCGGGCATGTAGCGTGGGTCCCTGGTGTTTGGGGGGATGTTACCCGAGCCCGGCGTGGCGGCCAAACGACAAGCTTCGGCACGTCTTGCGGTTACGCCTTTCTCAGCGCAGCGATTCGCCGACTAGCGCGTTGGCCCGGATCCCACACCGGGCACCAGACCCGCGCCGACGCAATCTGCGTTGACACGCCCGGCAGCAACGATGTCTGATCCGGTCTTAACCCGGGCTCACGATGCGGGTGAAACCAGGTGACGATTGATGGCCGCCGCGAGTCTCCCGGATTGCTGCGAACCAGATCGACATAGGTAAGCCCTCACGAGCTGTCCCTGTCACACCACCGTGCGTACGGGTCCGTACACGGCGGTTCGGTAGGTTAAGCGGTGTGCGCAGCATAATAAAGGTTCGGGAGACCCATGGCCGTGAAGAAGGCGATGGGGAATGCCATGTGCAGCACTTGGCTACCGGCTAATCGCCAGGGGCCGTGGGCGCTGCCTGCGGTATGTGCCGCGAGCTTAGGCTTCACGCCGCGTTGGCGCAGTTCGTCGTAACGTCGACGGCCGCGCTTCCAGTGCTTCCACACCACACTTCGCAACCGCCGGCGAATCCATTGATCGAGCGCGCGTAACACGGTCGGTGTCTCGCACTCGCCAAAGTAGGCTCGCCAACCCAGCAGATAAGGGCCTAAACGCTCGATGATCTGCGTTAGGCTCCGCCCCTGGTTGCGGCCTGTCAGTTCTCGGACTCGTTGCTTGAAGCGGGCGATGGCTTGGGGCGCGATACGGCGCCGTGGGCTCTCGCCGTGCGTGAAGCTAAAGCCCAGGAACTTACGCTGCCAGACCTCGGCGACCGCGCTCTTGGCTTCATTGACCTTGAGCTTCAAGCGTTTCTCCAAGAACCGGGTGATGCTTGCTTTCACCCGCCGGCCCGCGCGTTCGCTTTTGACGTAGAGGTTGCAGTCATCGGCATACCGCACGAACTTGTGTCCTCGGCGCTCCAGCTCTCGGTCCAAGTCGGTCAGCAGAATGTTACTGAGTAGCGGCGAGAGC
>DATEYP010000336.1:0-2273 GCA_035256085.1 Acidiferrobacterales bacterium
TTCGAACATGGCGCGGGTCTCGGCCGGGGTCATGAACTGCTCGCCGTACTCTTCCTTGAACGTGCCGGTGGACACGACCTTGACCGGTCCGGCCAGGTTGTACTTGCCCTGGGCCATGACCATTTTCACGCCCGGGTGCTCCAGGTCGGTGGTCTTGTAGACCATCATGCACTCGTGGGCCTTATCGATGGTGTACTTGTCGGTGACCTTCATGGTGCCCATGACCGCACCGGTCTCGCCGTCCACCAGGGCGATGTCGGCGCCTTCCTTGATGGATTCGTCGTCCGTGGACAGGGTGATGGGGATCGGCCAGAACAGGCCGTTGGCCATTTTCATGCCGTCGCACACACCCTGCCAGTCGGCCTTGGTCATGAAACCGGTGAGCGGGGTGAAGCCGCCGATACCGAGCATGATGACGTCGCCGACTTCACGCGACGACATTTTGATTCTGGGGAGCGCCTTGGCGCGTTCGAGTTCCGCCTTGCGGGCCGCACCGTCGAGCAGCAGGGGCTTGAGTGAGTCGCTGCCGTGGGGTTTGACGAGTTTGCTCATCGATTGTGATTCCTTAAAAGTACAAAGGCCAGTAGACCGGGTGTTCTAGGCCACCCTCCCGAACTGCAATGGTGTCGCTCGATTGGTCCAGCCGCGGAAAAGCCGAAAACAGGAAGCGAGACAACGGCAGACTGTATAGGGGAACCCAGGCCAAAACTAATTAGTAATACTGCAGTGGCTCATAAGGGCGGTTTATTTATTTTTCAGGCGATTTATGGGTAAAACGGTCAGGAATTCGCGCCTTTGCCACTGGATTCGCAGTTGTGTGTCTTGCCAAGCCGCGCATATTAGCGCATTTTCCAGTAATCGACAGCGGTCACAGAAAACTGCATTCCCGACGATAGAGTAGGTGTTATGTCAAACATTACAGTCCGTTATTTCGCGAGTCTTCGCGAACAGCTTGGCCGCGGCGAGGAACAGGTGGATGCGGCCGGGTTGAGTTGCGCGGCCGATGTCTGGAGCCGTGTTTGTGCCCAGCCTTTCCCGGCCAATACTCTTATCGCCATAAACCAGGAGTATGCCTCCCCGGCGTCGGTGGTGCGGGCCGGGGACGAGGTGGCATTTTTCCCGCCGGTCACGGGGGGCTGATGACGGTCCGGGTACAGAAAGACGGATTTGAACCTTGGCGGGAATTGGCGACCTACCAGGAAACGCGCACAGTCGATTGGGCCGGCCAGTATGGGGCGACCGCCGTGTTCATTGGCAGTCTGCGCGATTTTAACCAGGGACATGCGGTTTCCGGCATGACCCTGGAGCATTATCCGGGAATGACCGAGGGCTACCTGGAGAAAATCAGTGCCGAAGCACGCGCCCGCTGGGAGCTACTCGATACCCTGATGGTCCACCGCTACGGCCTGCTTCTTCCCGGTGAGCCGATCGTGTTGGTGGCGGTGTGGTCGGCGCATCGGGATGCGGCCTTCGCCGCCTGTCGCTATCTGATTGATGAGCTCAAGACCCGGGCGCCATTCTGGAAACAGGAGACTACCCCCAGCGGGCTGCGTTGGGTGGAGGAAAAAAAGTTGTGAGTCGTTAAGGGCGGGCTTTGGAATAGGCGCAGAGGACGCAGAGGCGCAGAGATCGCGGAGAATTCAAATAGCTGGTTTTACGATTTATCCTGGAATAAGCAGTCAGCCGCAGATGAACGCAGATAAACATGGATATTCAATGCGCTGCCTGTATTCGCCGGCCCACCAGAAGGGTGAACGGCTTCGGTGCATCAATGGCCTGATTCATTTGCATAAATCTGCGTTCATCTGTGGCTAAACGCCGTTTTTATGTTTATTTCCCTTTGCGCTCTCTGCGTAACTTCCAGAGCGCCAATGCAGGAGCCTCTATTTTTTCTGTGCCGGGGCGCCTGAGGTTGCCGCGGCGGGTACCGCCGGTAACGGCTTGCGCTTCAGTTCGCGAAAGCGCTCCAGTTCGGTTTGATACTGGACGCGCATGGCCTCCTGCTCCTTGTGCATTTTCTCGACATACGACTCGTGCTTGGCGATCTGTGCCTCGTTATTCGCAATGGTCTTGGCGGTCTGCGGTGAAACCTGTTTGGCGGTGCGTTGTTCCTCACTGGCCTGTTTCTGAAGCTTCGCCAGCGAGGCACGCAGCGACTTCAGGGTTTCCTGGCTGGCGTTGATCTGCGCCTCAAAATCGCTGATTTTGCGATCGCGCGTCAGGATGATGTCGTCTTCGATGGCATAGGTCGCCAGCAATTGCTGATCGCGGCG